>NZ_JBEPRF010000029.1:0-99278 GCF_040548225.1 Bradyrhizobium sp. S3.12.5
GCCCCGGACGCAGCGCAGCGCTCCTTCAGCGGTGCGCTGCAGAGCCGGGGCCCATGCAGCAGCGCACTGTGTCGCTTCCTGGGTCCCGGCTCTGCGCAGCAATGCGACGCATTGCAGCGCGTCCGGGATACGACGGCGTCCGTACCCAGCAACGATAAATCCGTGGACGCGTGGCCACCTTCCCGTCACTTCTGCATGTACTTTCGCTCTTGTAACAAAACCGTCACGCAGCAAAACTAAACGATTGCCGGGGGCCGCGGTTCGGCGGCCAAGCCGCCTCACCGCTAGGAGATTTTGATGCGCCGTTCACTGGTGTTGCTATCAGCCGGACTGACAGTGCTTTCCACCGGATTTGTCTCCGCCCAGAACAACACGCCCCGCAACCTGATCCTGTTCATTCCCGACGGGCTGCGCGCACTGAAGATCACCCCCGAGACCGCGCCGGCCATGGCCGAGGTCCGCGACAAGGGCGTCAATTTCAAGAACTCGCATTCGCTGTTCCCGACTTTCACCATGGCCAACGGCTCGGCGATGTCGACCGGCCATTATCTCGGCGACACCGGCGTGTTCTCCAACACGATCTGGACCAACTACACCTCGGTGCCCGCCGGCGACACCGTGGTCCCCTTCATCGAGAACGACGCCGTGCTCGGCGACATCGACGAGCATTTCAAGGGCGACTATCTCAACGAAGAGACCGTGTTGAAGATGGCCCGCGACAAGGGCTTCAGCACCGCCGCGCTGGGCAAGCACGGTCCGACCTACCAGTGGGACCACACCGATCATCCCGACAAGCCCGGCCTGCATTCGGTCGTGTTCGACGACGCCACCGGCACCAAGATTGGCGTACCGCTGTCGGACGAGGTGAAGGCGGCGTTGACCAAGGCCGGCCTTGCCCTCGCCGCGCCGTCGCGCGGCGACAATGCCAAGGCGGGCGATGCCAAGACGCCCGGCACCACCGTCGCCAACGTCGCACAGCAGGCTTATTTCGCCGATGTCGCCACCAAGGTGCTGCTGCCGATGTTCAAGGCACGCAACAAGCCGTTCGTCCTCGTTTTCTGGTCGCGCGATCCCGATGGCAGTCAGCACAACACTGGCGACAGCCTGAACCAGATCCTGCCAGGCATCAACGGGCCGACCTCGATGGCTGGTATCAAGAACGCCGACAACAACCTCGCCCAGATCCGCAAGGCACTCGACGAGCTTGGCCTTTCCGCCAACACCAACATCATGATCCAGGCCGACCACGGCTTCTCGACCATCTCCAAGGAGAGCAAGACCAGCCCCTCGGCCAAGCTCAGCTACGACGACACGCCGAAGGACTTTTTGCCGATGGGATTCCTGGCGATCGACCTTGCGAAAGCGCTGGACCTGCCGCTGTTCGACCCCAACGACAAGAACGCCGCCGTCACCGGCAACGCCCATCCGAAGGCCGGCAACGGCGTGCTCGGCAAGGATCCGACCAAGCCCGACCTCGTCATCGCCACCAATGGCGGTTCGGACCTGATCTACCTGCCGAATAAGGACAAGAAGCTGGCAGCCAAGACCATCAAGGCGCTGATGGAGCAGGACTACGTCTCCGGCCTGTTCGTCGACGACCAGCTCGGTCGCTTCCCCGGCACCCTGCCGCTGTCGAGCATCAATCTGCGCGGCAAGGCGGCAACGCCGACGCCGGCGATCGTGGTCAACTTCCGCTCCTATGCCAGCGAGTGCGGCGAGGCGCCGACCAACTGCTCGGTGCAGGTGGCCGACACCGTGCTGCGCCAGGGCCAGGGCATGCACGGCAGCTTCAGCCGTGGCGACACCTACAACTTCATGGCTGCGATCGGTCCGGACTTCAAAGCCGGCTTCGTCGACGAGCTGCCGGTCAGCAATGCCGACGTCGGCATGACTGCGGCTCAGCTCCTCGGCCTGCGCGGCTCGGAGAACGGCGGCCTCGTCGGCCGGGTGATGTCGGAGGCGCTGCCCAACGGCATCGTGCCGAAGGCGTTCAAGGCAGTGGAGAAGTCGAAGAAGAAGTCCGAGAACGGTCTCGAGACCGTGCTCAACGTCCAGCGCGTCGGCAGCCAACGCTATTTCGATGCCGCCGGCTTCCCCGGCCGCACCCTCGGCCTCGAGCCGGACGCCGGCAAACAAAAAACGGCGGGGAAATAACCCCGCCCCTCTTTTTCGCGTCTCGCAAGGGGCGCGGGAATGTCTTGGTCCTTAGTTCTTACATTCCAATGTCGAACACGTTCGGCAATTGGCCCGCCAGAGGCAAGGCGGTGGCGCCCAGGAAGGTCGCCACCATCGCCATCAGGCGACGGTTGTTGTGACGCTTGCCGCGCATCTGGCCGGCGATCCACTCCAGCATCTCGCTGTTGACCTTCGAGGCATAGGCCGGTGCCCAGCTCTCGATGTCCTGCACCAGCGCGACGTTGCGCGGCGGCACCTTCAGGCCGGAGGCGCTCGCGGCGTAATGGGCCACGGCCTTGGCAAGCAGATCGTCGAACCGGCCACCATCGGTGCGCTCGGTCGCGGCTTCGTTGATCTCAAACAGCGCCTCGGCTTCGGCGCGGCTGACCGGCTGGTCGTTGACGGCGGTGGCGGTCAGGATACGGACGCACCAGGCGGTGTCATCGGCATCGAGCGAGCGGGAAAAGTGCATCCGGCCCTTCGTGGTTGGGCCTTCGCCCGTGATCACGCCGTCGCGCACGATGGAGAGCGCATGGGCCGCGGTATCGCGGCAGGACGGTTCGAGGGACGGCGACTCAACGGACTTCTCAACGGACTTGGGCAGTGCGGCGGACATAGTTCACTTCCAGATTTCTTCTGATCGACCAGCATTTTCATGCGGGCGTAAAGGGGTGGTTAACGATTCGATATGGGGATCGCGACTTTTCTCAATGGTTGCCGATTAGTCGCTATGAGGACCGTTTCGGTTCCGGAGAGCGTCGGGCGAGCGTGATGCGGGTCATAAAAGGCTTTATCGGGGCAATCCAGCCCCGTCATCCCGGGTCGAGATGCTTCGCCGCAGGTGCCCCTGTAACAGAAAGATGCTAGGAGATCGGCTCTTCAGAGAAGGAATTCACATTTTACTTGAAGCGGTTCACTTGGCGTTCACTTGGCCTCGCCGAGGCCCTATAATGATGCTGACGGCCAGACAGTAATTCCCAAGCAAATTCAATGCGATGAGGTAGAACCATGACACTTCCGATCGGCACCACCGCACCCGACTTCGAAGCCGAGACCACCGAAGGGAAGATCAAGTTCCACGACTGGATCGGCAACAGCTGGGCCCTGCTGTTCTCGCACCCGAAGGACTTCACGCCGGTTTGTACGACGGAGCTCGGCGCTCTCGCCAAGTTGAAGCCGGAGTTCGACAAGCGTGGCGTCAAGTTGATGGGCCTCTCGGTCGATCCGGTCGACCGCCATTCGAAATGGTCGGAGGACATCAAGGAGACGCAAGGCGCCGCCCCGAACTACCCGATGATCGGCGACACCGATTTCAATGTCTCGAAGCTCTACGAGATGCTGCCGGCCTCGACCTCGGGCGATCCCCTCACCCGCACGCCGGCCGACAACCAGACCGTTCGCAACGTCTTCATCATCGGGCCGGACAAGAAGATCAAGCTGGTGCTGGTCTATCCGATGACCACGGGCCGGAATTTTCAGGAAATCCTGCGCGTGATCGACTCGCTCCAGCTCACAGCGAAGCATCGCGTCGCGACGCCGGCCGACTGGTCGCAGGGCGAGGACGTCATCATTGCGGGCTCGGTCTCCAACGACGAGGCCAAGACCATCTACCCGCAGGGCTGGAAGGAACCGAAGCCCTACATCCGGATCGTGCCGCAGCCGAAATAAGGACCGTTATCCGGTCACACGATCCGCCACCAATAGACCCGCGGTCGACGAGACCGCGGTCACCACCGCGCCCCAGCAACCGATCCTCGATCATGCCAAGGGACGCGAGCGCGCGCTCGCCGCTTCCGCAAACGTTGAGCGTTGCTTTGACACTATTGTGAAACCCGCTATCGTCATCGCTCCATGCGAACCGTGGGGGACACGATATGGACGACGATAAGCCAATCACCGAGCAGGCGATGGAGACGATCACCAGCGCCGTGGACGTGACCAAGGACGCCGCAGTCACCGCCGCGAAGAAGGTGAAGAAGGCCGCCAAGAAGGTTGCGAAGAAAGTCGCGCCGAAGAAGGCTTCCAAGAAGAAGGCCAAAAAGGCCGCCAAGAAGTCGTCGAAAAAGGCAGCCAAGAAGTCCGTGAAGAAGACGGCCAGGAAAGCAGCCAAGAAAACGGCCAAGAAAACCGCGAAGAAAACGGCGAAGAAGAAAAAGAAGGCCAAGCGCTGATCGCAGCGCGTCTCCGGGTGCGGGCGCGCCCGGAGACGTCTCCTCTACAGGCCCTACCCTCTCCGCTTCGACGCGCGCCGGCCCGGATGGTGCTTTCCCTTCGGATCGCGAAATTCGCTGCGATGGCCGCGCCGGTCTTCGGCGTTGAAGCGCCGCCGCTTTGCGGGTGAGCCGAACGCCTTGATCACCTTCCTCCCGTTGACCTTCTTGATGACATAGCCACCCTCGGTCATCGAGAACGGCGCCTTCAGCGTTCCCTTGTGGTCGAACTCGGTGCCGCGGGGATGCTTGAATGGCTCGAACCAGGACGGATAGACGAAGTTCGACATCGGCAAGCCGTCGACGTCGAAGGAATCCTCCTCCACGGCGTCGCAGACCTCATAGGCATATTGGGTGTTCGGATTCTTTTCAGCCCAGAGATTGGCCATGGGGTCGAGCACCATCTCGAACAGCTCGTGCGACGCCGCCACACTGATCGGCTCCTCACCCAGTGCCTTGACGAAGATCTTCGAGATCGGCTGGCCGCGATGGGTCAGCTCATGGCGCCCGAGCATGTTCTTGTGCAAGGCATCGTCGAAATAGACCAGTTGCCAGTCGGTGGCCTTCGGCTTGCGCGTGACATAGAGGTCGACCGGATAGCCCCACACCGGCAGGAAATGCTTGTCGTAACACTTCTGGAGCGCCGCGGTGAGCTGGCTCATCTCACGGTCGTTGATCGACTCCCTGGCGTAGTTGATGCAGGCAATCCGAACCGGCTTCAGGGATCTGCCGAGCAGCGCGCGCTTCGCCTTCTTCATGGAAATCACCGCGTGAAAGGGAAACTGAAATGCGGCAAGCCTAGCACGAACGCGGCCTGCACGTCAGGGATGTATTCCGGCAGCGGCGCCTACGAGCCGAAGCGCCGGTTGACCACGAATACCGCGGCCGCGCACATCGCCATGCCGGCGATCGCCGGCGCATCGAGCTTCTCGCCGAACAGCAGATAGGCCATCAGCGCCGTGACGGCCGGCACGAGGTAGAACAGGCTCGCAACCGACGTCGCAGCGGCGTGGCGGATCAGCCAGTACAAAAGGCCTATCGATCCGATCGAGAGGGCGACCGCAAGCCAGCCGAGCGCGAGCACGAACTCCTGCGTCCAGTGCACGACACGATCTTCGAACAGGAAGGCGCCGACCGTGAAGAAGATCGTGACGGCCACATACTGGACGAGGTTGCCGGCGCGCCAGTCGATGTGGTTGCAATAGCGGCGCTGATAGAGCGTGCCGAGCGTGATGCTGATCAGCGAGACCACCGAAGCGAGCCAGCCGAGCCCGGCCTCGCCGGTCATGGGGCGGTTGTGCAGGATCAGCGCCACGCCGCCAAGACCGAGCAGCAGTCCGCCCCATTGCACCGGCGTCACCTTCTCGCCGAGCCAGCGGTTGGCGATGGTCGAGGTCAGGATCGGCTGCAGGCCCGGAATGAGCGCTGAGAGTCCCGCCGGAATCGAATGGGCGATCGCAATCGCGGTGCCGCCGAGATAGAAGCCGTGGACGAGAATGCCGGCGACCGCGCTGTGCGCGATGCCGATGCGATCGGGCCATTTCGGACGGGCAACGCCTGCAATGATCGTCATCAAGCCGACCACCACCGCCATGCGGATGGCGAGGTAGGTCAATGGATCGGCATTGTTGATGACGTACTTGGTGCCGATGAAGCCGGTGCTCCAGAGCAGCACGAACAGCACCGGTGCCGCCCGCGCGGCCAAATGATCTTGATTATGATTCATTGCCGTCCTCATTGCCCGAGCGGGGGCGGTGCGGCAATGCGAATTTCGGATGCTGCGCTGCGAGGAAGACGACGGCTCAGATCAGCCGATCACCATTCTTCCGGACAGGGATCGATGATCTTCCAGAGCTCGACACCGTTCTTGATCTTCTTCATGTCGGTGGTGAGTCCGCCGTTGCGGCGGATCCAGTCCTTCACCGTATCAGGATAGTACGACATCAGGTCGGACGTCCCTTCCGCACTGGTGATCTTCATGCCGAAGGTGAAGGCCTTGTCGTAGTACGCCTGGTGGAAGCCGAGGCTTGCGCGCGGCGTCACGCAGATCTTGTTCATCGGCACGATGCCGAGCACCAGCGTGCAGGCTGAGTTGCAGATGCCGTCGATGATGACCCGCTCGCCCTTGTCGCGAACGCGCTTGTACCTGACCTTGTACTCCTCGACGTAACCGCCATGGTCACGGGTGATATGCAGCTCGGCGCGCGCTGGCGTGGCAGCAGCGACGAAGAGCAACAGCAGGCTGAGGAGCGTGATGCGCATGGCGGCGTGACGACGAAACCTTGCAGGAATGAACCGGCCTCGAAGAGCCCCCAAGGAAAACCCCAGGACGCCGGCGGAAGGAATCTTAATCCGAATTCTCTTTGGCCATACTTGTGTGGGGAATTCGTTAAGCATCCCCAAAAGGCCAAAAATGGGCAGGCTTCGAGCCCAGTTCCGGCAATTCTGTCACACCCACCGGGGAATCTGCTGGATTTGCCCCGATTTCCGGGCCTGGGACGGGTGCCCCGGCAACCCGAAACGGCTATAGATGATGGCAGACTTAGTCGCGCGGGTTCCGGAGAATCGAGATGAGCAAGTTGAAGCTTGTAGCCGCGGTTGCTGCCCTGTCGGCCGCAATCCTAGCCCCTGGCCTTGCGGAGGCACGGGGACACCACCGGTACCATCGCTATTACGCCAACCCACTGCCCTACCAGATCAGCTATCTGCACAATTACGGCCCGGGTATCACCCCCGGCACCTTCGCCTTTTACGATGGCCCGTCGACCAACCACTGCTATCAGAGTGCGGCCGCCTATGTCGGCCAGGATGGCCGGCGGCACCCCTGCTACTGAGGGGTGCCGCGGCGGCGTCTTGTGGCGGCCGGCCTACTTGGCGGCCCCCGACAGCAGCGCCTGCTTCTCGATCTCATAGACCGGCAGCTTGACGAGGTCCTTGCCGACCTTGCCTCCGAGCGCCCTGCGCACCGTATCCGAATAGTCGGTGCGGATCATGCCCAGCGCACGCGACGCTGAGCGCGGTGTCGTGCCGTTCAGCGAGGCTGCTGCCACAATTTGATCAGAACAACTTCGATATTCTGTATTGCGTAAGTGGAGAAAGACATCATGAAGCTTAAGATCGGCCTCGTCGCCGCGTCCCTGTTCGGTGCCATCGCGGCATCATCGTCGGCATTGGCCATGCCCGTTGCGCCTGCACCTACGACGCCGCAGGTCTCCGACGTCGAGCAGGTCCGCATGGTCTGCAACGCCTGGGGACGCTGCTGGTGGCAGCCGAACGTCTACGGCTACGGCCCCGGATATTATGGGCCGCCGCGCTATTACGGTCCCCGCTATTACGGACCGCGTTATTATGGCCCCCGCTATCGCCGCTGGTAAGATTGAAGGGGCCCTCGGGGCCCCTTCACTTTTGCGAAAAGACCTCACTACCGGTCAGCCGATGAGCCGAGACCGTTGACGGTGACATCGACCCGATAGCCCCTCGTGGCATGATGTCCGCAATATTACGGCACTGAATCCTGTTTACTGAATCGTCGTGTTTCGCCATTGATGGCCATGTACCGACGTTCATTTTATTGTCACATTGCAGCATCCGGCCAGACGCATGTTCTTCGACGCTCTCGCCCCGTCCTCCGCGCTCCAGCTGACCCGGTTTACCGACGTCGACGCGTTTCGACCGGCTGAGTCGCTGGAAGACGCCCGGAGCATTCCGCTCGACGTTGCCAATTTCGCAGCCGCGCGGGCGATCGTGAACCTGCCGGCATGCAGGATTATCGTCGCGAGATCGTTTGCGCGTATCCTTGACACCGCCTACCGCGCGCCGGGCGGCATGGTGATCCTGCCGATGAGCGATGATCTGCGCGCCAGCTCGAGCGGAATGGATATCGACTCGCGCTTCTTCATTGCCCTGCGTGGCTACCATGACTGCCACTTCGTCGAGCCCCAGATCAATCATCATGCGCTGATCATGTTCTCGCCCACGCTCAGGGATCGCGGATGGTTCGATCGGGCCGACGCATTGCGGGTTCGCATCGCAGACCCCGCCGCTCATCTCTACGCGCGGCAGCTTGTGCAAGACATCCTCAGGACCGCATCGGTCGCGCCGCAGATGTTCGAGACCACGGAAGCCGCCGCCCATCTCCAGGAGGGGCTGCTGCTCGCCTTCGATGACCTGTTTCGAACGAATCCGCTGTCGGAGCGTAGCGCCCCGAATGCGGGCGCGCGATCTGCCAGGCTCGTGCAGCGGATCGACGATTACGTCGCTGCTTATCCGACCTCCCCGATCTATACCGCCGAGCTTGCTGGTGAGTTCGGCGTCTCGATCCGGACCCTCGGCGGTGCGGTGGCCAAGGTGCGCGGCATGAGCCTGCATCAATACATCCGCCTGAAGCGGCTATGGGCCACCCGCACGCAGCTTCTCAGGAGCGGTGGTGCGTCGGTCGCCTCGTGCGCGCGCGCCCAGGGCTTTCATCACCTCGGCGAGTTTGCCGCAGCGTACCGGGCGACCTTCCACGAAGCGCCCTCGGACACTCTGACGCGGGCCCGGCAAACCGGTCTTCCGGCCAACTGATCACAACCGCACTGCGCAGTGCCTGCCCGGCTTGCGCGTGAGGCTGCTGCGGAATGCGATCCTTCGAGTCGCGTTGGCCAGTCCGAGCAATGCGCCGCCAAACCCGGGGCGAGGCTTGCGGAGCGAAGCGCTGAAGGATCTGGCCACGGTCTGGACATTTGACAAATGGCGCGCTCGGAAGGATTCGAACCTCCGACCCTCGGAATCGAAATCCGATGCTCTATCCAGCTGAGCTACGAGCGCCCTGATGGCCCCGCGTATTGGGCCACAAACCGAAGCGTCGCGGACATAGGCTGGGAGGCCAGCTGATCTGCGACGCTCGGATCGGTACGAATTAGCAGAGAGGTCGAACAATAAAAAGCCCTCCCCGCCTTTATCGAGGCAGGACAGAGGCGCGCTGTTACCAGGTCGTGTTGAAAAGACCGAAATGCGGCTGCTGTGCGACCAGCATCATCGGCTGACCACGCTGAGGCGCCGGACGCGCCCGGGCCACCTTGCGCTTGCGCTGGGCTGGGACCTGAACTTGCTGAGCCTGGGTCGTCTGAGCCACCTGACCCTGCGGCTTGGCGTCGACCTTCCTGGCCGCCGCCACGTCGCCCTTCGGCGTGAACTGAGCAAAGGTCTCGCGCACCCGCGTCTTTGCCGAC
The DNA here is from genome assembly GCF_040548225.1 of Bradyrhizobium sp. S3.12.5. Classification (NCBI taxonomy): domain Bacteria; kingdom Pseudomonadati; phylum Pseudomonadota; class Alphaproteobacteria; order Hyphomicrobiales; family Nitrobacteraceae; genus Bradyrhizobium; species Bradyrhizobium sp. S3.12.5. Next base: position 9,599 of record NZ_JBEPRF010000029.1, read on the forward strand.
ATTTCAGCCAATACGTCCGCCTGCGCGGTCGGCTGAGGTGCCGCGACGGCAGCCGTCTTCGTCACCGGCGCGGCAACGGTCGGCTGGCTGGTGTCGAGCACGACGCGTTCGGGCGGATGGCGATCGGACCGGATCCGGATCAACGGCTGATCGTAGCTTACACCCGCAACGACCTGCGCAACCGGCGACGTCGGCCAAACGAAATCAGCCACGAACAACAGGGCGAGCAGAGCTCCACCGACGAACATGAAATAGCGAAAGATGGGCATTGGCCGCGCTCCGCCCCCCGCATCCCCGCGTGGACTAACCGCCTTAACAGGCGATCCTTTAATTGGTTCCTGGGCCCAGCCGTTCGGTTCAAATGGCAACGCCAAGTTTTTCCACCAAGGGGCAAGGACGGTAACTTTTCCGCTAGCGGAATGTGGAGGCCCTTTAGGCGCGCCGCGCCGTCACCAGCGAGCACTTCGCCTGATCGGCGTTCACGTTGACGAATCCGACGGGGACGCGCGCAAAGGTCTTGCGACTCTTCATGCCGACAATATCGGCCAGCACACGGCTGCGGTCGGTCAGATGGCTGCCGTCGCGCCGCATGAAGGCGCAGACGATCTCGACATCTCTTACGGCATACTCATTGTCATTTCGCACGGTAAACGTAACAAGTGCCTTCGAGCCGAGCCCGCCGCGCCGCCAGGTCTGCGATGAGATCGTCATCCGGTCGAGCCCGGCCGCCTCCGCAGTGGAGGTATCTGAGGCGGTTGTCGGGGGGGCTGGATCGATGCTTGCCAGCGCCAATTTCGTAGGCTCGGATTGCGCGACATTGCCTTCGGAGGGCGGCATCAGCAGCCAGACGGCACCGCCAACCACGAGCATAGCCAGCAGCCACAACAGGCCTCGCTTGAGCCAGATACTAGTTGGGGGCCGGCGCCGCGGCGGGTCCTCGCCATTGCCAGCGAAGCTTCCCCGTCCGATCCGGCCAAACCCTGCGTTCATGGGTGCGTCACTCGCCTCCTTCCTCAATCCGTGAAGCGAACTAAGGTTCCAACAACCGCGCGAATCTCGGATAGGAGCCACGGTAGCGATCATCGATCGGGATCGCTAACATGCCCTGCAACACCGCGAAGGCCCTATCGGGAGGAATTGAAATGCCAGTCGTCGTCACCTGGGATCACATCCATCTGCGCAGCCCCGATCCGGAAACGACCGCGGCGTGGCTGCGCGATATCCTCGGCGGCGAAATCGTGCGCGCGCCGGGACGCATCGACGTGAACCTGGGCGGCGCAAGGATCTTCATCGCGCCGCTGGAGGGCGAGAGCGCCGTCAACCCGCCGCCCCCGCACCCCCATCAGGGCCTCGACCATTTCGGGCTCACGGTGAAGGACATCGATGCCGTCGCCGCCGAGATCAAGGCCAAGGGCGTGACATTCACCCGCGAGCCGACCACGATCCGGTCTGGCGTCCGCATCTGCTTCATCCGCGGCCCCGAAGGCATCTCCATCGAGCTGCTCGAGCGCGACAAGAAGTATACCTGACGCAGCGCCGCATCTGAGATCGAGGATAAGCCGGGTGCGCGAGCGCCCGGCTAAGTCATGCTACCTGGCATAAAGCAGCGGATCGTGACGCCCATGTAGCCGTAGATCGGCCAGACCATGGTGCGTCCGACCCGGTTGGGCTCCGAGATCACGGCCTCCTCAGGCACGTCGACCCAGACGAGCTCTTGCTCCCGGCCCTCGATCACGTAGCCGAGGCGCGGGATGCGGACACGATAGTGCCCGTCCTTGCTCTCCCAATCGGAGTCCGAGATCGCGGAACCGTCGGCATCGGAGCAGCATGGCCCCTTGCCGCTGCGCAAGCCGTCGAACCAGGCTTTCAGCTCTGTACTGGTGTTGACAAACTGGCCGCGATCGCGTGCGTGCCCAATCGGAGCAACCAGCGCGATCAGCGCCAGCGCGCAAGCAAGACTTGCCGCGCTTCGCCACCGTGTGGGACGGCCGATCCGCCGTCGTTGTGTTTCGCAATTCGTGGGACGCGCACTGTACAAATGCGGCTCATCGCCGCCGGAATCGATCCAGTTGCTCACGTTCGTCTTGCTCCAGCACCCCGCGGCCAGTGCAACGATGGTTATGCATTTCGCGGGCCAACTCTGATTCGCAACGACTGGCCTCGCTGTAGGATGAGACCGTCATAACCGCGTCACACACAAGCTGGGACAATTACGGTTCGCGTGCCGGCACGGGACACCACCGCCGGCAAAACTGCCGCGTTGCGCGAGGGGTTGCGCTTTGGCATAAAAGCTTCACTGGTTACGCCATTGGGCGATGGCGGCCGGCCGACGGGACGTTATGAAGAACGGCCTCTATTCGATTCACGTGACCCTGCTCGACGGTCGAGTCGGCAAGGGCAGCGGCGTGATTCTTTTCCGCGACGGCCAGATTCTTGGCGGCGATGCCTATCTCTATTACACCGGCAGCTACAAGGTGAAGGACAACACCTTCAAGGGCGAGGTGCTGGTGCAACGGCACACCTCCCCGCGCGGCGACGACAATCCTCTGTTCGGCGGCCCAACGGCAGTCGGCATTGGCGTCAGCGGCACCTTCACCGATACGCGGGGTGATATGACGGGCACCGCTCTCGTCGGAAAGGCCAGCCAGATCTTTGGCGCCACCCTGCACAAGCTCGCCGATATCGATTAGGCCGCCGACTATTCCGCAGCCTGCTCGAGCGGTGCTGTGCGCGGCAGGATTATCTGAATGCGGGTCCCCTCGCCCGTCTCGGAATCGAGGTCGAGCCGCCCGCCGAGCCGGTTCGTCACGATGCTGTAGACGATGTGCAATCCGAGACCGGTGCCACCCTGGTCGCGCCGCGTCGTGAAGAACGGATCGAAGGCGCGGCGACGCACGTCGAGCGACATGCCGCAGCCATTGTCGGCGACGATGATCTCGACATTGTCCTTGCCGGACTCGCGCACCCGAATGTCGATGATCCCCGGACGTCCGTCCGGAAAGGCGTGCGCCACCGAATTCAGGAACAGATTCGTCAGCACCTGGCCGTACGGGCCGGGATAGCTGTTCATGGTGAGGTTGGGCTGGCACTCGACGTTGAGCGTCAGGTTCTGCTTGCGCAGGCCCGGGCGCAGGCTCATCACCACCTGCTCGGTGAGGTCGGCGAGATCGAACGTGCGCTGGTCTGAATAGTTGCGGTCGGCCGCGACCTGCTTGAACGACTGGATCAGCTCGGCTGCGCGGTTGAGATTGGAGACGAGCTGCGAGGACGCGTCGCGGCTGGTGTTGAGATAGTCGTTCAGTGTCGAGCGGCGAAGCTCGCCGCGCTCGACCTCGGCGCTGAAGATCGCGGTCTTGCGTTCCAGCGCAGAGGCAACCGTGAGGCTGATGCCGACGGGATTGTTGACCTCGTGCGCGACGCCGGCGACCAGGCGACCGAGGGCCGCGAGCTTCTCCGCCTCGATCAGCGAGGCCTGCGTCTCGCGCAGATTGCGCAGCGCGGTCTCGGCGGCGTCCTTCGCCTTCCGCATCTCCTGCTCGCCACGCTTGCGCTCACCGATGTCGAGCGCCACGGTGACGATCCGCTCGATCTCGCCCTCGGCATCAAGCAGCGGCAGCTTGTTGACCAGCCATTGCCGCATGTTGCCGGAGGAATCCTTGTACTCCTCCTCGTAGAAGCCGAGACCTTTGCGGAAACTGAGCACGCGCTTGTCGTTCTCGTCGGTCTTGGCCGCGCCATAGCGCGACATCAGGTCCGCGGTGGTGCGACCGAGCGCATCGCCCGGCTCGATGCCGAAGATGCCGGCCATGTAGCGGTTCATCAGCACGTAACGCAGGTCGCGGTCCTTGACGTTGATGACGGCCGGCACGGTGTCGATGACCTGCTGGAGCAGGCGGCGGCCTTCGGCGATGGCGTCTTCCGCCCGCTTCTGGTCGGTGATGTCGCGCAGCGTGCCCTCGTAGCGGACGATCCTGCCCTGCTCGTCCCGCACCCCGGTTGCGCTGTCGGAAAGCCAGAGGATGTTGCCGCTGCGCTGGCGCACCTGATACTCGAACTCACGCACCATGCCGTCGCGGTGCATCAGCCGCTGATACTCGACGCGCGCCTCGGGATCGACGTAGATGGTGTGGGCGATATCGTTGATGCTGTCGATCAGGTGCTGCGGACTGTCATAGCCCATCATCCGCGCCAGCGCCGGATTGGCGTTGAGTAGGTCGCCGGACGGCGTCGTCACGTAGATGCCGTCGACCGAACCCTCGAACAGTTTGCGATAGCTTTCCTCGGCCAGCCGCTGCTCGGTGAGCGCTCGCACGGCTGCCTCTCGTGCGGTGTCGGCTTCTTCCAACGCGCGACGGAACACCTCTGCCGCGCGTGCGATGTCGCCGATCTCGTTGTTGAGATCGGCCGACGGGATCGACGTATTCTTCTCGCCCGCCGCAAGGGCACGAATGGAGCGCGCGATCTGGGCCAGCGGACGCACCGTCCGGCGCACCACGAAGCCCGCGGCGAGTATGCCGATCAACACACCCATGCTGCCGAGCACGATGCTCTGCCAGCGCGCCTCCGCAAGCGTCCGGGCGAAATCGCGCGACAGCACGTGGCCGCGGCGGTCGCTGACGTCACGGAGCAATTCGGTGACGCGGCCGATCAGCCGGCCCTCGGTTCCCAGCACCTCGCGGTCGATATCGGCGATCTGCCGTTCGCGGACAGCGACCGCGACGAGGGCATCGGCGTAATTGTTCACGGCCGCCTTCAGCCTGCTATCTGCGATGTCCATCGCCAGCATGCCCTGCGCGGCCTGTTCGGCAGCGGACGGGTTGCGTGCGAGCAGCCCGAGCGCGATCCGGCTCTGCGCCTCCGACAGGCGGGCGGCGAGATCGCGGTCTCCGCTTTCGGAGACCGCCGCATCGAACTGGTCGCGCAGCGGCGGCAGCCCGGCGAGCAACTGCGCACGGCGATCGATCAGGGTCGAGATCCGCTCCAGCCCGCTGCGATAAGTCGCAAGCCGCTCGGAGACGCCGTCGATCATGTCCTGCTGTTCAGGGGCAAGATCGATACGGGTCTTCTTGAGGATGTCGCTCAGGGTCGAGGCGGCCTCGCCCACCTGCTTGAACTGGATGCCGGCACCGGGATCGGTGACGAAGTCACGCGCGGCGAGCCGCAGGTCGTTCATGCGGCGGTCGATGTCTTCCGCCAGATCGCCGACGCTTTGCAGCCGCTGCAGCTCGGCGAAGGTGGCGTCGATATGCCGGATCGCGATCACGCTGGCGGTCGAGGTGACGATGATTACCGCCAGCACCAGAATGAAGCTGCCGAACGTCATCTGACCGATCGACAGCGAAAACGATCGATTCGGCGGCAGATTCGGTGGCGTTTCGACGGGCATTGGGGCGGAACCGGACTCCATACACCCCTAATATACGCTGTATCGCGGCTCCGGGGGAACATGCCTCCGACATTGGGAAGCAGTTGTTTTTCATGATGGTTTAGCAACAGCCGGGCGCCGAGCCGGGACCGTCATGGCGGCAACGCCGAGGACGACGCAGGCCAAGCCAATTCAGGCGGTCTGGCTCAGGGTTTCCTCCAGGAAGGCGACGCTGATGGCGACCCCGATCGGGACACGGAGATAGGCCTGGGCGGTGGTTCCGACCGAGCCGAGGGTCTGGATCAGGCGGAAGTAAATGGCGAACGCCGCTGCAGTCGAAAACACCGCCAGCGCGAGCAGCGCCAGGACCGAGCTCAGCGAGGGCGATAGTGCCCAGGGCGCTTCGAGCACGAGCGAGGCCGGGATCAGCACGGCCGCGCCCGCCAGCAGCGAGCCGGCCGCGGGCGCCAAGGGATCGAGGCCCTTGAAGCTCCGGCCGAAGATCGCAGCGCAAGCGTAGCAGATGGTGGCGGCAACGATCGCGGCTTCCGCGACGAGGCCGCTGCCGATGTCGTGGAGCGCATCGACGCCGACGATCAGCAGGATGCCGGCCATGCCGGCCACCACGCCGAACAGTTTTCGCGGGGTTGTGGCCTCATGGCGGGTGACGACCGCGGTGAGAAGGAAAGTGAAGATCGGGCCGGCCGAGTTGAGGATGGTAGCCAGCGCAGCATCGACATGGCGCTCGCCCCAAGCAATCAGAGTCCAGGGGATGACGCTGTTGAGCACGGCCTGGAACGCGAAGCGCTGCCAGGTCGCGACGTCCCTGGGAATCCTGATGCCCCTCGCCCACATGACGACGAGCAGCAGCAGGCCTGCGATCGTGGTGCGCGCGGCGATCAGCGTGACCGGCGGGATGGTGGCGACGCCGAGTTTGATGAAGGTGTAGGAACCGCCCCAGAGCGTGGCGAGCGCGATCAGCAGCGTCAGCTCGACGGCAATGTTGGCGTCCTGCCGGTTATCCATCGCGCGCTCCGTCCAGCTTTCAGTGGACGGAACATACAGCGACCGGGAGCGCTATAGTTCGTCGTGCGTCGAACTGTGTCAGCCGACCGCGCCGACCTCGAACACCTCGCCGTCATAGCCGGCCTCGCGGGGGATGCGGAGCTGGCGGCCGCTCTCGGTCTTGGTCATGACCGGCATCACCGTGACGATCGACATGCCCTTGGCATGATCTAGCGCGGCGCTCACGCTGCCTTGCTTGGCCAGCCGGATCAGGTTGCGCGTGGTCGGGAACGGCAGCTTGAAGCGGCCGCTCTCGCCGCCCTCGACAGCCTCGCGCGGCGAGACCCAGATCGAGTCGGTCGACTCCCGTCCGTCATGCGCGCCGAGCTGGTCGGGCGGTGCTGCCGCAAGAAAAAACCAGGTGTCGAAACGCTTCGGCATGCTCTCCGGCGTGATCCAGTGTGCGTACGGCACCAGCGTGTCGAGCGCGAGTTGGAGGCCATTGTCGGCCAGGATGCTCATGAAACTGATCTTGTGCTCGTTGAGCGCGACGCGATGCGCATCGGCGATCTCGCCGGCGCGCCTGGCATCAACGGGCGTGTTCGAGCCCTTCGAACGCGCCAGCAGGATGCCGCTTTCCTCAAACGTCTCGCGGATCGCGGCGATACGGAAGCCGCGATCGGATTCGCTCAGGCCCTCGCCGCCAGAATAAAGGTCGGCGCGGGCGACAATCTCGTTGTCGCCGGCATCGACGCTGCCGCCGGGAAACACCAGCGCGCCCGAGTTGAACTCGATCTGATGATGGCGGACCATCATGAAGACCTCAACTTCCTTTGCTGCGTCGCGCAGCAGGAGGATCGTCGACGCGGGACGCGATGCTGATGTCTCGGGCATTCAACTAACCTGCGGCGCTCGATTGCGGGCCGAGATTGGCGCGCTTGTCGACGCGGGCGACGCGCGACAGCAGGTAGTCGACCTCCGCCTTCGCCGCCGGCGTGATGGTCGCGCCGGGCTTGCGCTGGGCGCTGGAGGCGATGATGCCGCGCTTCTGCAGCACGTGCTTGCGCACGGCAAGGCCGGCACCCGGCTGCTGCTCGTAGCGGATCAGCGGCAGATGCGCGTCGAACAGATCATGCGCGGCATCGCGCTTGCCGGCCTTGGAGAGGTTCACGACGTCGATCAGAAGCTCGGGGAAGGCGTAGCCGGTCATGGCGCCGTCGGCGCCGCGCTCCATCTCGAAATCCAAAAAGAGACCGCCATTGCCGCAGAGGATCGAGAGCGGACGGAGCGAACCGTCCTTCTGGAAATTGCGCAGGGTCGAGATCTTTTCGAGACCCGGCCAGTCCTCGTGCTTGAGCATCACACAGTTCGCATTGTCGGTGACGATCTTGCGGATCACGGCCGGCGTGAACACCACTTGCAAGGTCAGCGGATAGTCCTGGAGCACCCAGGGCACGTCGGGACCGATCGCCTCGGCCGCCTGCTTGTAATAGCCGATGATCTGGTCGTCGGTGCGGAGCGAGGGCGGCGGCGCGATCATGACGCCGGCGGCGCCTGCGTCCATCGAGGCCTTCGCCAGCGAGCGCATGGTGGCAAAGCCCGGCGCGGAGACGCCGACGATCACCTGCATTGTCTTGGCGCGCTTGACGAAGCGCACCGCCACCTGCTCGGCCTCGGCCGCATCGAGCTTCGGCGCCTCACCCAAAATGCCCAACACCGTGACGCCGTCGCAGCCGACCTCCTCGTAGAAATCGGTCAGGCGGTCGATCGAGCGCTCGTCGATCCTTCCGTCATCGTGGAACGGCGTCGGCGCGATTGCGAAGGTGCCCTTGGCGTCGGCGGTCAGTTTCATCGTCTTACCTTGTCTCTCTCTATTCGTCATTCCGGGATGGCCCGAAGGGACAGGCCCGGAATGACAGTGTGGCTAAAACCGCCGCGCACCCATCTTGATCTGCTCCTCGGAGAAGAAGATCTCCTTGGCATGATCGGCGATGTCCTGGGCGTTCCAGCCCGAGTGCGGCGGTTTCCAGCCTTCCATTTCCATCATCCGCATTTCGCGCACGCCGCGGGGCCCGGACACGCCCAGCACTTTGCCGGTCTGGTCGCCCGACAAATCGCTGACCATGTATAGCACGGCCGGCGCGATGCCGTCCGGCCCCAGCGCCGCGCCGGGGTTCTCCTTATAGCGGGGCAGGTCTGCGGTCATGCGGGTCAGCGCGCCCGGGGCCAGCGTCCAGACCCGGATGTTGTACTTCCGGCCCTCGATCGCCAGCACATTGGACAGGCCCCAGATGCCGCCCTTGGCCGCGCCGTAATTGCTCTGGCCGAAATTACCGATCAATCCCGAGGTCGAGGAGGTGTTGACGATGACACCACCACCATTTTCCCGCATCCAGCGAAACACCGGCATGGTGCAACAGAAGGTGCCCTTCAGATGCACCTTGATGACCTTGTCCCAGTCGGACTCGCTAGCCTTGGCAAAGGTCTGGTCGCGCAAGATGCCGGCATTGTTGACGAGGATGTCGGCGCGGCCGAAGTGCTTGATGGCGTCGTCGAACACCGACTGGCCGCCTTCAATGGTCGAGATGTCGGCACCATTCGCGACCGCCTTGCCGCCCTCCGCCTTGATCGCGTCCACCACGAGCTGCGCCATCGACTTGTCGGCGCCGGAGCCGTCGCGGGGCCCGCCGAGGTCGTTGACGACGATCGAGGCTCCTTCCCGCGCGAACAGCTTTGCATAGGCTTCACCGAGCCCCCCGCCCGCGCCGGTGACCAGCGCAACCTTGCCGTCGAGTAGTCCCATGGTGGCTTCTCCCTGCTTTTGTTGTTTTGTGTCCCGGACGCGATGCAGCGTGAAACGCTGTTTCGCAGCGCCGGGACCCAGTTCTTCTTCCTTGGGCGGCTCTGGGCCCCGGCTCAGCAGCGCACCGCTGAAGGAGCGCTGCGCTGCGTCCGGGGCATGAGAGCCCCCCTAACCTAAGACTGTCTTGCCGTTCTTGATCACGGTGACGCCACGCGACTTCACCTTGGCTTCGAACGAGATCGTGTTGCCGTCCTTCCAGAGCTCCATGGTCACGGTCTCGCCGGGATAGACCGGCGAGGAGAACCGCGCGACGTGCTGGCGGAACGCGCTGGCGTCGTAGTCGGCATAGGTCTGCAGCACGCCGCGGCAGGTGATGCCGTAGGTGCACATGCCGTGCAGGATCGGACGCGGGAAGCCGGCCTTCTTCGCAAACTCCGGATCAGAATGCAGCGGATTGCGGTCGCCGCAGAGGCGATAGATCAGCGCCTGGTCAGGGCGCGTGACGATGTCGATGGTCTTGTCGGGCGCGCGCGAGGGAATCCTGTGCGGATCTGGCTGGGTCAGGTTCGGACCGCCGAAGCCACCGTCGCCGCGGGCGAAGCGCGAGGCAACCAGCGTGGCGAGCTTCTCGCCCTTCTCGTTCTTCAGCACGGTCTGGTGGCTGATCACGACACCCTTGTCCTTGCCCTTATCGTAGACCTCGACCACGGAGGAATCGGCGGTGATGTTGGCGGCGACCGGCAGCGGCTGGTGGAAGGTGATGTCGCGCTCGCCGTCGACCACCATGACGCGGTTGAGATTCATTTCGCCCGGCCCCGCGCCCCACGCGGCGACGGAAGCGAAGGTCGGCACCACCTTCAACGGCCGCGGCGTGAGCGTGCCTTCGTTGACGAAGGCGAGCTCGTTCTCGTCCATGGGATCAGCGCCGAGCCCGATGCCGTAAGCGTAGAGCATGACCTCGCGATCGCTGTAGCCATATTTCTGGCCGATGTTTTTCAGGCCTTTGAGTTCTTCGTATCTGGCGGACATTTTGTTGGTTTCCTCCCGGTGGTTTCTCATCCTCATGGTGAGGAGGCGCTCTTGCGCCGTCTCGAACCATGAGGATGCCCGAAACGCTTCTTTGTCGTGGCCATCCTTCGAGACGCTTGCTTCGCAAGCTCCTCAGGATGAGGACCGTGCTAGCTGGGCCGGCGTGAAGAACGGCAGCGGGGCGCCGTCGGTCGGCTTGAACACCACCTTCACCTTCTGGCCGATCTTCAGCTTCTCAAGATCGCAGTCGACAAAATTTGTCTGCACCGACGGGCCCTCCTTCAGCGTGACGTAACCGATCGCATATGGACCGGTCGGCGACTTCCGCATCAGGCTCCAGGTGTAGATCGTGCCTTCGCCCGAGGCCTCTTCCCACACCGTCTTGTCGGAATAGCAGAACGGGCAGATCGAGCGCGGGAAGTAATGCGCTTCGCCGCAGGCCGTGCAGCGCTTGATCATGAACTTGCCGCGGCTGGCCGCGTCCCAGAACGCCGCGGTCTCGGGGTTCGTGACCGGGGCCGGATATTTTTTTGCATCTACCATCACACGCGCTCCAGAATGGCGGTCGAGGCGGCGTGGCGAACGCCCAAAAGGCCGCCGGTGCCGTGGGCGATGGCGAGATCGCAATTCTTGACCTGCACTTTCGGATGCGCCTCGCCGCGCAACTGCCGGACGGCCTCGATGATCTTGGTCATGCCGCCGCGGTTGACGGGATGGTTGCTGCAGAGGCCGCCGCCGTCGGTGTTGAACGGCAGCTTGCCGACGCCCGAGATCAGATTGCCGTCGGCGACGAACTTGCCGCCCTCGCCCTTCTTGCAGAAGCCGAGGTCCTCGAGCTGCATCAGCACCGTGATGGTGAAGCTGTCGTAGATGGAAGCGTATTTGATGTCCTTCGGCGTGATGCTGGCTTCCTCGAACGCGCGCGGACCGGACCAGATGCCGGCGGAGTAGGTGAGATCAAGATCCTTGCCGCCGCGCGGACCCTTCATCGCCTCGCCATGACCGATCAGCTTGACCAGCGGCTTCTTCAGGCTCTTGGCGATCTCCGGCGTCGTCACGATCAGCGCGCCGCCGCCGTCGGAGACGACGCAGCAATCCATGCGATGCAAGGGATCGGAGATCATCGGCGAGTTCAGCACGTCCTCGACGGTGACGACGTCCTTGAGCATCGCGTGCGGATTGTATTGCGCATGATGCGAGGCCGCGACCTTGATCCAGGCGAGCTGCTCCGAGGTGGTGCCATAGTCGTGCATATGACGCATGGCACACATGCCATAGGCATTGTGCGTGGTCGCGCCGTAAGCGGACTCGAAATCGGCTTCCGCGCCGGCCGCGCGCGGCGGCATCACGCCAGTGCGCGGCTTGCCAGCCAGCGTGATCAGCGCGATCGAGCACTTGCCCGCCGCGATCGCCTCAGCCGCGTGGCCGAGATGGATGATGTAGGAACAGCCGCCGGTCTCGGTCGAGTCGACGTGGCGGAGCTTCTTGGTGTTGAGGCCGAGATAATCGACCATCGGCCAGGCGCCGCCGGGCGCGTCGCCCGCGCAGAAATAGCCGTCGACATCGTCCTTACTGAGCCCGGCATCCTCGATCGCGCCCTTCGCGACCTCGGCGTGAAGCTGGGCAGTGGATTTGTCCGGCGCATGCCGGGTCGGGTGTTCGTAGATCCCGGCAATGTAGGCCTTGCCCTTAATGGTCAAAACAGAGGTCTCCGCTCGCGTTTCTTGTTGCTTCGTTTTTCTGAACCGCACTGGGCGGATTGGCAAGCGCGGAAATATTCCGTCGGGCGAGAGGGTAGCGGGTTGGCGCAAGTGAGGTGGCAACGGGCGCGGAGCTGCGCTCGCAATGACGGACACCACAGTCAAAACCCTAAAGGTGTTTTGCCCGACGGCACAAGCGATTTTCTTTTTATCGGAACAACCATATTGGTCGAAAACAACCCCATGCACAGTAGAACGGTGGTTGATTTCAAACAGGAAATCGTAGGGTGGGCAAAGCGAAGGTGCCCACCTCTTCAGACCGCAATGTTGGTGAGATGGTGGGCACGGCGCTTTGCGCCTTTGCCCACCCTACGAAGCCCCTACTCCGCCGCGATCTGCCTCGGCGCCGGCGGCGGGCTCGCCAAATCCGCGGCGAGCTGGGCGTAGCGGGCCTTGGCGTCCGCCACCGCCTTCTCCTTCACCGGACCGTAGCCGCGGATGCGGTCCGGCAGTGACAACAGCTCGACCGCGGTGTCGATCGTGAGCGGCGACAGCAGGCCGAGCACGGTGGCGACGTCCTTCTCGTAGCCCGTGATCAAATCGCGCTCGAGCTTGCGGTCGGCGCTGCGGCCGAAGATGTCGAGCGCCGTGCCGCGCAGGAACTTGAATTTTGCCAGCACGCGGAATGCCTTCAGCATCCACGGGCCGAAGGCACGCTTCTTCGGGCGGCCGAGCGCATCGACGCCGCGGCTGAGGATCGGCGGGGCCAGGTTGAAGCTGAACTTGAAGTCGCCCTCGAACTGGTCGCGGAGCTGTTTTTCGAAGGCGCCATCGGTGAAGAGCCGCGCGACCTCGTACTCGTCCTTGTAGGCGAGCAGCTTTGCGTAGTTGATCGCGACCGCACGCGGTAGCGCCTCGTCGTAGCCGCCCTGCTTGGCAGCGTCACTGACCTGATCGACCAGCTTGCGATAGCGCTTGGCCAGGCGGCCGTTCTGGTAGGCGGCGAGATGCTTGGCGCGATGCGCGATGACCTCGTCCAGCGTCATGGCATCCAACGTCTTGGGTGCCGCAACCTCGTCCGTCCCCTTCAGCATCTCGGCGAGGCGCGCGGGGTCCGCGACCGCGAGGCGGCCGAGGCGGAAGGCTTCCTTGTTCATCTTGATCGAGACGCCGTTGACCTCGATCGCCTGCTCGATCGCCTCCGCCGACAGCGGCAGCAGGCCCTTCTGATAGGCAAAGCCCATCATCATCATGTTGGTGGCGATGCTGTCACCCAGCAGCTGCTCGGCCGGCTTGGTGAAGTCGAAGAAGACGGAGTCCTTGTGTAGCGCCGTTTCCAAAAGTCCGTTCAGCTTGCGGGTCTGGAAGTTGAAGTCGCGGTTGAGGACGAAATCGGCAGTCGGGATGACGTGGCTGTTGATGATTCCGCGGGTGCGGGTGGTGTCGCAGAGCGAGATCGTGTCCTTGGCGACCGCGACCACCTCGTCGGCGGCGAGCACGACATCGGCGGTGCCGGTGACGATGCGCGAGCACGTCACCTCCGCCGGATGATCCGACAGGCGGACGTGGCTGAGCACCGCGCCGCCCTTCTGCGCGAGGCCGGACATGTCGAGGATCATCGAGGCCTTGCCCTCGATATGCGCGGCCATGCCGAGCAGTGCGCCGATGGTGAGCACGCCGGTGCCGCCGACGCCGCCGACCGCGATGTTGTAGGGCTTGTCGAGCGTCGGGCGCGAGGCCGGCTCCGGCAGCGCGCCGATGTCAGCGAGCTCGGCCGGCGCACGGTGGCGCGGCGCGCCGCCATCGATGGTGACGAAGGACGGGCAGAACCCCTTGAGGCATGAATAGTCCTTGTTGCAGGACGACTGGTTGATGGCGCGCTTGCGGCCGAACTCGGTCTCCAGCGGCTCGACCGAGATGCAGTTCGACTGCACCGAGCAGTCGCCGCAGCCCTCGCACACGGCCGGGTTGATCATGACGCGGCGCGCGGGATCCTCCATCAGGCCGCGCTTGCGGCGGCGGCGCTTCTCGGCCGCGCAGGTCTGCACGAAGACGATGGCCGAGGTGCCTTTGTAGTCCCGGCACATCTTCATGACGTTGTCGAGCTCGTCGCGGTGATACTTCTTCACGCCGGGTGCGATGGTGTCGGCCGGATAAGTGTCGGGCGCTTCCGAGACCAGATAGATCTCGCGAATGCCCTCGGCATGGAGCTGGAAGGTGATCTGCTGCGGCGAGAGATCGCCGTCATGACGCTGGCCGCCGGTCATGGCGACGGCGTCGTTATAGAGGATCTTGTAGGTGATGTTGGTCTTGGAGGCGACCGCCTGCCGGATGGCGAGAAGGCCCGAGTGGAAATAGGTGCCGTCGCCGAGGTTGGCGAAAATGTGGTTCTCGTTAGTGAAGGGCGCGATGCCGACCCACGGCACGCCCTCGCCGCCCATATGCGTAAAGGTCTCGGTCGAGCGGTCCATCCACAGCGCCATGAAGTGGCAGCCGATGCCGGCCAGCGCGCGGCTGCCTTCGGGGACTTTCGTCGATGTGTTGTGGGGACAGCCGGAGCAGAAGTAGGGAGTGCGGGAGACAGGCGCTGTCGCCTGCATCTGGGTGGCCTGGCGGCCATTGAACCAGTCGGCCTTGGCGCGGAGCATCTCCGCGATTTCAGGATTGAGATTAAGTCGAAGGAGACGTTCGGTGAGCGAGGTCGCAAGCGAGGCGACGCTGAGCTCGGCCGAGAAGGTCAGGAAGCGCTTGTCGTGCTCGTCCATCTTGCCGACGATGCGCGGACGGACGTCATCGCGCCAGTTGAACAGCTCCTGCTTGACCTGGTTCTCGACGATCTCGCGCCGTTCCTCGACGATGAAGATCTCCTCGAGCCCGACCGCGAATTGCCGCACGCCTTCCGGCTCCAGCGGCCAGGGCATGCCGATCTTGTAGAGGCGAAGACCGATCCTGGCGGCGACCTGCTCGGTAATCCCGAGCTCTCGCAGCGCCTGGCGGACGTCCTCGTAGCTCTTGCCCGAGGCCATGATGCCGAAGCGGGCGTTCGGCGAATCCATGGTGACGCGGTTGACCTTGTTGGCGCGCGCAAAGGCGATCGCGGCAAAGCCCTTGTAATCCTGCAGGCGCCGGTCCTGCTCGAAACGGTCGTCGGGCCAGCGCAGATTGAGCCCGCCGGGCGGCAGCTCGAAATCGGGTGGGATGATGAAAGGCTTCATCTCGTCGGTGAGGTCGATCTCGGCGGTGGTCTCCACCGTCTCGGTGATCACCTTCATGCCGACCCAGCAGCCCGAATAGCGCGACATCGCGATACCGAGCAGGCCCATCTCGATCATCTCGTGGATGCTCGAGGGATAGAGATACGGCATCAGCGCCGAGATGAAGGCGTGGTCGGACTGATGCGGGACGGTGGAGGATTTTGCGCCATGGTCGTCGCCGGCGAGGCACAGCACGCCGCCGTTCTTGGCGGAGCCGGCCGCGTTGCCGTGGCGAAACACGTCGCCGCTGCGATCGACGCCGGGGCCCTTGCCGTACCAGATGCCGACGACACCGTCGTATTTGGCACCGGGCGAGAGGTTGAGCTGCTGCGAGCCCCAGACGGCGGTGGCCGCCAGATCTTCGTTCACGCCGGGCTGGAACTTGATGTTGTACTGCTCGAGATGCTTTCGCGCCGCGAAGAGCTGCTGGTCGTAGCCGCCGAGCGGCGAGCCGCGGTAGCCGGAGATGAAGCCCGCGGTGTTGAGGCCAGCGGCACGGTCGCGGCGGATTTGAGCCATGGGCAGGCGGACCAGCGCCTGGATGCCCGTCGTGAAGATATGGCCGGTGTCCTGGGTGTATTTTTGATCGAGACTGATCGGACCCTGGTTGATGCCCATGTTGTCCTCTTTGCCGCCCTGCTCAGGCCTTGCTCATTAAGCCGTTGCCTGCCCGTCGTTTTTAGCTAGGGCGCGCCGACCACCGCCGCCACTCTATGTCGGATATTTGACGCGGCGCATCACAAATCTGGGCCTTCGGCGACGACGGGAAAAAAACGCAATTTCGTGGCCGGAAAGGCATGGCGATTTTCAGTTTGTGTCACCATGGCCCGGCGTCGCGAAACGACGTGCCGCCCGTATGATGCGAATGGGCTGATGAGTCGCA
Source organism: Bradyrhizobium sp. S3.12.5 (assembly GCF_040548225.1). Classification (NCBI taxonomy): domain Bacteria; kingdom Pseudomonadati; phylum Pseudomonadota; class Alphaproteobacteria; order Hyphomicrobiales; family Nitrobacteraceae; genus Bradyrhizobium; species Bradyrhizobium sp. S3.12.5. Next base: position 25,638 of record NZ_JBEPRF010000029.1, read on the forward strand.
GCAAGAAGGGTCGACGATGCGGAGGATTCTGGTTGGCCTGGTCTTGTGCAGTGCGGTTGCGGGTGCAGCCGTTGCCGCTGAGCCATCGCCCGAGCTGATCGCCTACGGCAAGACATTGGTCGAGGCCGGCAACTGCGCCGGCTGTCATACCGCCGATCCCGCCAAACCGTTCGCCGGCGGCAAGCGTATCGATACGCCTTTCGGCGCGATCTATGCGCCGAACCTGACGCCGGACCGCGACACCGGGATCGGCGCCTGGCAGGATGCCGATTTCACCCGCGCCGTGCGCTACGGCATCGCGCCGGACGGCTCGCTTTACTACCCGGCCTTCCCCTACCCCTACTTCACCCGGATGACCAAGGACGATACGCTGGCGATCCGGGCCTATCTCGGCACCCTCGCGCCGGTCGCCAGCCGCAACAAGCCGCCGGAGCTGCGCTGGCCGTTCGGCTATCGCGGCTTGATGCGGGCCTGGAATTTGCTGTTCTTCACACCCGGCCTGTTCGAACCCGACCAGAGCAAGAGCGCTGTGTGGAACAGGGGCGGCTATCTCGTCACCGGGCTTGGCCATTGCGGCGCCTGCCACACGCCGAAGAACTATTTTGGCGCGGACAAGACCGCGCAGGCGCTGGCGGGCAGCGAGCTCGGCGGCTGGTACGCGCCGCGCCTCGATGGCGCCGCCCGCACCGGCCTGCAATCGTGGAGTGCGGACGACATCACCGAATATCTGCAGAGCGGCCGCAACGCGAGGAGCCACGCCGACGGGCCGATGGCGGAAGTGATCGTCAATTCGACCTCGAAGATGAGCGATGCCGATGTGCGTGCGATCGCCGTTTATTTGAAGGACCTGCCGCCGGTACGGCGCGAGCCGAAGGTGACGCCGCCAGACGAGGCCGAGATGAACGCCGGCCAGGCCGTCTACGCAAAACTCTGCATCGCCTGCCATGAAGCCGACGGCTCCGGCGCGCCGCGCATCTACCCGCCGCTGCCGGGCAATGCGCTGCTGCAATCGATCAACCCGTCCTCCACCCTGCGCATCATCCTCGACGGCGCCCACACCGTGACAACGCCGCGGGCGCCGAACACCGGCGAGATGCCAGGCTACGCCAGGCAATTGTCCGACGACGAGATCGCGGCGGTGACGAACTACATCCGCAATTCCTGGGGCAATGCCGGCCCGCTGGTGACGCCCGCACAAGTGGCCAAGGCACGCGGACAGGGGCCGTAGCTCTCCTCCGTCATTGCGAGCGCAGCGAAGCAATCCAGAATCTTTGCGCGGCGGCGGTCTGGATTGCTTCGCTGCGCTCGCAATGACGCGGATGGAGCGGTGAATAGAGCCGCTACTTCTCCTCATCGCCCGTGAACGCGAATTTCGGCATATCCCATTTGTAGCGCACCGCGAGCAGGCGAAAGCTGATGCCCAGCACGAAGGTCAAAATGGTCCAGAGCTCGGCGTTGAGATTGAGGCCGAAAGCGGTGGCATAGAACAGCCCCGTCACCACCGAGACGCTGGCGTAGAGCTCCGAGCGGAACAGCAGCGGCACGTCATTGCAGAGCACGTCGCGCAACACCCCGCCGGCGCAGCCCGTCACCATGCCGGAGACGATGACGATCGGCAGCGAAGCATCGATCTGCCAGGCGATGTCGCAGCCGGTCATGGTGAAGACGACGAGGCCGATGGCATCGAGCACGATGAAGGCGAGCTTGAACCGGTGCACAAGCCGGGCGAACAGGATGGTGACGAAGGCGGCGCTGCCGGCCAGCGCGAGATAGATCGGGTTTTGCACCCAGGCCAGCGGATAATGCCCGAGAAAGAGATCGCGCAGCGTGCCGCCACCGAGCGCGGTGATGCAGCCGAGGAAGCAGACACCTAACCAATCCATGCTGCGGCGGCCAGCCGAGAGTGCAGCCGTCATGGCCTGCGCGGCGACCGCGACCAAGGAGAGGAAATGCAGCACGCTATCGCTCGGCGGCAGGCTCCACATCGCTTTGTTCCCTCAGTCCCGCAGTGGAACCTATGTCGGGGTTCCCGGATGAACAGGTTCCCGATTCCCGATGCGAGGCAACATACGACGAAAGCATAAAGGGACGCGGAACAGAATCTCGCATCTCCGGGTTGTCTCGCCGCAATAATCGAGGAGACCCAATCGATGGCTGACGACCGTTTTCCCAACGATCCGTATCGCCCGAACTTCGCCGACGATGAGTATCTTCGCGCGGCACGCCGGGACGCCGACCTGCAGGCCGATCCCGAGCTTGGCGAGGGCCCCGCCTCCAGCGGCAAGGTTGCCCTGTTTGCCGTGGCCGTCGCCTTGATACTGGGCGCCGTGTTCTACGGGCTGAATAATACCAGCACCAGTAACCAGGCGAGTAACGCGCCGGCAAACCAGACCGCACAGCAGGCGCCGCCGACCAACCCGGCTGCGCCTCCTGGCATGCGTGACGCGACCCCGCGCAACAACACCGCGCCGGGCGTGACCACCGGTGCGGCGCCAAGCAAGCCGGCCCCGGATACTCAGGCACCGTCGGACGGCGCCAAGTAATGCACCACTGTCATCGCCCGGCTTGACCGGGCGATCCAGTACTCCGAGACGGCAGCGATTGATCGATAGGCCTCGGCTTACTGGATGCCCTGCCTTCGCGGGCATGACGTCGAGCGGACGCAAGAGCGGCGGGACACAACATCCCGCCGCTGTTTGTTTCTATCTAGCTGAACATCTTGTTCAGCTCGCCGCCGGGATAACCGGTTGCGAGCTCGGCAAACGTCCCCTTCTCCGCCATCTCCTTTGCGGCGCGCATGAACCCGCCCCAGGCGGCGCGGGCGAGCGAGCCGCCGACGCTGACGCGCCGGACGCCGAGATCCTCGGCTTCCTGCAATGACAGGCCGGAGCCGCCGATCAGCAGGTTGAAAGGTTTTGGTGCGACAGCCTTCACCACGGCGGCGATGTCCTCGCGCGTCTTCAGACCCGGCGCGTAAAGACAGTCGGCGCCGGCATCTGCATAGGCCGTGAGCCGATCGATGACGAGCTTGAGATCGGTCACGCCCCATAAGAACGCTTCGCAACGGCCGACCAGCAGCGTGCCGCTGTCGCCGATTGCCTTGCGCGAAGCCTTGATACGCTCGATCGCAAGTGCGCGATCATAGATCGGCTTGTCCTTGTCGCCGGTGGAATCCTCGATCGACAGGCCCGCGACACCGGTGCGCACGCCGCGCGCGACATTGTCCGCGACCTTGTCCGGCTCGACCGCGAAGCCACCCTCGAAATCCGCATTCACGGGAATGTCGACGGAGGAACTCAATGCCGCCAGATGTTGACAGACGTCCTCGACGGTGACGCGGTTGTCGGCCTTGCCGATGGTCCAGGCAAAGCCTGCGCTCGACGACGCGATTGCCTTGAAACCGAGATGCTGCAACGCCTTGGCGCCGCCGACATCGACCGGATTGGGCAGGATGAAGCAGCCGCTCTCGTGCATCTTCCTGAAATTCGCGCGCTTGTCAGCAGTTGTCACATGCATGTTTCTCTCCCTGGTTGGCCGCGCAGAGATAGGCACACGCGCCCACGAGCGCTAGTGCGCATCATGCACGGCGCGGCTGTCCTTTGGCGCCTGCGCGCGATCATTCATGCCGTAGTCGCGGATGACGCTGGCAATGCGCAGATGATAGTCGGCAAAAATCTGCGCCCTGCCCTTGGCCTGCGTACGGCGGTGCTCCATCGTGTTGCGCCAGGCTTGCACCGCGACCTCATCCCGCCAGAACGACAGCGACAGGACCTTGCCGTTCTCGGTCAGGCTTTCGAAGCGCTCGACCGAGATGAAGCCGTCGATGGTTTGCAGGATCGGCTTCAGATCGGCCGCGAGGTCGAAGTAGTCCTGGCGATGTTCCGGCTTGGGCCAGACTTCGAAGATCACGGCGATCATGGGCGGCTCCTTATCGTTGATGGCCTACACTACCACCTTGCGCAGGAAGGTGCGCTCTTCCGCGAGGATGAATTTGTTGTCCTCGGCAAAATGGAAGTTCGCCATGCCATCGGCATCCTGCCGCAGCCGCGCACGATAGGCCTCATAAGCTGCTAGACTCTCGAAGCTGATCAGCGCGAACGCGATATTGTTGGTGCCCTCATGCGGCATGAAGTAGCCGATCAGGTCGCCGCCGCATTTCGGGATGATGGTGAGCCAGCGTTTCGAGTACTCCTCGAACTGCGCGCGCTTGAACGGATCGAGCTGGTAGCGGATGAAGACGGTGACGGACATGTGGGGCTCTCCTGATGTTTCCTCCGTCATTGCGAGCGCAGCGAAGCAATCCAGGAATCCCTCTGCAGGGACAGTCTGGATTGCTTCGTCGCTGCGCGCCTCGCAATGACGAGTTGGTGAAAAGCTACGCCCTTGCCCGACCGCAATGCTTCGGCTACCATCGAAGCATGAAATCAGGACCCGACATCGCCATGGTCGCCGCGCTGGTCGGCGATCCCGCCCGCGCCAACATGCTCACGGCGCTGATGAACGGACGCGCGCTCACCGCAAGCGAACTCGCCCAGGAGGCCGGCATCACGCCGCAGACCGCGAGCTCGCATCTGGCCAAGCTCGAGGCCGGCAGGCTGGTCGAGCCGGAGAAGCAGGGCCGCCACCGCTACTACCGCCTCACCGACGACGACGTCGCCGGCGTGCTCGAAGGCCTTGCCGGCCTTGCGGCGCGCACCGGGCACATGCGGGTGCGCACCGGGCCGAAGGATCCGGCGCTGCGGCGCGCGCGGATCTGCTACGACCATTTGGCCGGCGATCTCGGCGTGCAGATGCTAGATAGCCTGCGCACGCGAAACCTGGTCAAGCAGAAGAAGCAGGAGATCGAGCTGACCGCCGAGGGCGAGCGCTTCCTCGCCAAGAATTTGCAGATCTCGACCGATATGCTCAGCCATCCGCGCCGCCCGGTGTGCAAAGCCTGCCTCGACTGGAGCGAGCGGCGTCACCATCTCGCCGGCACACTAGGTGCCGCGATGATGCAGCGTTTCGCCGAGCTGAAATGGGCCGCGCGCGACGCCACGCCCGGCAGCCGCGTGGTGAATTTCACCCGCACGGGCGAGAAGCAGTTTGCGGCGCTGTTCGGCGGCGAGAAGGAGTGATCACGCACACAATTGCGTGTGAGCTTCCACTCTCATGATGGCCGGGCTTGACCCGGCCATGCACGCGCTTATGCGAATGGTCATTCCGTGACCGTCAGAGACCTCCATGATCCGCATCCTCCCGGCCGCCCTCGCCGCCACCCTGCTCGTTTTCCCACTCGCCGCCCGCGCGGCCGACACGCCTCAACGCGAGCCCTACGGCATCGCGCTCGAAGGCTTTGCCTATCCCTATCCCGTGCACCTGCTTCCGGTCGTCAATGACGGCGAGCAGCTCAGCATGGCCTATATGGACGTGGCGCCGGCGCAGCCGAACGGCCGCACCGTGGTGTTGCTGCACGGGCGCAATTTTCCGTCGAGCTATTGGGCCCCTGTCATCAAGATGCTCAACGAGGCCGGTTATCGCGTCGTGGTGCCGGACCAGATCGGCTTCGGAAAATCCTCCAAGCCGGTGGGAGAACTGCATTTCGACACGCTGGCGCGCAACACCATTGCGCTGCTCGATCACTTGGAGATCAACAAGGCCGACATCATCGCGCATTCGCTCGGCGGCATGCTCGGCGTGCGCATCGCGCGCGCTTATCCCGACCGCGTCGCCCATCTGGTGCTGACCGCGCCGATCGGCCTGGAAGACTACCGCCTCTACGTGCCGCCGACGCCGACCGAGAAGATGATCGAGACCGAGGACAAGCTTACCGCCGACGGCTATCGAAAACAGCTCCAGACCAATTACGCGATCAAGCTGCCGGGCGATGCGATCACGCCGTTCATCGATGCCCGCTTCAATATCAAGGGCAGCCCGGATTATCCGCGCTGGCTGCGCGCCTTCGTCTCTTCGGGTCAGATGATCTATCGCGAGCCGGTCGCGCACGAGATTCCGCTGATTACCGAGCCGACGCTGTTCATCATGGGCGCCGATGACCACAACGCACCGGGCCGGCCCAACGCACCGGAGGCGCTGCGGCCGAAGATGGGGCAGAACGCCGAGCTGGCAAAAGCGTTCGCGGCGAAGATGCCGAATGCGCGGGCTGAAGTCATTCCGGACACGGGCCACCTCGTCTTCCTGGAGGCGCCGGAGAAGTACCGGGAGTTGGTGCTGGGCTTTCTCGGCCGCTAGCTAGCGCCATTCATGTCGCGCAAGGCCGTACGCAGCGAATATTCATGCCGCATTCAGGTCATGATTGGCAGGTTTGGATCGCGCCGTGCCGACATGTCGCAAAAATTAACATGTCGAATCGTATCTTTTGATTCATTGTGCGCCACAAGCGCGCAAACCCTACAATCTACCCCCATAAACTTGCCCCGAAGGACGAGAAGGAAGATCAAATGAAATATCTGTTTGCCGCCGTGATGCTCGCCAGCGCGGTCGTCGGCTTCAGCGAGGCGGCCAGTGCCGCCGGTGGTTGCGGCCCAGGCTGGTACCGCGGTCCCTATGGCGGCTGCCGTCCGATGCGCGGCCCGGTCGTCGTAGCCCCGGGCCCGGTCGTAGTCGCTCCGCCGGTCGTCGTCGTGCGTCCGCGCGTGTGCCCCTATGGCTTCCGCTGGTACGCCGGTCGCTGCCGCCCATTCTGATCTCTCGCACTTGCGAAATGGCCGCGCGGCGAAAGCTGCGCGGCCTTTTTTGTTGAGAGGCTTGGCCCATAGCAATTCGCCCATAGCAAAAAAGGGATCGCAATCGCGATCCCCTTTTTCAGTCCAGGCGCGGCGTTACCAGCGACGCCAGTGGCGGCGGTGCCAGCGACGGCGCCAGCCCCAATGACGATGGCGCCAGCCCCAGTGCCGATGATGCCAGTGGCCGTGGCCCCAGCGCACCTGCTCCGGCTTGAGTTGGGCTGCTTCCTCGCTGCTGGTGACGGCAGGATGAGCGTCCGGATTGCCTTGCGGCATGCGGGGATCACCGAGCATTTGGGGCGCCAATGGCGCCGCCTGTGCGGCGGCCGTGAACGTGGCGGCACCGGCCGCGACACTCAAAGCTAGCTTCAAAAAACTCCGGCGCTCCATGACATGTCCTCCGCTTGGTCGATCAAGTGATGCAAAGGAAGTGTCGGGCTCGCGACATGAACTGCTGCTGAATCGCGCGTTCAGGTTCATTGCAAAGGCGACGGGAGCGCGTCCTACTTCGCAAATTCCTGCGCCAGCACCAGCGTCTCGCGCGAACGCTTCAATGTGACGAAGGCGGCGCGCTTGCTGGCATCGGCGACAATGGCGCGGACGACGAAGTCGGCGGCGGGCATCGGATTTCCTCCTGTTGTTTGGCCAGAGCATAGCTGGTTATAGTGCCGGCAACAAAAAGCCCGCGCGACGGAACATGAGGAGCGCGCGACATCGGGGAAGGACCGGCCATGCGCAGGATCATCACGGGCATCATCGCGATCGCCAGCGTCTTCCCCCTCGCTGCGCGCGCCGAGATCGTCCGCTTCGACATCACGGAACGCGTGCCCGCCTTCTCGGGGCGCAGCTTTGGCAGCGTCGGCACCTATGAGCGCATCACCGCGCGCGCGACCTTCGCGCTGAACCCGGCCGACGACCGCAATGCCGTCATCACCGATCTCGCACTCGCTCCGCGCAACGCCGACGGCAAGGTCGAAGCCACCGCCGACGTCGTGATCCTGCGTCCGACCGATCCCACCCATGGCAACGGCACGCTGCTGCTGGACGTGCCCAATCGCGGCAGAAAGCTCGCGCCGCAATTGTTCGACGATTCCGCCCAGCCCGGCGCCAATAATGCGGACAAGGCCGAGGATGCCGGCATCGGCTTCCTGCACCGGCAAGGTTACACGATGGTCTGGGTCGGCTGGCAGGGCGACATCCTCTCCAAGCCGGGACAACTCGCGATGGCCGCCCCGGCGCTCAAGGGCGTCACCGGCCCCGCGCGCGAAGAAGTCGTGTTCGACAACACGACCAGCCCGGTGCGCGCGACGCTGACCTGGCCCGCTGCGGATGCAGCCAACCTCAAGGTCACCGTGCGCGCCGCCTGGGCCGATCCGCGGCAGACGCCGCCCGGCCTCTCCGCCAAGCTTATTGATCCCTCGACGCTGGAGATCTCCCGGCCCGACGGCTTTGACGCCGGCGCGCTCTACGAGATCACCTACACCGCGCACGATCCGGTGCCGCTCGGCATGGGCTATGCCGCCGTGCGCGACGTCGTCAGCTTCCTTCGCCACGACGAGACGCAGGCCAATCCGCTGCTCGACGGCCTGCATCCGTCGGTCAGCCGCGCCATCGGTTTTGGCGTCTCGCAATCCGGCCGCTTCCTGCGCGACTTCCTTTATCTCGGCTTCAACGAGGACCTCTCGGGGCGCACGGTGTTCGACGGACTGATGCCGCATGTCGCCGGCACGCGGCGGATGGCGACCAATGTCCGCTTCGGCCTGCCCGGCCGCAACCCGCGCCACATGCAAGACCCGGCGTGGCAGGCCGACCTCTTCCCCTTCACCTACGCAACACTGAGCGATCCTTATTCCGGCAAGACCGACGGCCTGCTGCGCCGCTGCTCGCTCTCGGCGACGTGCCCGAAGGTGATGCAGACCGACAGCGAGCACGAATGGTGGGCCTCGCACGCCTCGCTGCTGGTCACCGATCTCGCCGGCAATCACCTCGACCTCCCCGACAATGTCCGCGCCTACATGATATCAGGCACACCGCATTTCGCCGAACCCACCGATATCATGCGCAGAGGCCTGCCTGCGATGTCGCTGCCGCAAAACCCGATGCATGCGGGCGGGCCGATGCGCGCGCTGCTCACCGACCTCAACGCATGGATCAGTGACGGCACAAGACCGCCCGCAAGCCGCGTCCCCATGCGCGCCCACGGCACGCTGGTGCCGGCGCAAGGCGCGGTGCCGACGGACATCCCCGGCCTGCCCTATGCCGGCATCCATACGCTGGCCGCCTTCTCCGACCAGAGCGTGCTGCCGCCGAAGGAGATCGGCCGCTATCCCGTGTTCGTGCCCAAGGCAGACGATGACGGCATGGCGATCGCGGGCATTCGCCAGCTCGCGCTCGCCGTACCGCGCGCGACCTACACCGCCTGGAATCCGCGCGCGACAGGATTCGGCCCGACCGCACTCTATCCATTGCAAGGCGCGGTGGTGCCGTTCGCACCGACCGAAGCGGCGCGCAAGGAAGTGCACGATCCCAGACTGTCGATCGCGGAGCGCTATGCCGATGACGGCGCGTATGTGGCGGCGGTAAAGCGTGAGGCGGCAAGGCAGGTGGCGGAGCGGATCCTGCTGCCCGAGGACGCGGAGCGCGCGGTCGAGGCGGCGAAGCAAGGCAAGCTGGCGAAGCTCGGGCAGTAAGCAAAACCCAGTGCCCCGTAGAGCGGGCAAAGCGGAGCGTACCCACCTCTTCTGACACCGGCCAACAGATGGTGGGCACGGCGCAGTTGCGCCTTTGCCCACCCTACCGGTCTTTGCCTGCGGAGAAAAACGGTCTCACGCTGTCGGAACGCGCCCGCTCCATCCGTCCTATGCCAAAACACCACGGAGACACGGCATGCCCGACCTCACCCTGACCACCTTCGACTGGGTTCCCGAAGCCCCGCGCGGTTTCGTGCGCGATCTCCGCGTGCGCTGGGCCCTTGAAGAGGCCGATCTGCCCTATCGCGTCGCGAGCGTGCCGTTCCGCGCCAGAAACGCCGAGCACTTCGCGCACCAGCCGTTCGGCCAGGTGCCGTGGCTGACCGATGGCGACATCTCGATCTTCGAGAGCGGCGCGATCCTGCTGCATCTCGGCGAGCGCAGCGCCAAGCTGATGCCCACCGATCCTCGCGGTCGCAACGAGGCGACGGAATGGCTGTTTGCAGCGCTCAACTCCGTGGAGATGGCAAGCCTGCCCTGGTCGCTTTTCAAGTTCACCGGCAACGACGATGGTTCGCCTGCCGTGAAGTTCTTCGACGACTTCCTGAGGGCCCACCGGCTCAAGCACCTCGAGCCGGTGCTTGCGGGCCGCGAGTGGCTGGCGGGGTCCTTCTCCGTCGCCGACATCCTGATGTCGGACGTGCTGCGCCTCGTCGATCGCTTCGACGGGCTCGCGGACAGCCCCGCCTGCCGCGCGTACGTGGCGCGAGCAACGGGCCGCCCCGCTTTCGCGAAGGCCCATGCGGATCAGATGGCGCATTTCGCTGCGGCAGACGAAATATAGTGCCCGGTTAGCCCATTTCATCACGAACCGGCGATTGGCCATCCGAGGTGAAACGATCGCGGCTGGCGCGCAGCGGCGCCTCACATCAGCTTGAGCGGCGCGTCTTCGACCACGCGAAGGTCGATCCTGCCGATCAATTGCGCACGAAGCGCTTCCGCGGCGTGGATAGCGTCATCCGTCTGCCGCAACGTGCTGACGTTCGAGCCGAGCGAGACGATGCCGCCCAGGATCAATGCGATCGATCCGAGCGCCGCGGTCTGACCAAATCCAAACAGCCCTAGGATCGTGATCAACAGCAGAGCCGCACCGCTGGCGATGGCGATCCTGGACGCCAGGATGTATTTCCGGCAGCGCTCCGCGACCTCGGCGAGTGCCTCGATCCGCGCTTCGACGTCGGAGATTTCGTCGGTCGGATCGTCTTCGGTCATTGGATCGAGCATGCCAATGGTAGGGCGGATTAGGCGCAGCCGTAATCCGCCTCATTCAGATAAGTTGGCGGGTTACACTTCGCTAACTCGCCCTACGCTCCCCTCACAACGGCAAATTGTCGTGCTTCTTCGCCGGCGTTTCCACCTTCTTATCCCTGAGCATTGCCAACGCCCGCGCGATCCGCTTGCGGGTGGAGTGCGGCATGATGACGTCGTCGATGTAGCCGCGCTCGGCGGCGATGAAGGGTGACAGGAAGCGGTCTTCGTATTCCTTGGTGCGCGCGGCGATCTTGTCGGGGTCGCCGATGTCTGAGCGGAAGATGATCTCGACCGCGCCCTTGGCGCCCATCACCGCGATCTGGGCGGTCGGCCAGGCGTAGTTCATGTCGGCGCCGATTTCTTTGGAGGCCATGACGTCGAAGGCGCCCCCATAGGCCTTGCGGGTGATGATAGTGACCAGCGGCACCGTGCACTGCGAGTAGGCGAACAGCAGTTTCGCGCCGTGCTTGATCAGGCCGCCATATTCTTGGCTCGTACCCGGCAGGAAGCCCGGCACGTCGACGAAGGTGACGATCGGGATGTTGAAGGCATCACAAAAGCGCACGAAGCGCGCGGCCTTCCTTGAGGCATCGCTGTCGAGCACGCCGGCCAGCACCATCGGCTGGTTGGCGACGAAGCCGACGGTGCGGCCGGCGATGCGGCCGAAGCCGGTGACGATGTTCTTGGCAAAACTCTCCGCGATCTCGAAGAAGTCGCCCTCGTCCACGACCTTCAGGATCAATTCCTTCATGTCGTAGGGCTTATTCGGATTGTCGGGGATCAGCGTGTCCAGGGACATGTCGAGGCGGCCGATGTCGTCAAAGCTCGGCCATTCCGGCACGCCGTCGGTGTTGTTCGACGGCAGGAAGTCGATCAAGCGGCGCATCTGCAGCAGCGTCTCGACATCGTTCTCGAACGCGCCGTCCGCGATCGAGGAGCGCGTGGCGTGCACCGAGGCGCCGCCGAGCTCTTCGGCGGTAACGACCTCGTTGGTCACGGTCTTCACCACGTCGGGGCCGGTGACGAACATGTAGCTGGTGTTCTTCACCATGAAGATGAAGTCGGTCATCGCCGGCGAATAGACGTCGCCGCCGGCGCAGGGCCCCATGATGACGGAGATCTGCGGGATCACGCCCGAGGCGAGCACGTTGCGGCGGAACACGTAGGAATAGCCGGCAAGCGCGGCGACGCCTTCCTGGATGCGCGCGCCACCCGCGTCATAGAGACCGATGATGGGCGCCCGCGCCTTCATCGCCATGTCCTGGAGTTTCGTGATCTTCAGCGCATGGGTCTCGGACAGCGAGCCGCCGAATACGGTAAAGTCTTTCGCGAACACAAAAGTCTTGCGGCCGTTGACGGTGCCCCAGCCGGTGACGACGCCGTCGCCGGGGATCTTGTTCTTCTCCATGCTGAACTCGGTGGAGCGGTGCTCGACGAACATGTCGAACTCCTCGAACGATCCCTTGTCGAGCAGCAGCTCGATGCGCTCGCGCGCGGTCAGCTTGCCGCGGGCATGCTGCGCCTCGATGCGCTTCTCGCCGCCGCCGAGCTTTGCGCCGGCACGACGGTCTTCAAGGGCGTCCAGGATATTCTTCATTTGCTCCCGCCAGTTCTTAGCCTAAATGCGATTGCCGGGGGTTCTAACACGGCATTTTGTAAGCCGGAAAGCGGCTTTCGGCGCCGCAGGGCTGCCTTGCCGCAGCGTGAAAGCGCAAGGAATTACAAAGTTTTGCCTGGGAGGCGACCATGGACGAGCAAGCTGCCGAGACCGGGGCTGCGACAGGCGGCGTCAACATCCTGCTCCGCGTGGAGGGGCTGACCCTGTTCGTAGGGATGGTGATGCTTTACGCGGTCTGGGGCGGCGCCTGGCTGGTCTTTGCCCTGCTGTTTTTCGTGCCAGATCTGAGCTTCCTGGCCTATCTGTCCGACGCCAGATTTGGCGCGCTGGTCTACAACGCCGCCCACAGCTACATGGCGCCGGTGACGCTGATGACGCTGGGCTTCGGCTTCGCCTCGCCCCTCACCTTGTCCATCGCCTTGATCTGGCTCGCCCATATCGGCATCGACCGGGCGCTGGGCTATGGCCTGAAATATTCGGCCGGCTTCGGCTTCACTCATCTCGGGCGGATCGGCCGGCAGAAAGACGCCTGAGGCTTGCGCGCTTTAGCGGCGGGATGGCGGCCATTTTGTCGCCGCTGGCCGGTTGACCGGGCCTGCCGATTCAGGCTTGCTCCCCTTTCGATCAGGCGCCGAATGTTGCGTGAGCTCAGTCGGTACGGCGGCGGTCATCACGTCCGGCTGCAAGCATCACCTCATGTCCGCCACGGTCGTTCCCCTGCTTCCGAACAGCGCGTCCGAGACCACCGGTTTCCTGCGGCGGATGGCCAGCATGGTGTCGGGGCGGAACGGCGAGATGCTGCTGCGCGCGGCAAGCCTGATCGAGTCGCTGGCGCAGCGGGCGATGACGGCTGAGCGGCTCTATCACCAGCAACAGGAAGAGAACACGCGCCATGCCGAGCTGCGCGAGGCCGCCGAGCTCGCCTCCGACGCCATGGTCAGCCAGATCGCCGCACTGCGGGCGCAGCTTGCCGAGGTGACCTCGGTCGCAGCCGCCGAGCGGGCCACGTTCGACGCCGAGCGCGGCAAGCTGATCGGCCTGATGCAAAATGCGGAAAGCCATATTGGCAAGCTCTCGACCGAGCTCGACACGCTGCGCGCCTCCGTCGACAGCTTCAACGAGACCGTTGTTTCCGTGCCGATCGAGGTGCTGCGGCTGGCGCGCACCCAGTTCGACTATCTCTCCAGCGGTTTTGCGCGGAAGGGCGACGTGATCTCACAGGCGATGAGCGAGATCGGCGGCTTCGCCATCGACCAGGCGCTGACCGCGGAGAATACGGCCGACAAGACGTGAGGCGCCCGCGCGCAAATTGACAGCGCGCGCTCCCGTTGATCTACTTCCCAGATCATAGGGGAGGATCCGATGCCGACAGCATTCCGCGTCGCTGCAGCGATCATTGCGCTCTGCGCTTCCACCGTGCTCGCCAGCGCTCAATCGCTTCCCAAGGAAGCTCCGGCCCGAACCGAGATATTCCCGATCCCGTCCCTCACCCTCTCCGACCAGCAATTCCTCAGCGGCGATGCCGCGGCCGGCAAGCCGGTCACGGTTGCGGGCGAATTTCGCGTCGCGCAAGGGTCAGGCAAGATGCCGGTCGTGGTGCTGATGCACGGCTCGAGCGGCGTCGGCGCCACCACCGAAGCCTGGGTGCACGAATTCAATGCCATGGGCATCTCGACCTTCGTGATCGATGGTTTCACCGGCCGCGGGTTGACGGTGACGGGGCCGAACCAGGCCTTGCTCGGCCGGCTCAATCTGATCATCGACATCTACCACTCGCTGGAGATTTTGGCGAAGCATCCCCGCGTCGATCCTGACCGCATCGTGCTGATGGGTTTTTCACGCGGAGGACAGGCGGCTCTGTATGCGAGCCTCGACCGCTTCAACAAGCTCTGGAACAAGTCCGGCGTGCAGTTCGCGGCCTACATTCCGTTCTATCCGGATTGCTCGACGACCTATCAGACCGACACCGAGGTCGCGGCGCGCCCGATCCGCATCTTCCACGGCACACCGGACGATTATAATCCCGTGAAGAGCTGCAAGGCCTTCGTCGACCGGCTCAAGGCGGCCGGGCGCGATGTCGTGCTCACGGAATACCCCGACAGCGCGCACGGCTTTGACAGCGGCCTGCTCGGCGTCAACGCGGTTACGGTGTCGGCCAACGCGCAGACCGTGCGCAACTGCCACATCAGGGAAGGCGACAGCGGCGTGCTGATGAACGGCGATACGAATGCGCCCTTCACCTACAAGGACACTTGCCTCGAGCTCAACCCGCATGTCGGCGGCAACCCCGCGACCGCTGCCGAGGCCCGCAAGGCGGTGGTCGATTTCCTCCAGGCGCTGTTCAAGCTGGGGTAGCCGGACGCCGGTCTTCCGACGTACGCAGGGGGAAGCCGGGCATCGACCGCGCGGTCAAATCGTCTCGCCATCCAGCCGGACTTCCGTGGAACTCCGAGAAACCGCTTCGGGTTCCGCGCGTTGAAACGATCATCAATCGAGACAGGAGATCCTGCGATGTCTGGGTCAACTATCGCACGAGCAGGGTTAGTTGTGGTGACGTTGTGCCTCCCCTTTGGTACGGCCAGCGCCGCATCCCCCTTCGCCGCCATGGCCGGCTCATGGTCTGGCAGTGGAGTATTGAGCACGACGGACGGCGGGCAGGAGCGGCTGCGCTGCCGCGCAACCTACAATGTCGCCAACGGCAGCGCCCAGCTTGGCCTCAATCTGAGATGCGCGAGCGAGAGCTACAATTTCGATCTCGCCGGTGACGTCGAGTATCAGGGCGGCGCCGTTTCCGGGTCGTGGCGCGAAGCCACCCGCAACGCATCCGGCACGATCTCGGGCCGCGCGAGCGGCGATCATGTCGACGCGGCCGCACGGGGCGATAACTTCTCCGCCAATCTGTCCCTGACAACGCGCGGCGGACGGCAAACCGTATCGATCCGTCCGCAGGGCACCAACGTCACGAACGTTTCGTTGGCGCTGGAACGGCGTTAGCCCAGCGCTGCCGCCGCTAAGCTAGATCGCGCCGATATCGGCAAGGCACGCTTGCGTCAGCGGCATGGTGGGCACAGCGCTACGCGCCTTTGCGCACCCCACTTCTGTTCAAGCTGGGATAGAGGCCACATGCTCCGTCATTGCGAGCGCAGCGAAGCAATCCAGAATCTTTCCGCGGAGGGACTCTGGATTGCTTCGCTGCGCTCGCAATGACGCGCGGAGAGATGCGCGCCAGCTTCATGCGCTAGCGCACCCGCCCCGACAGCCGCAGCACGAATACGAGAACCTCAGCCACGGCCTTATAAAGATCAGGCGGAATCTCCTCGCCGAGCTCGATCTTCGAGAGCGCGCCGGCCAGGATCTCGTTCTCCTCGATCGGGATGTCGTGGGCTTTTGCGATCTCGACGATCTTGGCGCCGATCGTACCCTTGCCCTTAGCGACGACAACAGGCGCGCCGCTGCCCTTCTCGTAGTGCAGCGCGATTGCAAGCTTGGACTCCTCGCTCATGTGGCGCGATCCAGGAAATGCCCGGCACGCGCCGGCGGTGCTTGCGGCGGCGTGCCGTCGCGCACGACGATATCGCCGGGCTTGAGCTCGGCTTTGGTCAGCGCCTGATTGAGCTCGCCGATCCCGGCGCGGAGTTGCTGCGCCGTCGCCGGCCGCTCGGCCCACATCCGCACGAAAGTCTTGTCACCGTTGAGCGTGATCAGCGCGTGCACGGGTCCGCTCGGCTCGACATTGAGCGTGAAGCGTGCGCGCCAGGCGCGCTTGGCGGAATCGGCCTGCTCGTTGCCGCCATCACGCGAGATCTCGAACTGCGCCATCGCGGTGCCCTGCGCCGTCGCAAACGGAATCTCGAAATTCCATTGCGGCACGCTCGGATCGATGCGATGGCCGCTGGCATCGGCCCGGTCGGGCAGCGAGGCGACCTGCAGCAGCGTCTGCCGCGCGATCGCGGCATCGGTGTCGTCAAGCAGGCGACGCACGGTCGCGGCGAGCGGCGCATTCGGCGCGATCGATGGCGAGGCGACCGCTTGCGGCGACGGCAACGCGCCGCGGAACGGCGGTGGCGTGGTCATACGCGCGGCCGCTTCGAAGACGTGGCCGTCAGGTACGGCCTTGATGGCGCCCGGCACATTCCCGATCAGACGCGGCAGGTTTTGCGTGACCTCTTGCAGCAGGCTCGCGGCAAGGCCTGCGGAGATCGTCCGCGGCAACGCTGCCTGCGATGTGTCGATCATGTCGGCAAGCACGGCGGCCGCAACATTGGCGTTGCGCTGCATTTGCAGCGATTGGGCTATCTCTGCGTCAGGCAGCGGCGCTTGCACGGCCTCGCCTGCAGCTTGAGGCGGCGAGCTTTCGGCCTGCGGAGTAGTGACGGCGTTCGTCGCAACAGCAACGGCCTGTGTCGGTGGCGCGCTGGTCTCGAGCGTGCCTGATGTTGCGGCCAGCGTTTGGCGCAGCACCAGCAGCGCTGCCTTCAGGTCGGGCACCGCGCCTGACGGCGGCATCGTGCCTGCGGCAAGCGAGGCCTCGAGAAACAGGCCGGACTTCTGGAAGGCGGATTCGATATCGTCGCCACCGAGCGCGGTGTTGAGCGGCGTCTGTTGCGCCAGTACGTCCAGCATGGCCTGCTTCAGGCCATCAGGCAGATCGCTACCGGTCACGACGGAGGCGAGATTGGCGAACAGCGGTGCCTGGCTGCCCTGCTTGGTCACGGCCTCGGCCGATGCTGCGGTGACGGCGACCTGCTCGGTCGGCGTCAGGGGATTGCGGGCCGCGGTCGCGGATGGCGCAAGCGACGGGCTGTCGACCAGCGTGGCGGCCGTCGGCGTCAGCGTGACCTGATCGGCGCTTGCCTCGCCTGCTCCGTTGACCACAGCGAGACGAATCGTGCCGTCGTTCTGCGACACCGCGAGCTGAAGATTTTGCCCTGGGGTCAGCGACACCTCGGACATCACGTCCATCGACAGATTGGCGATCGCGATCCGCACCAGATTGTCGGCGAGCACGCTGATGACCCTGGCATCGACGACGCTGCCGGCCTGCAGCACAAGATCGGGCGTCGCCGCATCAGCCAAGGGGCTGGCGGCACTGACGGGAACGATCGAGCTTATCGGCGTCGGCATCTCAGGGGCCCAGGGAGTGCTGTTCCCACCCTAAGGTCCCCTCGTAAACCTCTCGTTAAGGACCTTTGGCCGCGGGCGGGTTCACGGCCGCCAGCACCGCCGCGGCGGCGTTGAAATCCCTGAGGCGGGTAGCCCGGCGGGCGACCGCCTCCTCGTCCGCGCCCCACTGGTCGGTGTTCCAGTCCTCGTCGACATGGGCGGCGGCCCAGACCTGGCCGGCGTCACGCACGCCATGGGCCAGCGCCAGCGCCAGCAACGCCGAGCCGGTCAGGGTCGTCACGATGTGGAGGGCGGCGACCGACCAGGCATCCCCCGGCAGCGCGGCGCGGGCGGCCCGGAGCGCCTCGTCCGGCTGCCTCACGTGCACGATCCCCTCGGACAGGATGAAATGCGCCCCCAGCGCCTCCGCCGCCCAGAACAGCACGGGGTCCCAATGCGCGGCCTCGCGGGCGACCAGCCCCTCGGGGTGGCCGGCGCGATAGAACAGCAGATCGGTCTCCAAATATTTTGCGAGATCATCAGTGACAAGCTCGACGCGGTCGACCACGCCCTCGACCACGCTGTTGGCGATCCGCGTCAGCGGCATGGTCACGGGATCGATCGCCTCGCCCTGCGCGGCCCATTCCGCGGCCACGGCATCGGCCAGCCCCCGCGCGGGGATCACCACCTGGCGGGCAGACGGCGTCCGGATCGGCTTGCCGTCGAGCGTGATAGCGAACCCGCCCTCGACCTCGGCGATGCCCACATCCTTGTAGAAGCGCTTGCGCCGCGGCGTCCGCGCGGACGCACGCGCCGATTCCCGCGGATCCGGCGGGGGTTGGCCGGCTGCTTCTTCGAACAATTCGCGCATGTGAGTTTTCGGTCTCCGCCGCTGAATGCAGGCTTTTGAAGTAAGATCGGCTTTTAAGGTAAGATCGGCGGCCGATAAAGCGAGCGGGCATGAGGGAACTTGCGGGCATTGTGGCGGACGTTTTTGGAGCAGTTTCGGAATTGAGATGCTGGCTTTCGGTCGCAACCACAATCACCGCTGTCATGCCCCGCGCAGGCGGGGCATCCAGTACTCCGCGGCGGATGTGATGAGAGCGAGCTCGCTAAGGCCGGCCTCTGGAATACTGGATCGCCCGCCTTCTTCGCGGGCGATGACTGTGGCTAGCAGCGCTCCCTACTCCTCCGGCGCGTTCTCGATCGGATCGAACCGGCTCGCGTCCAGCCCAAGCAGATTCCACGACTGCTGCATGTGCGGCGGCAGCGGCGCGGTGGCATCGATGACGCCGCCGCGCGGGTGCGGGATGACGATCCGGCGCGCAAGCAGGTGCAGCCGGTTTTGCAGGCCCCCCGGCAGCTGCCAGTTCTCGATGTTGAAATATTTGGGATCGCCGACGATGGGATGGCCGATATGCTCCATGTGGGCGCGGAGCTGGTGGGTGCGCCCCGTCACCGGCTTCAGCGACACCCAGGTCAGCTTGTTGCCGGCAGTCTCGACCACCGCGTAGTACGTCACCGCGTGGCTCGCGCCCTCGTCGCCATGCTGGGCGATGCGCATGATGGTGTCGTCCTCGCTCTCCTCCTTCGCAAGGAAAGTCGAGATGCGGCCCTGCTTCGGCTTCGGCAGGCCCGGCACCAGCGCCCAATAGGTTTTCCGTGCCGAGCGCGAGCGGAACGCGCCGGTCAGATGCGAGGCGGCAAAACGCGTCTTGGCGATCAAAAGACAGCCCGACGTTTCCCTATCGATACGGTGCACGAGCCGCGGCTTCTGGCCCTTCGAATCGCGCATCACCTCCAGCATCTGGTCGATGTGCCGCGTCATGCCCGAGCCGCCCTGCACGGCGAGGCCAGCGGGCTTGTTCAGCACGAGGACGTCGTCATCCTCGTAGATCGTCATCTCCTTCAGCGCGGCAAGGGTCTTTTGCGCAGCCTCCGACAACTCGCCCACCGCCTTCGGCGTATCGAGCTTCAGCGGCGGAATGCGGACGCTCTGTCCCTCCTCAAGCCGGTCCTTGCTGTCGACGCGCTTGCCGTCGACGCGCAGCTCGCCTTTGCGGACGACGCGCTGGATGTGGGAGAACGACAGGCCGGGAAAGCGCGCTTCGAGAAAGCGATCGACGCGCATGTTGTTCTCATCGGCCGTCACCTTGACGGTCTGAACCTTGGTCGGCAGCAGCACCTCGACCGGCTTTACCGGCGCGGCCTGCTCCAGCTCCGTTTTGGGCGGACGCCGCTCGGCGCGCTCGCCCGCAAAGCGCGGCGGCTTGGCGCCAAGCTTCCTGCCTGGACGCGGCCCAGCCTTGTTCGCGCTACGCGCCTTGAACGGACGCGATTCCTTGCGCTCGTCGCGCGAGCGGGGCTCTTGATTGGTTCTCTTGATACGGCGGCTCATGGTTGCCTGCGTACCCTAAAAGCCGGCTCCCGTCACGGCGAAATGGCCGATTCTAGCGCGAGCCACCCCGCTCCTTGCGCAGCTTGGCCCAGTAATCCAGCCGCTTGCGGATCTCCCGCTCGAAACCGCGCTCGGGCGGGTCGTAGAAGGTCTGGCGGCCCAAGGCTTCCGGGAAGTAGTCCTGGCCGGAGAAGGCGTCGGGGGCGTCGTGGTCGTATTCGTAAGCTGCGCCGTAGCCCTCCGACTTCATCAGCTTGGTCGGCGAGTTCAGGATGTGCTTGGGCGGCAGCAGCGAGCCGGCCTGTTTGGCGACCTGCATCGCCGTGCCGAAAGCGGTATAGACCGCGTTCGATTTCGGCGCGGTGGCGAGATAGATCACGGCCTGCGCGATCGCGAGCTCGCCCTCGGGATGGCCGAGGAAATCGAAGGCGTCCTTGGCGGCATTGGCGATGACGAGCGCCTGCGGATCGGCAAGGCCGATGTCCTCGACCGCCATGCGCACCACGCGACGCGCCAGGAACAGTGGATCCTCGCCGGCGTCTAACATCCGCGCGAGATAGTAGAGTGCGGCATCTGGATCGGAGCCGCGCACCGATTTATGCAGCGCCGAGATCAGATTGTAATGGCCGTCGGCCGACTTGTCGTAGATCGGCGCGCGGCGTTGCAGGATGTCCTGCAACTGCGCGGCATTGAACATCTCGTCCGCCCGCGCCGAGCGCCAGACCTCTTCGGCAAGCGTGAGCGCCGCGCGGCCGTCGCCATCGGCCATGCGCACCAGCACTGCGCGCGCCTCTTCATCGAGCGGCAGCTTGCGACCCTCGACCTCCTCGGCATGCGCGAACAGTTTTTCGATCGCGGCGGCATCGAGCGAGCGGAACACCAGCACGCGCGCGCGGGACAGAAGCGCCGCATTGAGCTCGAATGACGGGTTTTCGGTGGTAGCGCCGACCATGACGACGGTGCCGTCCTCCATCACCGGCAGAAACGAATCCTGCTGCGCGCGGTTGAAGCGATGCACCTCGTCGACGAACAAGAGCGTACCCTTGCCCATCTCGCGACGGGCACGCGCGGCGTCGAATGCTTTCTTCAAGTCCGCGACGCCGGAGAACACAGCCGAGATCTGCTCGAAATGCAGATCGGTCGCATCCGCCAACAGCCGCGCCACCGTGGTCTTGCCGGTGCCGGGCGGCCCCCAAAACACCAGCGAACCGAGCGTGCGCGTCTCGAGCATGCGCGTCAGCGCGCCGTCGGGGCCGAGGATGTGATCCTGGCCGACGACCTCCGACAGCGCACGCGGCCGCAGCCGGTCCGGCAGCGGATGCGGGGCGTCGTGATCGAGCCCCGCCGCGGCAAAGAGAGTTGGCGTCTCCTGTGGTCGCTTCGGACTCATCCGCCCAGCGTGACGTTGATCTGCTGACCGCCGCGCACCAGAGTGATGCGCCAGAGCCGCTGGCTTACGGCCGCCGCCTTCTCGATATCGCCGGTCTTGCCGATCTTCTGGTTGTTGACGGCCAGGATGATGTCGCCCTTCTGGAAGCCGACACTCGCCGCCGCGCTGTCGCCGCCGAGATCGGTGATCACGACACCTTCGGTGTCGGCGTCGAGATGCAGCTCATCGGCAAGCGCCGGCGTGATGGTCGAGACCTTGGCGCCCTGGAACGGCGAGCGCGCGGTGAGAACGAGTTCGTTGCGGCCGATATCCGGCGCAGTCTCGAGCGCGATCGCCAGCTTGAGCGGCTTGCCGCCGCGCTGCACG
The DNA here is from genome assembly GCF_040548225.1 of Bradyrhizobium sp. S3.12.5. Taxonomy (NCBI): domain Bacteria; kingdom Pseudomonadati; phylum Pseudomonadota; class Alphaproteobacteria; order Hyphomicrobiales; family Nitrobacteraceae; genus Bradyrhizobium; species Bradyrhizobium sp. S3.12.5. The sequence continues at coordinate 47,239 of NZ_JBEPRF010000029.1, forward strand.
TCGATCTGCGCCGTGCCGCCGAGCGGACGGGTGGCAAAGCGGTAGTCAAACGCGTTGGGATCGTCCACGGCCTGGCCGTCGATGCCGGTGATGAGGTCGGAGGATTTCAACCCCGCCTTGGCTGCAGGACCGTTGGGAACGACGCTTGCGACCAGCGCGCCGGTCGGCGAGCGCAAGCCGAGGCTCTCGGCGATCTCAGGCGTCACCGCCTGCAGCTTCGCACCGAGCCATGGCCGCTTCACCGCCGTGCCGCCGCTCTTGGCGGAGGCGACGACGACGCGCACCATATTGGCGGGGATCGCAAAGCCGATGCCTTGCGAGCCGCCGGAGCGCGAGTAGATCGCGGTGTTGATGCCGGCAAGCCGGCCGTTCATGTCGACCAGCGCGCCGCCGGAATTGCCGGGATTGATCGCAGCATCGGTCTGGATGAAGAACTGGTAGTCGGTGATGCCGACCTGCGTGCGCGCGAGCGCCGAGATGATGCCGTGGGTCACGGTCTGGCCGACGCCGAAGGGGTTGCCGATCGCCATGACGACGTCGCCGACCATCAGCTCATCCGAGTTGGTGAATTCGAGCGCTGGAAACTTTTCCTTGCTATCCTTCAGACGCAGCACCGCGAGATCGCTGCGGGAGTCCTTCAGCACGATCTCCGCCTCGAACTCGCGCTTGTCCGACAGCGACACTCTCACCTGGTCGGCGCCCTCGATGACGTGGACGTTGGTGACGACGAGTCCGGAGGAATCGACGATCACGCCCGAACCCAGCGACCGCTGCACCTGCTCCTGCTGCTGGCCCGGCACGCCGAAGAAGCGGCGGAAGATCGGGTCGTCCAGCAACGGATTGCGGTTCTGCACCACCTTGGCGGCATAGACGTTGACGACCGCCGGCTGCACCCGCTGCACGATCGGCGCATAGGACAGCCGCAACTCGGCCGGCGACGACGGGACACGACGGTCCTGCGCCGCAGCCGGATAGAAGTGGGCCGAAAAGGCTATGCACAATGCCGTGACGACGGCGGTCCGGTTCGCTCGAAACATTCCTACCTCTTGGAAAAGACGCCGGAATATAGGCGCGTTCGCCCCCCAATAGAAGGGCGCCGGGCGGCAATATTCGGCCCTGTCCCGGTGTGTCCGGCCTGCAAGCCTTCGTGCAAAATCGCAAGCCGCCTGGCGCGACAGATTGGCATGACGCGCATCATCCAGCATTCTATGCCGCGGTGGATTCGGTTGCGACGAATTTGCACCAGTGGGAACCACGCAACCGGAGCGTAGCGTCGCGGGGCAGTCATCGATCGTTCTTAGGCTCTCCCGTTACGACTTGGGGAAGATCGTCAAACGATGGAGTCATGACGTGAGCAGGACAAGAATAACAGCCGCGGCGATTGGTCTCGCCGGTGCGCTGGCGGGCTCGCAGGCCCAGGCCCAATCGGCAAGCAACAGCGATCAGGAGATCGCGCTCCTGAAGCAGCAGCTGAAGATGCTGGAGCAGAAGCTCGACAAGCTCCAGAACCAGACTGCCGCGAACACGGCGGCCGCCGCGAAAGCCAGAGCGGAGGCGAAGGCTGAAGCGAAAGCCGAAGCACGCTCCGAGGCGAAGGCCGTCGTGGCCAATGCCAATGCGGCGTTTCCGGTCAAGGGCGCGCCGCCGACAGCCGGCGTGATCGTGACGATGCCGAACAACCGGCCGACCATCTGCACATCCGACGGGGCGAACTGCGTTGCCATCACCGGCCGCGTCCACTGGGATGTCGGCGGCTACGACTATCGTCCCAACACGGCGTCAACCGTCCCGCAGAAGCTCGACAGCGGCGAGAATGTCCGTCGCGCACGCATTGGCCTCGCCGGCAAATTCTTCAACGACTGGAATTTCGCGCTGGTCTACGACTTCGGCGGCTCGTCCGACGGTTTTGGCGGCGCAGCGCCCGGCTCGCTGCCGGGCGGCGGCGTCTCCGGCCTGGAGAATGCCTATCTCAGCTACACCGGCCTGAAGCCGTTCGGCGGCCGGATGGCCATCGAGGCCGGCATCATGGACCTGCCGTACACGTTGGACGAAGCCACGAGCTCCAACGACATCATGTTCATGGAGCGCGCCTCGCCCGGCGTGGTCGCGACCAACATCGCTGCAGGCGACTTCCGCTCCGCGGCGGGCGCGCGCTGGTTCAACGACCAGCTCTGGATCGGCGGCTATGTCACGGGACCGTCGACCGGCGCGATTCATTCCGCCTCGAGCGCGGCACCGGCGGGAACGAGCGAGCAATATGGCGCGGTGGCGCGTATTGCCGGCAACCCGATCAGCGGCAAGGACTACTCGGTGCATATCGGCGCCGACGCGCAATGGCTGATCCAGCCGCCGCGCAATCTCATTGCCAACACGCAGACAGTCACGCTCAGCGACCGTCCGGAATTGCGTCTCGACCCGACGACGCTGGTGTCGACCGGTGCGATTGCCAATGTCTCGGGCGCTCAGGTCTACAGCGTAGAGGCGGCCGCGACCTACGGACCGCTGATCCTCCAGGGCGAGTATTTCTGGTACAATGTCGACCGCACCGCCAATACCGGTGTGCCACTGGTCGGCGCGCCGAGCCTGAAATTCCAGGGCGGTTACGCGCAGGCCGGCTACGTGCTGACGGGCGAGACCCACACCTACAACGCTGCCAACGCCGCTTATAACGGTGTCAAGCCGGCGCATCCGTTCTCGCTCGACGGCGGCGGCTGGGGCGCGTGGGAAATCGCGGGACGCTTCTCGACGATCGACCTCAATGATCAGCTTGCGAGCGCCAACGGCGTCGCGGGTGGGCGCCAGAACGTCTACACGCTTGCGCTCAACTGGTACGTCAACGGTAACGTCCGCTTCATGCTCGATTACCTGCATGGCACCGTCTCCAAACAGACGCTGCCGCCAACTGCATTCGCGAATACGGGCTCGAACTTCGACGCCGTGGCAATGCGCACGCAGTTCGCCTTCTGACGCGATCAATTCCGGGGGCGGCGTGGCCGCTCCCGGAAGTTAAGCAGCGCGCTTCGGCTTCTTGACGACGGGCTCGACCTTAGGCGCCGGCGCGCAGGACAGCCGCTCCTGATGGCCCTCACCCCACGCTTTCAGAGTGTCGATCACTGGGCGCAAGCTTTCGCCGAGCTCAGACAGCGTGTATTCCACCCGCGGCGGCACTTCGGCATAGACCTTGCGGATGACAAGCTTGTCCTCCTCCAGCGCGCGAAGCTGTTTTGTCAGCATGCGCTGGGTGATGCCGGGCATCCTGCGACGCAGTTCGCCAAAGCGCTGGGTACCGTTCTGGAGGTGATAGAGGATCACGCCCTTCCACTTGCCGTCGATCAGATCCAGCGTCGCCTCGACCGAGCAGCCGGGACGACGGGTAAAATCTCGTCGTTTCATGCGTGCTTTCCCAATAGTATCCATACAGGGACTATATCCCCGAATTTACAGTACTTGCCAAATGGGAGCCAGGGCGACAGTTAGAGCAGCAGGCGAATACGCCATCTGATGGAGACAAGCCATGAAGGCCGTCGGCTACAAGAAATCGCTTCCGATCGAGGATCAGGACGCGCTGATCGATTTCGAGACCACCAAACCGGAACCGAAGGGGCGCGACATCCGCGTCACGGTGAAGGCGATCTCGGCTAATCCGGTCGACTACAAGGTGCGCAAACGCGCCGCCCCGCCCGAGGGCGAGACCAAGATTTTGGGCTTCGACGCGGCGGGCGTGGTCGATGCCGTCGGGCCCGACGTCACGCTGTTCAAGCCGGGCGACGAGGTGTTTTACGCGGGCTCAATCCAACGCCAGGGCACCAACTCCGAATTCCATCTGGTCGACGAGCGCATTGTCGGCAACAAGCCGAAGTCGCTCTCGTTCGCGCAGGCCGCCGCCCTTCCCCTCACCTCCATCACCGCGTGGGAATTGCTGTTCGACCGCCTCGGCGCCGTGCCCGGCAAGAGCGTCGATCCGCGCACGCTGCTGATCACCGGCGGCGCCGGCGGTGTCGGCTCGATCCTTATCCAGCTCGCGCGCCGCCTCACCGGCCTCACCGTGGTTGCGACCGCAACACGGCCGGAGTCGCAAAAATGGTGCCTCGATCTCGGCGCACATGCGGTGATCGACCACGGCAAGCCGATGAAGGAGCAGATCGAGAAGCTGAAGCTGCCGCCGGTCGCTCTAGTGGCGAGCCTCACCTTCACCGAGCAGCACTACAAATCGATCGCCGAATTCATGGCGCCGCAGGGCAAGTTTGGCCTGATCGACGATCCCGCGGAGTTCACCGTGAGCGCATTCAAAGGCAAGGCGATCTCGGTGCACTGGGAATCGATGTTCACGCGCTCCTCATTCCAGACGCCTGACATGATCGCGCAGCATCATCTGCTCAACGACGTCGCCGACCTCATCGACAAGGGCGTCTTGCGCACCACGCTCGACCAGACCTTTGGCACGATCAACGCGGCCAACCTCAAGCGCGCGCATGCGCTGCTCGAGAGCGGCAAGTCGCGCGGCAAGATCGTGCTGGAGGGGTGGTAAGCAACCACGACGTCGGTGCGTAGGGTGGGCAACAAGTCGCTTTGCCACCCTACGATTTCACGGTCAGGCCACTATCCGCGACAAGGCCGACAACAGCCGGTCGATCTGCTCATCCGTGCCGACGGTGATCCGCAAAAAATCCGAGATGCGGGGAGCTGTAAAGTGGCGAACGATCACCGCCCGCTCCCGCAGCGCTGCCGCGAGCACGGCACCCTCATGGGCGGGATGGCGCGCGAAGACGAAGTTGGCCAGGGACGGCAGCACCTCGAAGCCAGCTCGCTTCAGTCCGCGGGTCAGCCGCTCCCTGCCCTCGATCACGCGAACGCGGCCCTGCTGGAAATAGGCTTCGTCCTCCAGCGAGGCGATGGCGCCGGCCTGAGCGGGCCGGCCGAGCGGATAGGAATTGAAGCTGTCCTTCACGCGTGTCAGCCCATCGATCAGATCGGCATCGCCGATCGCATATCCCACCCGAAGCCCTGCCAGCGCGCGCGACTTGGACATGGTCTGCACGACCAGGAGATTCCGATGGGACGCAACCAGCGGAATCGCGGTCTCGGCGCCGAAATCGACATAGGCCTCGTCGACGACGACAGGCACATCCGGATGCTGCTCCAGCAGTGTCTCGATCTCGGCGCGAGACAGCGCGATCCCCGTCGGCGCGTTCGGATTTGGGACGATGATCGCGCCGGCCGGCCGACGGTAATCTGCGATGCGGATCTGCATGGCCTGGTCGAGCGGCACGGTCTCGTAGGCGATGCCGAACAGCCGGCAGTAGACCGGGTAGAAACTGTAGGTGATATCGGGAAACAGCAGCGGGGCATCATGCTTCAGCAGGGCGACGAAGGCATGGGCCAGCACCTCGTCCGAGCCGTTGCCGACGAACACCTGCTCGGGTCTCACACCATGATAGGTGGCCAGGGCGGCCCGCAGCGCGGTCGCCTGCGGGTCCGGATAAAGACGCAGGGTATCGGCTGCCGAGTCGCGGATCGCCTCCAGCGCACGCGGAGAGGGACCGAGCGGGTTTTCATTGGTGTTCAGCTTGATCAGGTCCGCGATGCGAGGCTGTTCGCCCGGCACGTAGGGCTTCAAATCATGCGTCAAGCTGCTCCAGAAACGGCTCATCTTGCTTCCCCCTCACGCGGACGCGTCGCCCGCTCGACGAAGCCTTTGGCGAGCGCGTGATAGATACCCTCCTCGCAGATCATCCGCGAGACGAAATGCGCGATCAGCGCGGCCGCCATCAACGGCACGACCATGCCGTGATTGTCCGTCATCTCGGTCACGATCACGAAGGCGGTGATCGGCGCCTGCACGACGCCGGCGAAATACGAGACCATGCCGAGCAGCATGATCGCACCGAGCGGCGCGTCGTGGAACAACGCGGCGATATTGCTGCCGATCCCGGCGCCGACGGCGAGCGACGGCGAAAAGATGCCGCCCGGTATACCGCTGATCGCGGCAAAGGTGGTGGCCAGGAGCTTGAGAACCCCGAAGTCTCGCGGCAGCGGCGTGCCGTGATCCAGCGCCTCCCTCACCTGCACATAACCCGTGCCATAGATCGTGTCGCCCGACATCAGGCCGCAAATCGCGACAGCGAGGCCGCAAGCAAATGCAAACCAGAGCGGGTGGCCCTTGATCGCGCGTCCGAGCGGGTTCTTGAAACCGCGCGCCATGGCAATGACAACGCGGCTGAACAGGCCGCCCGCGAGGCCGCCGACCACGCCGCAAAGCGGAACGGCCAGCCAGTCGGCGCCACGCGCCAGCGACATCGCGCTGCTGCCGAAATAGGCGTAATTACCTGATAGCGCGAGCGACGTCAGGCCGGCCGCGATGACGGCTGCAATGATGAGGCTGGATGTACGCGTCTCAAAAGCGCGGCTCATCTCCTCGATGCCGAAGACGATTCCCGCAAGCGGCGTGTTGAAGGCCGCGGCCACGCCGGCGGCGGCACCCGCCAGAATCAGCCCGGGCTGGCGGCGTGGCGAGACCCGGCCGAGCGCGAACATGATGGAAGCGCCGACCTGAACGGTCGGCCCTTCCCGCCCCACGGAGCCGCCGCACAGGAGCCCGAACAGGGTGAGGATCATCTTGCCGATCGCGACCCGGATCGAGACCAGGCTCTCGCGCGCCGCCTGATCGGTCAGATGCCGCGCGGCGATCGCCTGCGGAATGCCGCTGCCCTGCGCGTTCGGGAATAGACGGATGGTCAGATAGGCCGACAGCATAAAGCCGAGCGGCGTCACCGCCAGTACGGCATAGCGCGACTTGGCCAGAAGGAGCACAAAGGCGTGCTGGGCGAGATCGGCAAGCTGCGCCAGCGCCACCGCCGCAGCGCCGACGGCGATCCCGCCAAGCAGAAAGATCGCCCGCCGCTGCCATCGCGCGGATGTCAGCCTGAACAGGCGTTTGTGGCGGGTCGAGAGGGGCCAGAGCATGTAACCCCGTTTTAGCCGGTCGCGCTCCGAATTGAAGCGGCAAGTGGGCAGACCAGCTAGGCCGGGATCACGCCCTCGACGAACAACAGTCGCCGCTCCAGCGCCGTCTGCCGCAGCTTCAGCGCCGCGGCATATTCCGGCGAGGCGTACCATTCGCGCGCGCGGGCCATCGAGGGAAACTCCACGATGATGATGGTCTTGGGCGGCGGGCCGCCCTCCAGCACTTCGGCCGGACCGCCGCGGACGAGATAGCACCCGCCACATTGCGCGATGGTTTGGGCCGCGAGCGTGCGATAGGCCTCCATAGCAGCCTGATCGCGTACCTCCACCTCGGAGATCACATAGGCCGACACAGGCGGGCCTCACGCGATGGTGTTGACGATGCCGCCTTCCGCGCGCAGCGCCGCGCCATTGGTTGCGGATGCCTCCTTCGAGGCGACATAGACCACCATGTTGGCGATCTCGTCGACGCTGGCGAAGCGCTGGAGCAGCGAGCTCGGGCGATGCTGCTTGACGAAATTGGCCGCGGCTTCGTCGACCGACTGACCGTTCTGCTTGGCGAGATCCTTCACGAAGGTCGCGACGCCTTCCGACATGGTCGGACCCGGCAGCACGGAATTGACGGTGACGCCGGTGCCGCGGGTGAGCTGCGCGAGACCCCGCGCGACCGAGAGCTGCGCGGTCTTGGTCGTGCCGTAGTGGATCATCTCGACGGGAATGTTGAGCCCGGATTCCGAGGAGATGAAGACGATGCGGCCCCAGTTGCGCTTAAGCATTCCCTTCAGGTAAGCGCGCGACAGGCGAATGCCGCTCATGACGTTGACCTCGAAGAAGCGGCTCCAGTCCTCGTCCGGAATCTCGAAAAAGTCCTTTGGCTCGAAGATGCCGGCATTGTTGACGAGAATGTCGACCTCGGGCAGTGCCGCCACAAGCGCCTTGCAGCCTGATGCGGTCGAGACGTCAGCGGCGATGCCGCGCACCCTGGCACCCGTCCCTTCCAGCTTGCGCACGGCCGCATCGACCTTGTCCTGGCCGCGCCCGTTGATCACCACGCTCGCGCCCGAGCCGGCGAGGCCCTTGGCGATGGCATGGCCGATGCCGGCGGTCGAGCCGGTCACGAGGGCGGACTTTCCGGAAAGGTCGATGTTCATGCGTCGTCTCCGTTGATGTTGACGGAGATATTGGGCGTTGCCAGCGTCATGGCAATCAGCGATCACCGATGCGTGAGGCTCTGTCGCCGCAAGGACGCGCTTGTAGGGTGGGCAATGCGTAGCGTGCCCACCATGTCAGCACGGCGTGCGGATGGAATGGTGGGCACGGCGCGCGAAGAGCGCACCTTTGCCCACCCTACCGCTCACGTCATAAAAAAGCGGCGCCCGAAGGCGCCGCTGTCTCGAAACTCAGTACCGGCCGGCTTACGCCGCCTCGGCTTCCTTCGCCTGCACCGGACCGGAGTCCTGGCCCTTGGCATCGACGTCGCGGTCGACGAACTCGATCACGGCCATCGGCGCGTTGTCGCCATAGCGGAAGCCCGCCTTGATGATGCGGGTATAGCCGCCCTGGCGATCCTTGTAGCGGGGCGCCAGCACGTCGAACAGCTTCCTGACCTGGTCCTTGTCGCGCATCTCGGAGATGGCCTGGCGGCGCAGCGACAGCCCGCCCTTCTTGCCGAGTGTGACGAGCTTCTCGACGATCGGACGAAGCTCCTTGGCCTTGGGCAGCGTGGTGACGATCTGCTCGTGCTTGATCAGCGCGGCGCACATGTTCGCGAACATCGCGCGGCGATGCTCGGCGGTGCGGTTGAGCTTCCGATGAACCTTGCCGTGACGCATATGTCTATTCCTTAACGTATGAACTGCCGCGACGGTTCGTCGGACATGTTGCTCAGGTGGGCTGCCTGCGTTCGCCCGTGGTGGTGAGTAGCGAATGGCGAGTAGCGAATTGTTTCCATTCGCAATTCGCCATTCCCTATTCGCCTAGTAGTGATCCTCGAAGCGCTTGGCGAGCTCGTCGATGTTCTCCGGCGGCCAGCCCGGCACTTCCATGCCGAGGTGCAGACCCATCTGGGCCAGCACTTCCTTGATCTCGTTCAGCGACTTGCGGCCGAAATTCGGGGTACGGAGCATCTCCGCTTCCGACTTCTGCACGAGGTCGCCGATGTAGACGATGTTGTCGTTCTTCAAGCAGTTGGCCGAACGCACCGACAGCTCGAGCTCGTCCACCTTCTTGAGGAAGGCCGGGTTGAAGGCGAGGTCCGGGATGATCTCCTGGGCGACTTCCTTGCGCGGCTCCTCGAAGTTGACGAACACGTTGAGCTGATCCTGCAGGATGCGGGCGGCGTAAGCCACCGAGTCATCCGGCGTCAGCGCGCCGTTGGTCTCGATCGTCATGGTCAGCTTGTCGTAGTCGAGGATCTGGCCCTCACGGGTATTCTCGACCTTGTAGGAGACCTTGCGGACCGGCGAGTACAGGCTGTCGACCGGAATCAGGCCGATCGGAGCATCCTCGGGACGGTTGCGCTCGGCGGGCACGTAGCCCTTGCCGGTGGCAACCGTGAACTCCATGCGGATCTCGGCGCCCTCGTCGAGCGTGCAGATCTGCAAGTCGGGATTGAGCACGACGACGTCGCCGACCGTCTGGATGTCACCGGCAGTGACAGCGCCCGGGCCCTGCTTCTTCACGACCATGCGCTTGGGGCCTTCGCCCTGCATCCTGATCGCGATGTCCTTGATGTTCAGCACGATGTCGGTGACGTCCTCACGGACGCCAGCGATCGAGGAGAACTCATGCAGCACGCCGTCGATGTGCACCGACTGCACCGCCGCGCCCTGGAGCGAGGAGAGCAGGATGCGGCGCAGCGCGTTGCCGAGCGTCTGGCCGAAACCGCGCTCGAGCGGCTCGGCAACGATGGTCGCGAAACGCGAGGAATCGCTGCCGGGCTGAATCTGGAGCTTGTTCGGCCGAATCAGTTCTTGCCAATTTTTCTGGATCGTCACTGTTTCACCCATACAGGCCAGTCGATTTGAAAATTCAAATACTGGCGTTGGAGAAAGGCCGCAGATCAAACCCGCGGCTTCTTAAAAAAAGCATCGCGGGCGACGATGCGCCCGCAACTTCGTATCAGACGCGCCGACGCTTGCGCGGACGGCAGCCGTTGTGCGGGATCGTGGTCACGTCGCGGATCGAGGTGACGGTGAAGCCAGCGGCCTGCAGCGCGCGGAGCGCCGACTCACGGCCCGAACCGGGACCGGCGACTTCGACTTCCAGCGTGCGCATGCCGTGCTCCTGCGCCTTCTTCGACACGTCTTCGGCGGCAACCTGCGCGGCATACGGGGTCGACTTGCGCGAGCCCTTGAAGCCCATGGTGCCGGCGGAGGACCAGGCAATCGTGTTGCCCTGTGCGTCGGTGATGGTGATGGTCGTGTTGTTGAACGACGAGTTCACGTGCGCGACGCCGGAGGCGATGTTCTTGCGCTCACGACGACGAACGCGGGTGGCTTCCTTGCCCATAGACTACCTTTCCTGGAGATCTCAAACGCCGCCGTAATGCCAGCGGCTACACCTGTGGAGGCGAATGGTGAGTAGCGAATGGCGAATAGGGACGCTCCCTACTCGCCATTCGCCAAACCCTATTCGCCAGTTTACTTCTTCTTGCCGGCGATGGCCTTGGCCGGACCCTTGCGCGTACGCGCATTGGTGTGGGTCCGCTGACCGCGCACCGGCAGACCGCGACGATGACGCAGGCCGCGATAGCAGCCGAGGTCCATCAGACGCTTGATGTTGATGCCGACCTCACGACGCAGGTCGCCCTCGACGAGATAATCGCGGTCGATCACTTCGCGGATCTGGAGCACTTCAGCGTCGCTGAGCTGATTGACACGACGATCCGCGGGGATCTTCACCTTCTCCACGATCTCGCCAGCGATCTTCTCGCCGATGCCATGGATGTACTGAAGCGCGATCAGCACGCGCTTGTTGGTCGGAATGTTCACGCCGGCAATACGGGCCACGGCCTTCTCCTGTTGCCGATCCCTCGTCAGGAATCGGGCTTTAAGTGCTTGTGTTTCTCGGGCAGGTGTTCACAAACGCGAACACGACGCCCACCCCTGGTCTTCCTGGGGCCCGGCATCGTTTGAAACTATCCGACTTGGATGCTGGGCTTATTAAGGGATTCAGGGGGCTTTCGTCAACTGCCGCTAGCGTTTGGCTCGCTTTTTCGTGACCTTTTTTGGACTCTTCTTCGAACCTTTCTTGACGGCCTTTTTGGCGGACTTTTTGACCGTTTTCTTGGCTGTCTTCTTGGCCGCCTTCTTGGCGCCTTTCACGGCCTTTTTGGCGGATTTAGCCGATTTGGCAGCCTTTTTGCCGGTTTTTGCCGGCTTTTGGGTTGCTTTCTTGGCTACCTTGGCCTTCTTCGCCCCCGTCTTGGCGGGTGCCGCCTTGGCCGCGCTGCGCGCATAGCTCTTGCCATGGGATTTGGGTTCAACCGCGCCGAGCGCCAGGAGCTGGCGGTGGATGGCGCGGGTGACCTCGTCGATGGCCATCATGCCGTCGATGGTGGAGAGCTTCCGACGCTCGGAATAGTAGTGAATCAGCGGTTCCGTCTGGCTGCGGTAGCTCGCTAACCGCTTGGTCAGCACCTCCGGGGTGTCGTCGACCCGGACCTCCTCCCCGCGCTCCCGCATCTGGGCGACGCGGGTCTCGACGCGGCTCAGCAGCGCGCTCTCGTTGACGCGGAGCTCGATCACCGCATCAAGCTTCATGTGCTTGTGCTTGAGAAGCTCGTCCAGCGCCTCGGCCTGCGGCACGGTGCGCGGGAAACCATCGAGGATGAAACCGTGCCTCGCGTCCGGCTGATCGATGCGGTCGGAGATGATTCCAACCACGACATCGTCGGGCACGAGCCCGCCGCTGGCCATGATCTCCTTGGCCTTCAGTCCGACAGGCGTTCCGGCTGCAACGGCTGCACGCAACATCTCACCGGTCGAGAGCTGGACGATGCCATAGCGCTGCACCAGCAGTTGCGCCTGGGTCCCCTTGCCCGATCCCGGCGGTCCCAGCAGGATAATTCTCATCGGCGTACGCCCCCCCGATTGGTGAGCGATACGTCGCGCACCTGTGTTTGAAGTTTGACAACAGTGCAAACCATAATCGGCGCCGCACCGCTACCCATATCATAGGGGAGCAAATGCCCGGACGCCAAGAACGCCTTTGAAATCAGTGATTGCGCTGCAGTGAGAGCAGCTCTGCCGATGCGACCGAATGACTGGCTGATCACCTCGGCGGGCGCCGCGCGTGACTCGCGCGGCGAATCGGCAGCACAGGCGTGCTGCCTCGAGAGGACGCGGCTTAGCGGCGGCGACCCCGGAGCTTCGACTTGCGGATCAGGCCCTCATACTGATGAGCCAGCAGATAGCCCTGCACCTGCGCAACCGTGTCCATGGTGACACTGACGACGATCAGCAGCGAGGTGCCGCCGAAGTAGAACGGCACCGAGGCGTAGGAGATCAGGATTTCCGGGATCAAGCAGACGATCGCCAGATAGATCGCGCCGAGCACCGTGACGCGCGACAGCACATAGTCGATATATTCCGCGGTGCGCTCGCCCGGACGGATGCCCGGGATGAAGCCGCCGTGCTTCTTCAGATTGTCCGCGGTCTCGGTCGGGTTGAACACGATAGCGGTGTAGAAGAAGGCGAAGAACACGATCAGCGCGAGATAGAGAATCAGGAACAGCGGACGGCCGTGGCCGAGCTGGGTCGTGATCCACTGGAACCATTCCGGCCCGCTGCCCGCGTTGAAGTTCGCAACCGTGGTCGGCAGCAACAGCAGCGAGGACGCGAAGATCGGCGGGATCACGCCGGAGGTGTTGAGCTTGAGCGGCAGATGCGAGGACTGCCCCTCGAACATCTTGTTGCCGACCTGGCGCTTCGGATACTGGATCAGAAGCCGGCGCTGGGCGCGCTCCATGAACACGATGAAGGCGATCACGGCGACCGCCATCACGATCACGACCAGGATCAGGCCGGTCGACATCGCGCCCTGACGGCCGAGCTCGAGCATGTTGGCGAGCGCCGAGGGCAGTTCGGCGACGATGCCGGCGAGGATGATCAGCGAAATGCCGTTACCGATGCCGCGCGAGGTGATCTGCTCCCCCAGCCACATCAGGAACATGGTGCCACCGGTCAGCGTGATCGCGGTGGACAGACGGAAGAACATGCCGGGATCGCTGACGACATTGCCGGCACCCTCGAGGCCGACCGCAATGCCATAGGACTGGAACGCGGCCAGGATCACGGTCAGATAGCGGGTGTACTGGTTCAGCAGTTTGCGGCCGGACTCACCTTCCTTCTTCAGCGCCTCGAGCTGCGGCGAGACGGTGGTCAGAAGCTGGATGATGATCGAGGCCGAGATGTACGGCATGATGTTCAGCGCGAAGATCGCCATGCGGTGGATGCCACCGCCGGCGAACATGTTGAACATGCCGAGGATGCCGCCGGCCTGCGACTTGAACACCTGCTCCCAGATGTTGGGATCGATGCCCGGCAGCGGGATGTAGGTCCCGAGCCGATAAACGAGCAGCGCACCCAGGGTGAACCAGATGCGCTTCTTCAGCTCGTCGGCCTTGGCAAACGCGCCGAAATTGAGGTTGGCTGCCAGTTGTTCCGCTGCTGAGGCCATATTGGACTTTCTCCCGCCGCCTTTTGCGCCGTCATACCCGCGGCCGGGCTATTTTAGCGGACGCCGGACATTATCTGGGGCTTCGGCTTCGATAAGTCCATCGTTCCGCATGCGCAAAGGCCCGCGAGGCGCGGGCCAATGACGCAGTTGTTACGCCGCCTCGCCCTCTTCCTTGGCAGGGGCCAGGATCTTCACCGAACCGCCGGCCTTCTCGACCGCTTCGATCGCGGTCTTCGAGGCGCCATGCACTTCGATGTTCAGCTTGGCCTTGAGCTCGCCGCGGCCGAGCAGCCGCAGGCCGCCCTTGGCGCGGCGCAGCACGCCAGCCTTCACCAGGGCCTCGACGTTCACGACGCTACCGGTGTCGAGCTTCTTGGCATCGACCGCATCCTGGAGCCGGTCGAGATTGATCTCGGCGTACTCGACGCGGAAGATGTTGTTGAAGCCGCGCTTGGGCAGACGGCGATGCATCGGCATCTGGCCGCCTTCGAAACCTTTGATGCGCACGCCCGAACGCGCGGTCTGGCCTTTGCCGCCGCGGCCGGACTGCTTGCCCTTGCCCGAACCGATGCCACGGCCGACGCGCATACGCTTCTTGCGCGAGCCGGCATTGTCGGCGATATCGCTGAGCTTCATCGCCCTGCTCCTTGTGTTTTGCGCATGATCTGGCCCGAAAACCGGTATCCACTTTTCGGGATCATGCGCGCAATTTTACTTCTCGTCGACGATGCGAACGAGATGGTGAACCTTTTCGATCATGCCGCGGATCGCCGGGGTATCCGGCAGTTCGCTGGTGCGGCCGATCTTGTTGAGCTTAAGCCCGATCAGCGTCGAACGCTGCGAGTGATGGCGGCGGATCGCGCTGCCGGTCTGCTCAACTTTGATCGTCTTTGCGGCCTTGGCCATCGTGGTCTACTCCGAAAAGCGTTCGTTAGTCCGCAGCCGCCTCGGCATCGCCGCCGACGCGACGACCCTGGAGGGTGGACACCTTGATGTTGCGGCGCGCCGCGACCGAACGCGGGCTGTCCTGGTGCTTCAGCGCATCGAAGGTCGCGCGAACCATGTTGTACGGGTTCGACGATCCGATCGACTTCGCCACCACGTCCTGGACGCCGAGCGTCTCGAACACGGCACGCATCGGACCGCCGGCGATGATGCCGGTACCGGCCGGAGCAGCACGCAGATAGACACGGCCCGCGCCATGACGGCCGGCGATGTCGTGATGCAGCGTACGGCCCTCGCGCAGCGACACGCGGGTCAGGTTGCGCTTGGCGGATTCCGTTGCCTTGCGGATCGCCTCAGGCACTTCGCGCGCCTTGCCGTGACCGAAGCCGGCACGGCCCTTCTGGTCGCCGATCACGACCAGCGCGGCGAAACCGAAGCGCTTGCCGCCCTTGACGACCTTGGCCACGCGGTTGATGTGGACGAGCTTGTCGACGAACTCGCTGTCGCGCTCCTCGCGCTGCTGACGGTCACGTCCGCCGCGTTGATCGCGTCCACCACGTTGTTCGCGTTCTGCCATTTTTCCAATCCTTCAGAAGCTTACGCCTCAATCCTCAAATTCTGTTAGAAGCTCAGCCCACTCTCACGCGCAGCGTCGGCCAATGCCTTGACGCGCCCGTGGTAGAGATAGCTGCCGCGATCGAACACGACTTCCTTGACGCCCTTCTCGGCGGCGCGCTCGGCCAGCAACTTGCCGACCGCCTTCGCCGCATCGATGTCGGCGCCGGTCTTGCCGCCGTCGCGCATCGACTTCTCGAGCGACGAGGCAGAGGCCAGCGTCTCGCCCTTCAGGTCGTCGATGACCTGGGCATAGATGTGCTTGGACGAGCGGAACACCGACAGACGCGGGCGGCCAGCACCGGAGCGGCGCAGCTTCAGCCGCACACTCCGCTTGCGCCGGGCATTTGTAACCTTGGCTTTGGACATGACCGGCTCCGTTACTTCTTCTTGCCTTCCTTGCGGAAGATGAATTCGCCAACATACTTCACGCCCTTGCCCTTGTAGGGCTCCGGCGGACGATAAGAGCGGATCTCGGCGGCGACCTGGCCGACGCGCTGGATGTCGCTGCCCGTCACCGTGATCTCGGTCGGCTTCGGCACGGTGATCGTGATCCCTTCAGGGATCGCATAGACCACGTCGTGGCTGTAACCGAGCGCGAGCTGCAGGTTCTTGCCCTGCATCGCGGCGCGATAACCGACGCCGGTGATTTCGAGCTTCTTCTCGAAGCCCTTGGTGACGCCTTCGACCAGATTCGCGACCTGGGCGCGAGCGGTGCCATACAAGGCGCGCGCGCGATTGGTCTCGACCCGCGGGTTCACCTTGATCTGGCCGCTCTCGAGCTTCACCTCGACGTCGTCATGGACGACGAACTGAAGCTGGCCCTTCGGCCCCTTCATCTTGACGGTCTGCCCGTCCACGGTCGCGGTCACACCGGACGGCACCGCAACAGGCCTTTTGCCAACACGTGACATGGATCAAAAATCCTTCTCAGAACACCGTGAAGAGGACTTCACCGCCCACGTTCGCTTCACGCGCACTGTGGTCGGCCATGATCCCCTTCGGCGTCGACAACACCGAAATACCGAGTCCGTTATTGACCCGCGGCAGGTTCTTCACCGAGGCGTAAACACGACGCCCGGGCTTGGAGACACGTTCGATCTCGCGGATGACGGGCTCGCCGTCGAAATACTTCAGCTCGATCTCGATCTCGCTGCGGCCCGAGGAGTGCTCGAGCGTGGCGTAACCGCGGATGTAGCCCTCGCTCTTGAGCACTTCGAGGACGTTCTCGCGCATCTTCGAGCCGGGCGTGGAGACCTTGCTCTTGGCACGCATCTGCGCGTTGCGGATGCGGGTGATCAGATCGCTGATTGGATCGTGCGTAGACATCTAAACGACCCTCCTTACCAGCTCGACTTCACGAGGCCCGGGACCATGCCCTTGGAGCCAAGGTCGCGCAGCGCGATACGGGACAGCTTGTTCTTGCGGTAGTTCGAGCGCGGGCGGCCCGACAGCTCGCAACGCAGACGGATGCGGGTGGCCGACGAATTGCGCGGCATTTCAGCAAGCTTCAGGGTCGCGGCGAACCGCTCTTCCATCGGCAGCGTCTTGTCGGCGATGATCGCCTTCAACCGCTCGCGCTTCGGGGCGGCGTTCTTCACCATCCGCTTGCGCCGGTTGTTCTTCTCGACTGAACTCTTCTTTGCCATGCTTGGCTCCTGGGTATCCGCGTTTGAGAGGCTTTAGGTCAGCGTCTCACTGCCGGAACGGGAAATTGAAAGCGGTCAACAAGGCCCTCGCCTCTTCGTCGGTCTTGGCCGTGGTGCAGACGGTGATGTCCATACCGCGGGCTTCCGAGACCTTGTCGAAGTCGATCTCGGGGAAAATGATGTGCTCCTTGATGCCGAGCGAGTAGTTGCCGCGACCGTCAAAGCTCTTCGGGTTCAGGCCGCGGAAGTCGCGGACGCGCGGCAGCGCGACCGTCACCAGGCGATCGATGAACTCGTACATGCGAGCCTTGCGCAGCGTGACCTTGCAGCCGATCGGCTGGTTCTCACGCAGCTTGAAGGTCGCGATCGCGATACGCGAGTAGGTCACGATCGCCTTCTGGCCGGCGATCTGGGTCAGCTCGGCAGCGGCGGTCTCGGCCTTCTTGCGGTCGTTGACGGAATCGCCAACCCCCATGTTCAGCACGATCTTGTCCAGACGCGGAACCTGCATCACGTTCTCATAACCGAACTTCTCGGTCATCTCCGTGCGGATCTTCGCATCGTATTCCGCGCGCAGGCGCGGCGTGTAAGCGGCCTCAGCCATCGATCTCAGCTCCCGAGCGCTTGGCGATGCGGACTTTCTTGCCGTCCGCCAGAATCTTGAATCCGACGCGGGTCGGCTTTCCATCCTTGCCGACATACGCGATGTTGGACAGTTGGACCGGCGCCTCTTTCGAGATGATGCCGCCCTCCTGGGCCTGCGTCTGCTTCTGGTGACGCTTGACCATGTTGATGCCGCGCACCAGCGCGGTACCGGCGTCGGGACGCACCTCGAACACTTCGCCGGTGCGACCCTTGTCGCGGCCGGTCAGCATGACGACCTTGTCGCCCTTGCGGATCTTCGCAGCCATCACAGCACCTCCGGCGCGAGCGAGATGATCTTCATGTGGTTCTTGCCACGCAGCTCGCGCGGCACGGGCCCGAAGATGCGGGTGCCGATCGGCTCGGACTGGTTGTTGATCAGGACGGCGGCGTTGCGGTCGAAGCGGATGACCGAACCGTCGGCGCGGCGGATGTCCTTGCGGACACGCACCACGACGGCCTTCATCACGTCGCCCTTCTTCACCTTGCCACGCGGAATCGCTTCCTTGATCGAGACGACAATGATGTCGCCGATCGTGGCGTAGCGGCGCTTCGAGCCCCCGAGCACCTTGATACACATGACACGGCGTGCGCCAGAATTATCGGCCACGTCGAGGTTGGTCTGCATCTGAATCATTGATGCACCTCGTCCTCTTCTCTTTGCGCCAGCCTAGCCGGCGCTCAACATTTCCCTGAAGTCAGTCGGCCAAGGCCAACAGATCAGGCGCTTTTCTTGTGCTCGCCCCGGATCACGATCCAGGACTTCAACTTCGAAATCGGCTTCGATTCCTCGATCCAAACCATGTCGCCCGGCTTGAACTCGTTGTTCTCGTCGTGCGCGTGGTAGTTCTTCGAACGGCGGATCGTCTTCTTGTAGATCGGGTGCGTGAAGCGGCGATCGACGCGCACCACGACGGTCTTGGCAGTCTTGTCGCTGACGACCACGCCTTGCAAAGTACGTTTCGGCATATCCGTTAGCCCCTTACTTCTTCTTCGCGCGCGCTTGCGCGGCGACGGTCTTGATCCGGGCGATGTCACGACGGGCCTCGCGCAGGCGCGAGGTGTTCTCGAGCTGCCCGGTGGCACGCTGGAAGCGCAGGTTGAAGCGCTCCTTCTTCAGGTTCAGGACGGCGTCGTCCTGCTGGTCGGGGCTCATCGCGCGGATGTCTTCGATCTTCATCTGGGCCATGGCCATTACTCCGCAATGCGCTCGACGAAGCGCGTCTTGATCGGCAGCTTGGCGGCCGCCAGCGTCAGCGCCTCACGCGCCGTCTGGGTGTTGACGCCGTCGATCTCGAACAGCACCCTGCCCGGCTTGACACGCGCGACCCACAGTTCCGGCGCACCCTTGCCGGAGCCCATGCGGACTTCGGCGGGCTTCTTCGACACCGGAACGTCGGGGAACACGCGGATCCAGACCCGACCGGCACGCTTCATGTGGCGGGTCAGCGCGCGGCGGGCGGCTTCAATCTGACGCGCGGTGACGCGCTCAGGCTCGGTCGCCTTCAGGCCGAACTGGCCGAACGCCAACGTCGCGCCCGAAGTCGCAACGCCGTGAATGCGGCCCTTATGCGCCTTCCGGAACTTCGTTTTCTTAGGTTGCATCATGGCTTCAAGCCCTCAAATTCTCTGTGCTGGCGTCAGGCCGCAGCGTGGTCACGGCGCTGACGGCCGCCACGATCACCACCGCCGCCCGTCTCGCCTTCGGCCATTCTCTTGTCCTGGGCCATCGGATCGTGCTCGAGGATCTCGCCCTTGAAGATCCAGACCTTGACGCCGCAGGTGCCGAAGGTCGTGAACGCGGTCGCAACGCCGTAGTCGATGTCGGCACGCAGCGTGTGCAGCGGCACGCGACCTTCGCGGTACCACTCCATGCGCGCGATTTCCGCGCCGCCCAGACGACCCGAGCAGTTGATGCGGATGCCCTCAGCGCCGAGACGCATCGCCGACTGAACGGCGCGCTTCATGGCGCGGCGGAACGCCACGCGGCGCTCGAGCTGCTGCGCGATCGACTCGGCCACCAGCGTCGCATCGAGCTCCGGCTTGCGGATTTCGACGATGTTGATGACGACATCGGACGAGGTGATGTCCGCGACCTTCTTGCGAAGCTTGTCGATGTCGGCGCCCTTCTTGCCGATCACCACGCCCGGACGGGCCGAGTGAATGGTGACGCGGCACTTCTTGTGCGGACGCTCGATCACAATGCGGGCGACGGCCGCCTGCTTGAGCTCCTTGTGCAGGATCTCGCGGATCTTGACGTCCTCGTGCAGCAGCTTGCCGTATTCCTGCTTGCCGGCGAACCAGCGGGAATCCCAGGTCCGGTTGATGCCGAGACGCAGACCGATCGGATTGATCTTTTGACCCATCGTTTTCTCCTGCGACCCTTAAGCCGCTGCTGCTTCGGCTTCGACCTGACGAACAATGATCGTCAGCTGCGAAAATGGTTTGTAGACACGGCCCGAGCGGCCACGGCCGCGGGCTGCAAAGCGCTTCATCACGAGGCCGTTGCCGACGAAGGCCTGCGCCACGACGAGATCGTCGACGTCGAGGTCGTGGTTATTCTCGGCATTGGCGATAGCCGATTCCAGGCACTTCTTCACGTCAACCGCGATCCGCTTGCGCGAAAACTGCAGGTCGGCGAGCGCAGCGGAAGCCTTCCGGCCGCGAATGAGCTGGGCGACCAGGTTGAGCTTCTGCGGGCTCACCCGCAGCATCCGGGCGACCGCCTTGGCCTCGTTCTCGGCGAGGCTCCGTTCGCGCTTAGGTTTGCTCATCGTTTAATCCTCAAGCCTTCTTGGCTTTCTTGTCGCCCGAGTGGCCATGGAAGGTCCGGGTCGGCGAAAACTCACCAAACTTGTGACCGACCATTTCCTCGTTGACGGCCACCGGCACGTGCTTCTGGCCGTTGTAGACGCCGAAGGTCAGGCCGACGAACTGCGGCAGGATCGTCGAGCGACGGCTCCAGATCTTGATGACGTCGTGACGGCCGGACGCGCGCGCGGCATCTGCCTTCTTGAGCAGAGAACCCTCGACGAACGGGCCTTTCCAGACTGAACGAACCATGTCCGGCGTTCCTTACTTCTTCCGCTTGTGGCGGCTTAGGAGAATGAATTTGTTGGTCGACTTGTTGCTGCGGGTCTTCTTGCCCTTGGTCGGCTTGCCCCACGGGGTGACCGGGTGGCGGCCGCCCGAGGTACGACCTTCACCGCCGCCGTGCGGATGGTCGATCGGGTTCATCGACACGCCGCGGTTATGCGGCTTGCGGCCCAACCAACGGTTGCGGCCGGCCTTGCCGATCGAGGTGTTCATGTGATCCGGGTTCGACACCGCGCCGATCGTGCCGCGGCAACGGCCGTGCACGAGACGCTGCTCGCCCGAGTTCAGGCGGATGATGACGTAATCCTGGTCGCGGCCGACGAGCTGGGCGTAGGTGCCGGCGGAACGGGCGAGCTGGCCGCCCTTGCCGATCTTGACCTCGATGTTGTGGATGATCGTCCCGACCGGCATGTTGCCGAGCGGCATGACGTTGCCCGGCTTCACGTCGACATAGTTGCCGGCCACCACGGAATCGCCGACCGCCAGGCGCTGCGGCGCCAGGATATAGGCCTGGGTGCCGTCTTCGTACTTGACCAGCGCGATGAACGCGGTGCGGTTCGGATCGTATTCCAGCCGCTCGACGGTCGCGGGCGCGTCGACCTTGTCGCGCTTGAAGTCGACGATGCGCAGCGTCTGCTTGTGACCGCCGCCACGGAAGCGCACGGTGATGCGACCGGTGTTGTTGCGACCGCCCGAGGAGTGCTTGCCTTCGGTAAGTGCCTTGACCGGCTTGCCCTTGTAGAGGGCTGAACGATCGACCATGACCAGCTGGCGCTGGCCCGGTGTCGTGGGATTGAATTTCTTCAGTGCCATCGTCGTGCGACCTTACAGACCGGTGGTCACGTCGATCCGATGACCCTCTTCGAGGGTCACGATCGCGCGCTTGGTGTTCGACTGCGAGCCGAGATTGCCGCGGAAGACCTTGGTCTTGCCCTTGCGGACCAGCGTGTTGACGCTCTTGACCTTGACGTCAAACAGCTTCTCGATCGCTTCCTTGATCTGCGGCTTGGTCGCCTTGGCGGCCACCTTGAACAGGACCTTGTTGTGCTCGGACGCCAGCGTCGCCTTTTCGGTGACGACCGGGGCGACGATCACGTCGTAATGGCGAGCCTCGATGTTCTTCGTCATTTGAAGCGCGCCTCCAGCGCATCGATGGCGGCCTTGGTCAGAACAAGCTTCTGACGGCGCAGGATGTCATAGACGTTGATGCCCTGGATCGGCAGCACGTCCATGTTCGGAATGTTGCGGGCCGCAGCGGCAAAGCCGTTGTTGAGCTCGGCGCCGTCGATGATCAGCGCGTTGGTGAGGCCCAGACCCGAGAAGTGACCGAGCAGCGCCTTGGTCTTGGCGGCTTCCAGCGCGGCCTTGTCGATCACGAGGAGATCGCCGTCCTTGGCCTTGGCCGAGAGCGCATGCTTGAGGGCGAGCGCACGGACCTTCTTCGGCAGGTCGGTGGCATGCGAACGCACCACCGGACCGAAGGCACGACCGCCGCCGCGGAACTGCGGCACGCGGGCCGAGCCGTGACGAGCACCGCCGGTGCCCTTCTGCTTGTACATCTTCTTGCCGGTGCGCCAGATCTCGGCGCGGCCCTTGGCCTTGTGGGTACCGGCCTGGCGCTTGTTGAGCTGCCACTGCACGCAACGCGCAATGATGTCCTGGCGCGGCTCGAGGCCGAAAATGGCGTCGGAGAGCTGGACGGAGCCCGCTTCCTTGCCCTCGAGGGTGGTGACCTTCAATTCCATCTCACGCACCCTCTTGCTGGGCCGAGGCTTCCGCTTCGCCGCCCGCAACCTTGAACTTGCCAGGCTTCGGAGCTTCCTTCGGCAACGGCTTCTTGACGGCGTCGCGCACGCGGATCCAGCCGCCCTTGGAGCCGGGAACGGCGCCTTCGACGAGGATCAAGCCACGCTCGACGTCGAGCTGAACGACCCGGAGGTTGAGCGTGGTGATGCGGTCGACACCCATGTGGCCGGGCATCTTCTTGTTCTTCCAGGTCTTGCCGGGGTCCTGACGACCGCCGGTCGAACCGATCGAGCGATGCGAAACCGACACGCCGTGGGTGGCGCGCAGACCGCCGAAGTTCCAGCGCTTCATGCCGCCGGCAAAACCCTTACCGACCGAGGTGCCGGTAACATCGACGAACTGGCCGACGACGAAGTGGTCGGCGAGGATCTCGGCTCCAACCGGGATCATGGCATCCGCGGAGACGCGGAACTCCTCGACCTGACGCTTCGGCTCGACCTTGGCGACCGCGAACTGGCCGCGCTCTGCCTTGGGCAGATACACGGTCTTGCGGCTACCCGACCCGAGCTGGAGGGCGACGTAGCCGTTCTTCTCTTCAGTGCGGTGGGCTACGACTTGGCAATTGCCGAGCTTCAGCACGGTCACGGGGATATGTTCGCCGGTCTCTGTAAAGACCCGCGTCATCCCGACCTTTTGTGCGATCACTCCGGAGCGCATCGGCGTGCTTCCTGTTCTTTCTGTCCGCAAGTGGCGAACGTGATCCAAAAATCTTAGAGCTTGATCTCGACGTCGACACCGGCGGCCAGGTCGAGCTTCATCAAAGCATCGACGGTCTGCGGGGTCGGATCGACGATGTCGAGCAGGCGCTTGTGGGTGCGCATCTCGAACTGTTCACGGCTCTTCTTGTCGACGTGGGGCGAACGGTTGACGGTGAACTTCTCGATGCGGGTGGGCAGCGGAATGGGTCCGCGGACCTGCGCACCGGTGCGCTTCGCCGTGTTCACGATCTCGCGGGTCGACGTATCGAGGATACGATGGTCGAACGCCTTGAGACGGATACGAATATTTTGGCCGTTCATTGCCGTGTCTTTCTTGGGTGAGTGGCGAGTAGCGAATAGCAGGTGGTTCTGGCCCACTCGCTACTCGCCATTCCCTATTCGCTTGCTTACTCGATGATCGAAGCGACGACGCCGGCGCCGACGGTGCGGCCACCTTCGCGGATCGCGAAGCGGAGCTTCTCCTCCATCGCGATCGGCACGATCAGGTGCACTTCCATCGCGATGTTGTCGCCCGGCATCACCATCTCGGTACCTTCCGGCAGATGCACGACACCGGTCACGTCGGTGGTGCGGAAGTAGAACTGCGGACGGTAGTTGGTGAAGAACGGGGTGTGGCGACCGCCCTCTTCCTTGGTGAGGATGTAAGCCTCGGCCTTGAACTTGGTGTGCGGCTTGACCGAACCCGGCTTGCACAGCACCTGGCCGCGCTCGACGTCTTCGCGCTTGGTGCCGCGGAGCAGCGCACCGATGTTGTCGCCGGCCTGGCCCTGGTCGAGCAGCTTGCGGAACATTTCGACGCCGGTGACGGTGGTCTTCTGGGTCGCACGGAGACCGACGATCTCGATTTCCTCGCCGACCTTGACGATGCCGCGCTCGACACGGCCGGTCACGACGGTGCCGCGGCCCGAGATCGAGAACACGTCTTCAACCGGCATCAGGAACGGCTGGTCGATCGGACGCTCCGGCTGCGGGATGTACTCGTCGACGCTCTTCATCAGCTCGAGGATGGCTTCGTGGCCAAGCTTCTTGTCGGAGTCTTCGAGAGCGGCGAGCGCCGAACCCTTGATGATCGGGATCTTGTCGCCCGGGAAGTCGTACTTCGAGAGCAGCTCGCGGACTTCGAGCTCGACGAGCTCGAGCAGTTCCGGATCGTCGACCATGTCGCACTTGTTCAGGAACACGACGAGTGCGGGCACGCCGACCTGGCGGGCGAGCAGGATGTGCTCGCGGGTCTGCGGCATCGGGCCGTCAGCAGCCGACACGACCAGGATCGCGCCGTCCATCTGCGCGGCGCCGGTGATCATGTTCTTCACGTAGTCGGCGTGGCCGGGGCAGTCGACGTGGGCGTAGTGGCGGTTCTTGGTCTCATACTCGACGTGCGCGGTCGAGATGGTGATGCCGCGCGCCTTCTCTTCCGGCGCCTTGTCGATCTGGTCGTACGCGGTGAACGTTGCGCCGCCGGCTTCGGCGAGAACCTTGGTGATCGCCGCGGTCAGCGACGTCTTGCCATGGTCGACGTGACCGATGGTGCCGATGTTGCAGTGCGGCTTGTTACGTTCAAACTTTGCTTTGGCCATTTGACTCTCCGTTCAATCGTCAGCTCTGGACCGACGACAATCAGGCAAACTTCTTCTGGACTTCTGCCGACACGTTGGCCGGCGCTTCTGCGTAGTGGTCGAACTGCATGGTGAAGGTCGCGCGACCCTGGCTCATCGAGCGCAGGTTATTCACGTAACCGAACATGTTCATGAGCGGCACCATCGCGTTGATGACGTTGGCGTTGCCGCGCATGTCCTGCCCCTGGATCTGACCGCGCCGGGAATTCAGATCGCCGATGACCGAGCCGGTGTAGTCTTCCGGGGTCACCACCTCGACCTTCATGATCGGCTCGAGCAGGACGGACTTGCCCTTCTGCAGCGCTTCGCGGAACGCCGCGCGCGATGCGATTTCGAAGGCGAGCGCCGACGAGTCGACGTCGTGATACTTGCCGTCGACGAGCTGAACCTTGACGTCGACCACGGGGAAGCCCGCGACCACGCCGGAGCCCATCACGCTGTTGAGGCCCTTTTCGACGCCGGGGATGTATTCCTTCGGAACCGCGCCGCCGACGATCTTGGACTCGAACTCGTAGCCCTTGCCGGGCTCGTTCGGCTCGACCACGATCGACACTTCCGCGAACTGACCGGTACCGCCGGTCTGCTTCTTGTGGGTGTACTTGACCTCGGCCTTCTTGGTCACGCGCTCACGGAACGCCACCTGCGGCGCGCCGATGTTGGCGTCGACCTTGTAGGTGCGACGGAGGATGTCGACCTTGATGTCGAGGTGAAGTTCGCCCATGCCCTTGAGGATGGTCTGGCCGGACTCCTGATCGGTCGACACGCGGAAGGACGGATCCTCCGCAGCGAGCTTCGCCAGCGCCACGCCTAGCTTTTCCTGGTCGGCCTTGGACTTCGGCTCGATCGCGATCTCGATGACCGGCTCGGGGAATTCCATCTTTTCCAGGATCACCTGCTTGTCGGGATCGCACAGCGTGTCACCGGTGCGCGCTTCCTTCAGGCCGGCCAGCGCGACGATGTCGCCGGCATAGGCTTCCTTGATGTCCTCGCGGTTGTTCGCATGCATCAGCAGCATGCGCCCGATGCGCTCCTTCTTCTCGCGGGTCGAGTTCACGACGCCGGTGCCGCTCTGGAGAACGCCGGAATAGATGCGGCAGAAGGTGATGGTGCCGACGAACGGGTCGTCCATGATCTTGAACGCGAGCAGCGCGAGCGGCTCCTTGTCGTCCGCCCTACGCACGACCTCGTTGCCGCGATCGTCGGTGCCCTTGATCGCAGGCACGTCGATCGGCGACGGCAGATAGTCGACGACGGCGTCGAGCAGCGGCTGCACGCCCTTGTTCTTGAAGGCCGAGCCGCACAGCACGGGATAAAACGCGCCGGTCAGCACCGCCTTGCGGATCAGCCGCTTCAGCGTCGCTTCGTCCGGCTCGTTGCCGTCGAGGAAAGCGGCGAGCGCATCGTCGTCGAGCTCGACGGCGGCTTCCACCATCTTCTCGCGGTATTCCTTGGCCTGGTCGACGAGATCTTCCGGAATGTCGACATAGTCGAACTTCGCGCCGAGCGACTCGTCGTTCCAGACGATGCCCTTCATCTTCACGAGGTCGACGAGACCCTTGAAGTTGTTCTCGGCACCGATCGGAAGCTGGATCGCGATCGGCTTGGCACCGAGGCGGTCAACGATGTCGGCCAGGCACTTGAAGAAGTCGGCGCCGGTCTTGTCCATCTTGTTGGCGAAGACGATGCGCGGAACCTTGTACTTGTCGCCCTGGCGCCAGACGGTCTCGGTCTGGGGCTCAACGCCCTGGTTCGAGTCGAGCACGCAGACGGCGCCGTCGAGCACGCGTAGCGAACGCTCGACCTCAATGGTGAAGTCGACGTGGCCGGGGGTGTCGATGATGTTCAGACGCTTTCCGGCCCAGAACGCGGTGGTCGCAGCCGAGGTGATCGTGATGCCACGCTCCTGCTCCTGCTCCATCCAGTCCATCGTCGCGGCACCTTCGTGCACTTCGCCGATCTTGTGGCTCTTGCCGGTGTAATAGAGGATGCGCTCGGTCGTCGTGGTCTTGCCGGCGTCAATATGCGCCATGATACCGAAGTTACGGTAGTCCTCGATGGCATGTAGGCGGGGCATGGGTCGTTCCTTGCGAGTCCGAGTGTGTCGCCGTTACCAGCGATAGTGCGAGAAGGCGCGGTTGGCTTCCGCCATCCGGTGCACGTCTTCGCGCTTCTTGACGGCGTTCCCGCGGTTGTTCGATGCGTCCAGAAGCTCCGCCGAGAGCCGCTCGGTCATCGTCTTTTCGTTGCGCTCGCGCGCAGCCGAGATCAGCCAGCGAATGCCCAGCGCCTGACGGCGCACCGAGCGAACCTCGACCGGAACCTGATAGGTCGCACCACCGACGCGGCGGGAGCGCACTTCGATCGTCGGCATGACGTTCTCGAGTGCCTGCTCGAACACGCCGAGCGGGTTCTGCTTGGTCTTGGATTCGATGAGACCGAACGCACCGTAGACGATGCCTTCGGCGACCGACTTCTTGCCGGCGTACATCACCGAGTTCATGAACTTCGTGACGATGATGTTCCCGAACTTCGGATCGGGAAGAACTTCGCGCTTTTCCGCTGAGTGGCGACGAGACATTGAGGTGGTTCCCGCTTACTTCGGACGCTTGGCGCCGTACTTCGAACGACGCTGCTTACGGTTCTTGACGCCCTGGGTATCCAGAACGCCGCGGAGGATGTGGTAGCGCACGCCGGGCAAATCCTTGACGCGACCGCCGCGGATCATGACCACCGAGTGCTCCTGGAGGTTATGACCCTCACCCGGGATGTAGCCGATCACCTCGAAGCCGTTGGTCAGGCGCACCTTGGCGACCTTACGAAGCGCCGAGTTCGGCTTCTTCGGGGTCGTGGTGTAGACGCGGGTGCAAACACCACGCTTCTGCGGCGACTGCTGCAGCGCCGGCACCTTCTTGCGCGACTTCTGCACTTCACGCGGTTGAGCGATCAGCTGGTTGATCGTCGGCATCCTGGCCTTACCCTTTGTTATCGCGGCCCCTTGCGGGCCCGCTGTCTTGCCGCGGCCCGTTGCCGGGACCGCAAATTCTTTCGAGCTACCCGCCCGACGAGGCCCGCCTCGCACGGAACAATCCGCACAAAGCGAAATTGCGCCAACCGCTCCATCACTGAGCGGAAAGCGTTTCGACGCACAGAGGACCGCAGTCTTCGGGCCAGTCGGCGAAAACGCCGCAGCCCGCGCACCGAGGTCATGCATCCGAGTTCGATCTCAAGAGAACGTGCTCAAGAGACCTAAATTCGCCTGGCATTGCCTAGCTATAAGCGACAGCGTTTGAGCGGCATTCGTCGAGGTTGGTGCCTGCCAAGCGACCCCAACGGGATCAGGCAGGTGCTCCGTACCGACGCTGGCGATGCTCACCGCCTGTCGTTAAGTGAGGCGCTTTCTATAAGTGAGAATCGATCAAGTCAAGGTGAAATGACCGTCAGAAAGCGCTTATCGCGCCTGTAGAAAAAGCCTGTTCGCCTTCTTCCCCACGCCTCCCCCGATATGGGGTCGAAGTGCCGGTTCCGCCAGCCCGACGGCAAATTATACCCGGGAGAAATATACTTTTATGACCCGCGCTAAGGCTTTTTTTCCTCTTGATGCGTCAATCTGCCCTCTTCGGCAGAGACAAACGCCATGCGGTACACCGACATTACCATCATCGGCGGGGGACTTGCCGGCTCGACCGTCGCCGCGATGCTGGGGCGCGCCGGCATTTCGGCGGTGCTGATCGACCCGCATGAGACCTATCCGGCCGACTTTCGCGTCGAAAAACTCAGCGGTCACGGTCAGGTCGAGCGATTCCAGCGGACGGGAATCGCCGACTCAGTGCTGCGCCAGGCAACCTTCTCCAGCGAGAACTGGATCGCACGGTTCGGGCATCTCCTCGACAAGGCGCCGAGCCGGCAGTTCAACATCCTTTACGATTCCCTGGTCAACGCGATTCGCGACGAGATTCCCGAAACCGTCGAGCGAATCTGGACCAAAGCGGTGTCGGTCGAGACCAGCCCGGAACGGCAGAGAATCTCGCTCGCCAATGCCGAGACGATCTCAGCCCGCCTGGTCGTGCTCGCCAACGGCCTGAATGTCGGCCTGCGCCACCAGCTCGGCATCACGCGAAACATCATCAGCGCCTGCCATTCGATCTCGATCGGGTTCGACGTGGTGCCGGCCGGGCGGAATTCGTTCGACTTCCCGGCGCTGACCTATTTCTCGGAGCGGCCGAACGACCGTATCCCCTACATCACGCTGTTTCCGATCGGCACGCGGATGCGTGCCAATCTGTTCGTGTACCGTGGCTTCGACGATCCCTGGCTGCGCGAGCTGCGCCGCGCGCCGGCCGCAACGCTGGACGCCGCCCTGCCGCGGCTCAAGCGCATCACCGGTGCCCTCGACATTCAAGGCGACTTGAAGATCCGCCCGGTCGATCTCTATGTGAACGATGCCAGCCATCAGCCCGGCGTGGTGCTGGTGGGCGATGCCTTCGCCACCTCCTGCCCGGTCGCAGGTACCGGTTGCGACAAGGTGTTCACCGACGTCGAGCGGCTCTGCAACGTCCACATCCCGCAATGGCTGGCGTCCGACGGGATGGATGCGGACAAGATCGCCGCCTTCTACGCCGACCCGGTCAAGCAGGCCTGTGATGAATGGTCGGCGGCGAAAGCCTTCGACTTCCGCTCGGTGTCGATTGCAACGAGCCCGTACTGGACCGCGCAGCGCTGGGCGCGCTTCATGGCGTGGTCGAGCCAGGGACTACTGCGGCGGCTGGGAGGGGCGTTCCATCTGGAGCCGAACTTCCTCGGTCATTCCTCCTCGTCGTCCTCGTCCTCATCATCCTCGTCGAGGTCGTCATCGTCGCTGTCGTCGTCGGCTTGAGCCGCCGCGCTATGCGGCTGATGGGTCTGGTCATTCCACAGCTTGCGGTAGGTGCCGTTCCTGGCGAGCAGCTCGGCATGGGAACCGCGCTCGATCGCCCTGCCTCCTGAAATCACGATGATCTCGTCCATCTCGACCACCGAGGAGAGGCGGTGAGTCGACCAGATCATGGTGCGGCCCTTGGCGACCTTCAGCAATGTGCGGTTGATTGCGGCCTCCGTGGTCTGGTCGAGCGCCGAGGTGGCTTCGTCGAGCAGCAGCACCGAGGGATTGCGGATGATGGCGCGCGCGATCGCGATGCGCTGGCGCTGGCCGCCCGACAGCGTGTCGCCGCGCTCGCCGACCGGGGTCTCGTAGCGCTGCGGCAGGCTCATGATGTAGCGGTGGATCTCGGCCTTCCTGGCGGCGTCCTCCACCTCCTCGTCGGTCGCGCCTTCCTTGCCGAGCCTGATGTTCTCCCGGATCGACATGTTGAACAGCATGTTCTCCTGGAACACCAGGGCCATGCTCCGGCGCAGCGAATTCAGCGTCACCTTGCGCACGTCGACACCGTCGATGGTGACCCGTCCCTCGTCCGGCACGTAAAGCCGCAGGATCAGATTGAGCAGCGTGCTCTTGCCGGACCCGGAAGGACCGACGATGGCGATGCTCTTGCCGACATTGAGCTTGAGGCTGAGATTGTCCAGCACCGGCGTCTGGCCGCCCTCGTACTGGAACGTCACGTGGTCGAAGGTGATGTCGTGGGTGATGCGCGGCAGATCGGGCGCGCCGGGACGATCGGCGCCGCGTGTGGGCTCGTCCAGCAGCTCCTGGATGTGGCGGATCGCGGCGGCCGAGGAGATTGACACCGGGATGAAGTGCATCACATGGGCGATGTTGTAGGAGACCTCCCAGAACGCGCTCTCGAAGGTGACGAAGGTGCCGATGGTGATCTGGCCCTTGGTCGCCAGATACGCGCCGATCGCGAGCACGACGAGGTGCAGC
Organism: Bradyrhizobium sp. S3.12.5; assembly: GCF_040548225.1. Classification (NCBI taxonomy): domain Bacteria; kingdom Pseudomonadati; phylum Pseudomonadota; class Alphaproteobacteria; order Hyphomicrobiales; family Nitrobacteraceae; genus Bradyrhizobium; species Bradyrhizobium sp. S3.12.5. Next base: position 77,828 of record NZ_JBEPRF010000029.1, read on the forward strand.
AGCAGCACCGAGATGGTGACGGTCCGTTCCACCATGGTCGACAGGAACGCGGCGGACGCAATCCTGTTGCGGGTCTCGTCGTTGCGGAAGCTGAAGAAGCCGAACATCCTGCGTTGCAGGCTGAAAGCCTTGATCACCGCTTGCGCCGCCACGTTCTCCTGCACCATTCCGAGCAGCGCGCTTTCGTTGAGCTTCTGCTCGTAATTGGCCTGCACCGCTTTCGGGGTGAGCATGCGCGGCCCGATCAGCGTGATCGGGAACACCAGCAGAGCGACCACGGCGAGCTGCCAGTTCAAGAAGAACATCAGGATGATGCCGGCGATCAACTCCAGGAACGGCAGCGCCGCGCTGTTGGCGAAGGTCTTGACCGAGCCCTCGAAGGCAGCCTGGTCGACGGAGAAGCGCGACAGGATCTCGCCGCGCTTGGTGCGGCCGAAATAGGCCGCCGGCAGGTCCTGGACGTGCTCGAACAGGCGCTTGCGGACGTCGGAGATGATGCAGGCGGCCAGCCGCGCGTCCCAGCGCTCGTACCAGACCGCGACGATCGAGGTGAAGATGCCGGCGACCGCGAGCACGCCGAGGATCTTGTACAGCGCCTGGAAATCCTCCTCGCCGAGCGCGTCGTCGATCAGGAACTTCAGACTGAGCGGCATGATGACGTTGAACAGCGTCTCGACCAGAACGCCGAACGCTACATAGCCCAGGATGCGCTTGTAATTGGACAGGAACGGCTTGACGAAGCCCAGGATGGTCGCGAGCGCGCCGGCGGCTTCGCGGGCGGTAAAGACGACGAGGTCCTCGTCATCCTCGTCGTCGAGCCCAAGCTCGTCGTCGTCCTCGTCTTCGTTGTCGTCTTCCAGCTCCGGCTCGTGACCGGTGTCGAGCTTGTCCTCGAGCTCGGCCGCCTCTTGTGCGGCGAGCTTCTGTTTGTCGGGAGAGAGAGGCTTGGACGCCATGAAACCAACCGATGCTGACGGCCGGCATGACCGCAGAGAAAGCAGGGAAATAGCGGAGCGCCGCTACTGCCACCGATTCTATGCGATCAGGATGAATTCAGCAAAACAATTGGCGAATCCATCCGCCCTGTGATGCTAGTCGTCGTTGTCTTCGTCCTCGACCTTGTCGAAGAAGGAATAACGCAAGGAGTCGGCGTCGGCATACCACTGCCCCGGCCCTTTGTTGGCGGCAAGCGTCGCCGACCAGAGCGCGTCGGTGCAGTCCTTGCGGTGCATCGACAGATCGAAGCCGTTGCCGAAGAACAGTTCGGACCATTCCCACCAGGTGCCGAGCTTCTTGACCCCGCGCAGCAGGTCGTAGCGGTCGATCACGACTGAGGCCATGTCCGAGGTGATCGAGCCGAACACGAGGCCGGTCTTGACCACGCGGTTCAACTCGCGGATCGCGCGGGCCACCTGCTTCGGGGCAACGTGGCAGAGACTGGTCTCGAACACGTAGTCGAACGCGCCGTCCTTGAACGGCATGTCCAGGATCGATCCCAGCTTGTTGTACTTCTTCAGCGCCTTCGGCGTCTTGGCATGAATGGCGCGGTTGTTCTCGATGCCCCAGGCGTCGATGCCTCGCTCGCGCAGCGCGCCGACCAGCTCGCCGCTGGCGGAGCCCGCGACCAGGAGTTTTGCGCCCTTCGCCGTGTCCCAGACGATGCCGATCAGCTCTGCAAGGTAGTCGGGATCGGTGAACTGCCGCCACGCTTCGCTATAAGGGCCGACGCCGCGATAGTTCTCGAAATAATCGCGGTCGATCTTGTCCGAAACTGGCTTGCTATCCTGGGCATGCTCGCGGCGCAGCCGCATCATCTCGGTCAGGATGATGTCGGTCGCCGCGTCCGATGAGTCGAGCAGGCCGTTCAGCGTGGAGTCGAACAGATAATCGCCGACCACGACGATGCCGGGATGTTGCTTCGGCTCGGGCCGGTGATTGGTCATGACGTCGCGCACGGGCAGACCGCCCGGGATCGCGTTCACCGACGACAGCCAGCGGTGGATCTTGCCTTCCATGAAATAAGCACGCGCATCGCCGAGCGAAGCCGGCAGCGATTTCAGCGCGGCGTCGATCAGCTCCTGATCCGACAGATTGGCGAACGCCAGCGCATCGGAACCCGGAATGAGCCAGTTCAGGACGCCGTGCTTGCCGACGTCGTGGCGCGCGCCTTCATTGTAGACGCAGCAGCCGCCGAAGGCTTCCGACATGAACCAGGCGCCGGGAATCTTGTCTCCCCAGAACGGGGAATCGAACAGGATCGAGACGCGCAGGTAATGCGCGGGACGGTCGAAATAGGAGACGTGCTTGACCATCGACTTGCGCAGTTGCTCGCCTTCCCAGCCGACAGTGGAGAGCCAGGAATGCGGCAGGCAGACCACCACAAGATCAAAGTCGCGCGTCTCCGGTCCCTTCCCGTTCATCATCTTGAGCTGATAGCGGCCGGTCGTCGCCTTGCCGACGGTAAGCACGCGGTGATTGAGCTGGATGTCGGCGTTGACCTCCGACTGCAGGCATTCGATCAGCTGCTCGTTGCCGTTCTGGATGGAATAGAGGCCGATATAGCCGTCGACATCCATCAGATAGTTCTTGAGTGCGTTGAGGCCGTTGGTGTTGTGGCTTTCGGTCGCGAGATCGGAGCGCGCCATCACCTTGAAGAAGCGCTTTGCGATCTCGTCCTCGACCTCCTCGTCGAGCACCTGCTCGGCGGTCTTGTAGGCCCAGGGGTTCTCGTTGTCGTGCGCGCCGACGCCCTCGTAATATTCGATCGGCGACATCGCGTCGGCACAGCGCTTGCGAAACGACTCGATCGCAGCCGCAGTCTTGGCGCCGTATTTGCGGCGCATGCCGGCGACGTCATTGAGCAGCTCGCCGCCGAACTGCACCTGCTCGGCATCCATCGGAATGGTCTGCAGGCCGAAATGCTGGATCAGCTCGCGCAGCGGATCGGGACCCGTCATCGAGTAATCGTAGATCTCGGCGACGCCGGCCTCGTACATCGCCGGCGCGGAATCGAATTTGCGCGTGACGATCTTGCCGCCGAGCCGGTCGGAGGCTTCATAGATGGTGATGCGGCAGAGGTCGCCGAGCTTACGCTTCAGGTACCAGGCGCTCATCAGCCCGCCGGGGCCGCCGCCTACGATTGCGAGATCAAGCATATCAGTTCCGTGGTCTCCGGCCCTGCCCCCGTCACGGGACCACCGGTCTAAGCTCCCCTAGCAGAAGCGCTTTTCTGACTGAAGGAAAGATGAACAAAGGTTGATCCTGCACCGCAACAGGCAAACAAAGCAGCAAAAAGGCCGGCTTTCGCCGGCCCTTTCATTGTCCTCGGTATTCCTACGGATGAACCATCATTCCGCCGGCGGCAGCGCAGGAAGCTCTGCTTCCGGTGCGGGCGACACGACGGCCGCCTGCTTCTCGCGCTCGTCCAGGATCATCTTGTCGCGCTTCACGGCGACTTCGCGGATCTTGGCCATGGAGGCGCCGGTACCCGCCGGGATCAGCCGGCCGACGATGACGTTCTCCTTGAGGCCTTCGAGCGGATCGACCTTGCCGTTGACCGCCGCTTCCGTGAGGACGCGGGTGGTCTCCTGGAACGAGGCCGCCGAGAAGAACGAACGGGTCTGGAGGCTCGCCTTGGTGATGCCGAGCAGAACCGGCGTCCCCGTGGCGATCTTCTTGCCCTCTTCCTTGGCCTTCTCGTTCAGCGCGTCGAACTCGATCTTGTCGACCTGCTCGCCGGAGATCATGTCCGTGTCGCCCTGGTCGGTGACTTCCACCTTCTGGAGCATCTGACGGACAATCACCTCGATGTGCTTGTCGTTGATGAGCACGCCCTGGAGCCGGTAGACCTCCTGGATCTCGTTGACCAGATAGGCCGCGAGCTCCTCGATGCCCTTGACCGCAAGGATGTCATGCGGTGCCGGGTTGCCTTCCACGATGAAGTCGCCCTTTTCGACGACGTCGCCGTCCTGAAGGTGGATGTGCTTGCCCTTCGGGATCAGGTATTCGCGTGCCTCGTCGGTCTTGTCCATCGGCTCGATCGAGATGCGACGCTTGTTCTTGTAGTCGCGCCCGAACCGGATGGTGCCCGCGATTTCGGCGATGATCGCCGCATCCTTCGGACGCCGTGCCTCGAACAATTCCGCCACCCGCGGCAGACCGCCGGTGATGTCACGCGTCTTGGCGCTTTCGGTCGAGACACGGGCGAGGATGTCGCCCGTCTGAACCTTGGCACCGACGTCGACCGACAGAATGCCGTCGACCGACAGCATGTAGCGGGCATCGCCGCCACGGGCGAGCTTGAGCACCTTGCCGTCCTTGCCCTTGACCACGATGGCCGGACGCAGGTCCGCGCCGCCGCGGGTCGAGCGCCAGTCGATGACCACGCGCTTGGCGATACCGGTGGCCTCGTCCAGCGTTTCCGTGATCGACTGCCCTTCGACCAGATCCTCGAAGCCGATGGTTCCTTCGACTTCAGTGAGCAGCGGACGGGTGTAGGGATCCCACTCGACGATACGCTGGCCACGCTTGACCGTGTCGCCCTCGTCGATGTGCAGGCGCGCGCCGTACTGGATACGGTGCGTCGCACGCTCGGTGCCATCGGCATCGACGATCGCCACCACCATGTTGCGCACCATTGCGACCAGGTGACCTTCGCTGTTGCGGGCGATGGCCTTGTTCCTGATCACGATCTTGCCGTCGAAATTGGCTTCGACGAAGGACTGCTCGTTGAGCTGCGCCGCACCACCGATGTGGAAGGTGCGCATGGTGAGCTGGGTGCCCGGCTCGCCGATCGACTGCGCCGCGATGACGCCGACCGCTTCACCGTGGTTGACCGGCGTGCCGCGGGCGAGGTCGCGGCCGTAGCACTTGCCGCAGATGCCGTTGACGAGTTCGCAGGTCAGCGCGGAGCGGATCTTCACCTCCTGCACGCCACCCTGCTGGATGGCGTCCAGATGGCTCTCTTCCATCAGCGTATCGCGCTTGATGATCACCTTGCCGGAGCTGTCACGGATGTCTTCGCAGGCCGTGCGTCCGAGGATGCGCGAACCGAGCGAAGCGACCACGGTGCCGGCATCGACGATGGCGCGCATCTTGATGCCGAGCTTGGTGCCGCAATCGGACTGCGTGATGATGCAGTCCTGCGCGACGTCGACCAGACGACGGGTCAGGTAACCCGAGTTCGCAGTCTTCAACGCGGTGTCCGCGAGGCCCTTACGGGCGCCGTGGGTCGAGTTGAAGTACTCGAGAACCGAGAGGCCTTCCTTGAAGTTCGAGATGATCGGCGTCTCGATGATCTCACCCGACGGCTTGGCCATCAGGCCGCGCATGCCGGCGAGCTGGCGCATCTGGGCCGGCGAGCCGCGGGCGCCGGAATGAGCCATCATGTAGATCGAGTTGATGTCGGCATCGGCTCCGCTCGCCGTCTTCTTGGTGGAGGAGATCTCCTTCATCATCGCCTTGGCGATTTCTTCCGTGGCCTTCGACCAGGCGTCGACGACCTTGTTGTACTTCTCGCCGTGCGTGATCAGGCCGTCGTTGTACTGCTGCTCGAAATCCTTCGCCAGCGTACGGGTGGTGTCGACGATCTTCCACTTGGAGTGCGGCACGACCATGTCGTCCTTGCCGAACGAGATGCCGGCCTTGAACGCATTGTAGAAGCCGAGCGCCATGATGCGATCGCAGAAGATCACAGTCTCCTTCTGGCCGCAGTGACGGTAGACCTGGTCGATGACGCCCGAGATCTCGCGCTTGGTCATCAGCTTGTTGATGATCTCGTACGAAATCCGCGGGTTCCTCGGCAGCAGATTGCCCAGCATGACGCGGCCGGCGGTGGTCTCGATCCAGCGCTTGGAGATCTTGCCGGTCTCGTCCATGCCTTCCCACCGATACTTGATCTTGGTGTGGAGGTGGATGACCTTCGCGTGCAGGGCGTGCTCGAGCTCGGCCATGTCGCCGAACAGCTTGCCCTCGCCGGGCAGGCCTTCGCGCATGATCGAGACGTAGTAGAGACCGAGCACGATGTCCTGCGACGGCACGATGATCGGCTGGCCGTTCGCCGGATGCAGGATGTTGTTGGTCGACATCATCAGCACGCGCGCTTCCAGCTGCGCTTCAAGCGACAGCGGAACGTGCACGGCCATCTGGTCGCCGTCGAAGTCGGCGTTGAACGCGGAGCAGACCAGCGGATGAAGCTGGATCGCCTTGCCCTCGATCAGCACCGGCTCGAACGCCTGGATGCCCAGGCGATGCAGCGTCGGCGCGCGGTTGAGCAACACCGGATGCTCGCGGATCACCTCGTCCAGGATGTCCCAGACCTCGGGCCGCTCCTTCTCGACCAGCTTCTTCGCCTGCTTCACCGTGGTGGACAGGCCCTTGGCGTCAAGCCGCGAATAGATGAACGGCTTGAACAGCTCGAGCGCCATCTTCTTCGGCAGGCCGCACTGATGCAGGCGCAGCTCGGGACCGACCACGATCACCGAACGGCCCGAATAGTCGACGCGCTTGCCGAGCAGGTTCTGGCGGAAACGGCCCTGCTTGCCCTTCAGCATGTCGGCGAGCGACTTCAGCGGGCGCTTGTTGGCACCCGTGATGACGCGGCCGCGGCGGCCGTTGTCGAACAGCGCATCGACCGCTTCCTGAAGCATGCGCTTCTCGTTGCGGATGATGATGTCGGGCGCGCGCAGCTCCATCAGCCGCTTCAAGCGGTTGTTGCGGTTGATGACGCGGCGGTAGAGGTCGTTGAGGTCCGAGGTCGCGAAGCGGCCGCCGTCCAGCGGCACCAGCGGACGCAGGTCCGGCGGGATCACCGGAACGACAGTCAGGATCATCCATTCCGGCTTGTTGCCGGAGTGGCGGAAGGCCTCGACGATCTTCAGGCGCTTGGCGAGCTTCTTGTGCTTGATGTCGGAGTCGGTCTCGTGCATCTCCGCGCGCAGGGTCAGCTCGAGCTTCTCGAGGTCCATGCCCTTGAGCAGCTCGCGGATCGCTTCCGCGCCGATCATGGCGGTGAAGGAATCCTGGCCGTACTCGTCCTGCGCCTTCAGATACTCGTCTTCCGACAGCAGCTGACGGTCCTTCAGCGCGGTGAGGCCCGGCTCAAGCACGACGTAATATTCGAAGTAGAGGATCCGCTCGAGATCCTTCAGCGTCATGTCGAGCAGCAGGCCGATGCGCGACGGCAGCGACTTCAGGAACCAGATGTGGGCGACGGGAGCTGCGAGCTCGATATGGCCCATGCGCTCGCGCCGGACGCGCGACAGCGTGACCTCGACCGAGCACTTCTCGCAGATGATGCCCTTGTACTTCATGCGCTTGTACTTGCCGCACAAGCACTCGTAATCCTTGATCGGCCCGAAGATGCGCGCGCAGAACAGGCCGTCGCGCTCTGGCTTGAAGGTACGGTAGTTGATGGTCTCCGGCTTCTTGATCTCGCCGTAGGACCAGGACAGAATCTTCTCCGGGGACGCGATCGAGATGCGGATCTGGTCGAAGACCTGAGCCGGCGTCGTCGGGTTAAAGAGATTCATAATTTCTTGGTTCATCGTCTTCTCCTCGCGTGCCGGTCGCCTCCGGCCGCAAATTCGAAAATCACTCGAGCGGGGCGCCCTGCCCTCAAGGCATCGGGAGGGGCGCCAATGCCCGGCCGCGAAGGCCGGGCATGAAAGGTCGTATTACTCGGCTGCTTCCGACGTCGACGCCGGTCCCACCTTGGAATTATGCAGGTCGACGTTGAGGCCGAGCGAGCGCATTTCCTTGACCAGCACGTTGAACGATTCCGGAATACCGGCCTCGAAGGTGTCGTCGCCACGCACGATCGCCTCGTACACCTTGGTACGGCCGGCGACGTCGTCCGACTTCACGGTCAGCATTTCCTGGAGCGTGTAGGCCGCGCCGTAAGCCTCGAGCGCCCACACCTCCATTTCGCCGAAGCGCTGGCCACCGAACTGCGCCTTGCCGCCCAGCGGCTGCTGGGTAACGAGCGAGTACGGACCGATCGAACGCGCATGGATCTTGTCGTCGACGAGATGGTGCAGCTTGAGCATGTAGATGTAGCCCACCGTCACCTTGCGATCGAAGGCATCGCCGGTGCGGCCGTCATAGACGGTCGACTGACCCGAAGCGTCGAGACCGGCAAGCTTCAGCATCTCCTCGATGTCGGCTTCCTTGGCACCGTCGAACACCGGCGTCGCGATCGGCACGCCGCGGCTGAGGTTATGGCCGAGTTCAAGCAGCTCGTTGTCGTTGAGCGTCTTGATCGTCTCGTCCTCGCCGTAGACCTTCTTCAAGGTATCCTTCAGCGGCTTGATGTCCTGCTTCGACAGGTAGGCATCGACCGTCTGGCCGATACGCTTGCCGAGGCCGGCGCAGGCCCAGCCGAGATGCGTCTCGAGGATCTGTCCGACGTTCATGCGCGAAGGCACGCCGAGCGGATTGAGCACGATGTCGGCATGCGTACCGTCCTCGAGGAACGGCATGTCCTCGATCGGCACGATCTTCGACACCACGCCCTTGTTGCCGTGGCGGCCGGCCATCTTGTCGCCGGGCTGGATCTTGCGCTTCACCGCGACGAAGACCTTGACCATCTTCATCACGCCGGGCGGCAATTCGTCACCGCGCTGGAGCTTCTCGACCTTGTCAAGGAAGCGCTGTTCAAGCCCCTTCTTCGACTCGTCGTACTGCTTCCGCATGGCCTCGATCTCGGCCATCAGCTTGTCGTTCGGCGAAGCGAACAGCCACCACTGCGACTTCGGGTACTCCTCGAGCACCGCGCGGGTGATCTTGGTGTCCTTCTTGAAGCCCTTCGGGCCCGCAATGCCCTGCCGTCCCTCGAGGAGCTCGGCAAGACGGTTGTAGACGTTGCGGTCCAGGATCGCCTGCTCGTCGTCGCGGTCCTTGGCCAGACGCTCGATCTCTTCCCGCTCGATCGCCAGCGCACGCTCGTCCTTGTCGACGCCGTGACGGTTGAACACGCGGACTTCCACGATCGTGCCCTGCACGCCCGGAGGAACGCGCAGCGAGGTGTCGCGAACGTCGGAGGCCTTTTCACCGAAGATGGCGCGCAGAAGCTTTTCTTCCGGCGTCATCGGGCTCTCGCCCTTCGGCGTGATCTTGCCGACCAGGATGTCGCCGGCGCGCACTTCCGCACCGATGTAGACGATGCCGGCTTCGTCGAGGTTCTTCAGCGCTTCTTCCGAAACGTTCGGAATGTCGCGGGTGATTTCCTCAGGGCCGAGCTTGGTGTCACGGGCCATCACCTCGAATTCTTCGATATGAATTGAGGTAAACACGTCTTCCTTCACGATCCGCTCGGAGAGCAGGATCGAGTCTTCGAAGTTATAGCCGTTCCACGGCATGAACGCGACAAGCACGTTGCGGCCGAGCGCGAGCTCGCCGAGATCGGTCGACGGACCGTCAGCGATGATGTCGCCCTTCTTGACGATGTCGCCCACCTTCACCAGCGGACGCTGGTTGATGCAGGTCGACTGGTTGGAGCGCTGGTACTTCATCAGCCGGTAGATATCGACGCCCGACTTGGTCGGATCGAGATCTTCGGTGGCGCGGATAACGACGCGGGTCGCGTCGATCTGGTCGATCACGCCCGAACGGCGCGCCGCGATCGCAGCACCCGAGTCACGCGCAACCACGCCTTCCATGCCGGTGCCGACGAACGGCGCCTCGGCGCGAACCAGCGGCACCGCCTGGCGCTGCATGTTCGAGCCCATCAGCGCGCGGTTGGCGTCGTCGTTCTCGAGGAACGGGATCAGGGCTGCGGCGACCGAAACGAGCTGCTTCGGCGACACGTCCATGTAGTCGACCTTGTCCGGCGTCACCGGCAAGACTTCGCCGGCGTGACGGCAGACCACGAGGTCTTCGGTGAAGCGGCCCTTCGGGTCGAGCGGCACGTTGGCCTGCGCGACGGTGTAGCGGCCCTCTTCCATCGCGGAGAGGTACACGACCTCGTCGGTGACGCGGCCGTCCTTCACCTTGCGATAAGGCGTCTCGACGAAGCCGTACTTGTTCACGCGCGCGAAGGTGGCGAGCGAGTTGATCAGACCGATGTTCGGACCTTCCGGCGTCTCGATCGGGCAGATGCGGCCGTAATGCGTCGGATGCACGTCGCGCACCTCGAAGCCGGCGCGCTCGCGGGTCAGACCGCCCGGTCCAAGTGCCGACAGGCGGCGCTTGTGGGTGATCTCCGACAGCGGGTTGGTCTGGTCCATGAACTGCGAGAGCTGCGAGGAGCCGAAGAACTCGCGCACGGCGGCAGCCGCCGGCTTCGCGTTGATCAGGTCCTGCGGCATGACCGTGTCGATGTCGACCGAGGACATGCGCTCCTTGATCGCGCGCTCCATGCGCAGGAGGCCGATGCGATACTGGTTCTCCATGAGCTCGCCGACCGAACGCACACGGCGGTTGCCGAGATGGTCAATGTCGTCGATCTCGCCCTTGCCGTCGCGCAGATCCACCAGAGTCTTGATGACGGAAAGGATGTCTTCCTTGCGCAGCGTGCGCTGGGTGTCGGGCGCATCGAGATCGAGGCGCATGTTCATCTTGACGCGGCCGACCGCGGAGAGGTCGTAACGCTCTGAGTCGAAGAACAGCGACTGGAACATCGCCTGCGCCGAATCCAGCGTCGGCGGCTCGCCCGGACGCATCACGCGGTAGATGTCGAACAGCGCGTCTTCACGCGTCATGTTCTTGTCGGCCGAGAGCGTGTTGCGGATGTAAGCGCCGACATTGACGTGGTCGATGTCGAGCAGCGGCAGTTCCTTGTAGCCGTGCTCGTTGAGGGCCTTCATCGACTTGTCGGTGATTTCCTCGCCGGCTTCGGCGTGGATCTCACCCGTCTTCGGGTTGACGAGGTCCTCGGCGAGGTAGTTGCCGACGAGCTCCTCATCCGACAGGCGCAGCGCCTTCAGCCCCTTCTCCTGCATCTGACGCGCACCGCGGACGGTGAGCTTTTTGCCGGCCTCGAGCACGACCTTGCCGGTGTCGGCGTCGATCAGGTCGTTGATGGTCGAGTAACCGCGGAAACGGTTGGCGTCGAACGGAACGCGCCAGCCTTCCTTGGTCCGCTTGTAGAGGATCTTCTTGTAGAACGTGGACAGGATCGCCTCGCCGTCGAGGCCGAGGGCGAACATCAGCGACGTCACCGGAATCTTGCGGCGACGGTCGATACGCGCATAGACGATGTCCTTGGCGTCGAACTCGATGTCGAGCCAGGAGCCGCGATACGGGATCACGCGGGCGGCGAACAGCAGCTTGCCCGAAGAATGGGTCTTGCCCTTGTCGTGGTCGAAGAACACGCCCGGCGAACGGTGCATCTGCGAGACGATGACGCGCTCGGTGCCGTTCACGATGAAGGTGCCGTTCATCGTCATGAGCGGAATGTCGCCCATGTAGACGTCCTGCTCCTTGATGTCCTTGACCGACTTCGCACCGGTTTCCTCGTCGATATCGAACACGATGAGGCGCAGCGTCACCTTGAGGGGAGCCGCGAAGGTCATGCCGCGCTGGCGGCACTCGTCGACGTCGTATTTGGGTTGCTCGAACTCGTAACGGACGAACTCCAGCATCGAGGTGCCCGAGAAGTCCGAGATCGGGAACACCGAGCGGAATACGGCCTGCAGGCCCTCGTCAAGGCGACCGCCCGCGGGTTCATCGACCATCAGGAACTGGTCATAGGACGCCTTCTGAACCTCGATGAGGTTCGGCATCTCGGCGACTTCCTTGATGTGTCCGAAGAACTTGCGAACGCGTTTGCGACCGGTGAATGTCTGCTGCGCCATCGTGGCCTCTCATTTCGTCGCCCGCTCTGGGCGCGCCGTCCAGGACTCGGCTGCCGCCGCTCCCCGGGTTGAATTTTTCGAACCCGTTTTGGGGACCGAAAATCCAGTTTCAGGCCGTCATGTCCTGAATCTGTTCTTCAGACCTTCAAAACGCAAAACGACGCGCGGGGCGCATAGGCACGCCCGCCCGTCTCAACGATCGTCTTCACGGACTGCAAAAGCCCGAAATAGCGTGCTCTCCCAACGGCTTACAGGGAAATCCGGCACCCTGCCCACCGCGCTTTCGTGCTGCCGACCCGATATGGGGCGACAATAGTGGAGATTCGAGGGGTATACCCTCAAATCCCCACACATTTTCGTGTTCGGCCTGCGTCGGGACGATCCGTCGCACGCCTTTTGCATCAGGCCCACCCTTTTGACGGACGGACCAAGGTCCCGAGCCTTGGCCCGGGACCCCGCCAGTAAGCGTCGCTTACTTGAGCTCGACCTTCGCGCCAGCCTTCTCGAGCTGGACCTTGAGCTTCTCGGCCTCGTCCTTGTTCACGCCTTCCTTGACAGGCTTCGGCGCGCCCTCGACGAGGTCCTTTGCTTCCTTCAGGCCCAGGCCGGTGATGGCGCGGACTTCCTTGATGACCTCGATCTTCTTCTCGCCGGCGGCGGCCAGAACGACCGTAAACTCGGTCTTCTCTTCCGCCGGAGCGGCGGCAGCAGCGGCGGGACCGGCAACGGCCACTGCCGCAGCGGCGGACACGCCCCACTTTTCTTCGAGGAGCTTCGCGAGTTCGGCAGCTTCGAGCACGGTGAGGCTCGAGAGGTCGTCAACGATCTTCTGCAAGTCAGCCATTGTTCAGTTTCCTTGAATGTAAGTCTGGTTCGGGTTTGAGTTTTGCGAAGGGCGTCAGGCCGCTTCGCTCTTTGAGGCATGAGCCTGGATGACGCGCGCGAGCTTGCCCGCGGGCGCGTTGGCGAGCTGTGCGATCTTGGTCGCCGGGGCCACAAGCAGGCCGACGATCTTTGCACGCAGTTCGTCAAGCGACGGCAGCGAGGCAAGCGCCTTCACGCCGTCGACATTCAGGACGGTCTTTCCCATCGAGCCGCCGATGATGACGAACTTTTCGTTCGTCTTGGCGAATTCGATGGCGACCTTTGGCGCCGCTACCGGATCGTCCGAAGTGGCGATCACGGTCGGTCCCTTCAGCATGGGGCCGATGGCAACGACATCAGTGCCTTCAAGAGCAATTTTGGCGAGACGGTTCTTCGAGACCTTCACCGAGGCACCAGCCTGCTTCATCTGCATCCGCAGCTTCTGCATCTGGGCAACGGTCAGGCCGGAATATTGGGCAACGACCGCGACGCTCGTGGCCTTGAAGACCCCATTGAGCTGTTCGACCGCTTCCTTTTTTGCCGCTCGTTCCACAGCAAGCTCTTTCCGGTTGGCGGTCATCGCGAAAGCGGGACCGCCGGGTTGCACCCATCGTCCCACCCAAAACCTGAACCTCAGGGTCAAAACCCATCGGACACGCGCCGGGCGAGACGACAATTCAAAGCCTGCCCTCCGGGAGCTGGTGAGTGCCCACGGCGTGTCGAGGTCCGAACCAAACTCCTTCCGCGACCACCCTAAGGTGGGATGCGAAGTGAAATCCGGTCTTCACCCGTCTATGCAGGCCATGCGATTAAGCCATTGAGAAATCGAAATTTCCCGCAGGCGCCTGCAGTCTTGGACAGGACAAGGCCAGCCGGCGAACCGCCTGACCTCTGCCCGCACCCCACCAACCGATGGATTTTCCTTCCTTTTCGGGCAAATCCTTGCGGACGTCCTGAAAAGGAATGATCTCCTGCGCGTCGGGTTTTCGGAATGCGTGCACAGACGCGCCAGCCAAGGCCGGCGCGTCCGGAAGCGGTTCTTTAACCGCTCTCTGCCCGCTTGCCAAGAGCAAAATTCACACCAGTTCCAATCTGTTGCCCACGGGGCTTGAGGCGGCCGGACAAGGGGCGATTCAGGCCGATTTGACCCCATAAGGCAGCGGCTTGCCCGCGAAGAACGCACTCAGGTTGGCCAGCGCGCAGTTCTGCATGGCGACGTGCGATTCGAGTGTGTGGCCGCCGATATGCGGGGCGAACACGACGTTTGGGAGCGCGGTCAGGGCGTCGGGGGCGTGCGGCTCCGTCTCGAAGACGTCGAGGCCGGCGCCGGCGATGGTCTTGTCGACGAGCGCCGCGACCAGGGCCTTCTCGTCGATGACCGAGCCGCGGGAGATGTTGACGACATAGCCGTCCGCGCCGAGGCGCTTGAGGATGTCGGCGTCGACCACATGCTGGGTCTCGGCCCCTGCCCGGACAGCGATCATCAGCACGCTGCACCAGTCGGAGAGCGCCTCGAGCGTCGGGAAATATTGATAGGGCAGATCGTATTTGCTGCGGCTGAAATAGCCGACCTCGCTCTCGAACGCGGCGCAGCGCGCCGCGATCTTGCGGCCGATCTCGCCCATGCCGTAGACGCCGATGCGGCGGCCGGGCATGCCGGCCTGCGGGCGCATCATCGGCGACTGTTTTGACCCAGCCCAATCACCGCTGCGAACATATTGATCGGCCACCAGGATCCGCCGCGTCGTCGCCAGCATCAGGGTCATCGCGATGTCGGCGACCGATGCAGCATTGGCGCCCGGGCTGTGGCCGACTGCGATATTGCGCGCGGCAGCAGCCTTCAGGTCGACGCCGTCATAGCCGGTGCCGTAGCAGACGATCGCGCCGAGTTTTGGAAACAGGTCCATCGCCTCGGCATCGAGCGGCGAGCCGCCAGCCGTCAACATCGCACGGATGCCACCGAGTTCTTCCGCCGAAAACACCTCCCGCGCAGGCTTGCCGCCGGTGTCGAGCAACTCGAATCGTTCGGCGAAGCGCACCATTATCGTCTTGGGAAAGCGCGAGTAGATCAGGACCTTGTCAGCCATTGTTGTTGTTTCCGGTGAGCGCCGTCGAAAACGGAAAGGGGCGGAATCGGTCGCCCGATTCCGCCCCTCGCCTCATGCAATTTCCAAACCTTAGCCGAGAATGGTACCCGGCTCGACCTTCACGCCCGGGCCCATCGTCGAGGACACCGCAACGCGCTGGATGTAGGTGCCCTTGGAGCCAGCCGGCTTCGCCTTCGAGACAGCATCGGCGAGAGCCTTGATGTTCTCGACCAGCTTTTCCTCGGAGAACGAGGCCTTGCCGACGCCGGCCTGCAGGATGCCGGCCTTCTCGACGCGGAACTCGACCGAGCCGCCCTTGGCACCCTTCACCGCACCGGTGACGTCCATGGTCACAGTGCCGATCTTCGGGTTCGGCATCAGGCCGCGCGGGCCGAGCACCTTACCGAGACGGCCGACCAGCGGCATCATGTCGGGGGTGGCGATACAGCGGTCGAAATCGATCGAGCCGTTCTGCACCTTCTCGACCAGGTCTTCGGCGCCGACGACGTCGGCACCTGCGGCCTTGGCTTCGTCAGCCTTGGCGCCACGGGCGAACACGCCGACGCGGAGCGTACGGCCGGTGCCGTTCGGCAGGGTCACGACGCCGCGGACCATCTGGTCGGCGTGACGCGGATCGACGCCGAGATTGATCGCGACCTCGATGGTCTCGTCGAACTTCGCCTTGGCGCGTTCCTTGACCATCTTGATGGCGTCCGCGAGCGGGTAAAGCTTTTCGCGGTCAACACCTTCGCGGGCTTTGTTCAAACGCTTTCCGATTGCCATAGCCGCTTACCCCGCCACTTCCAGACCCATCGAACGGGCAGAGCCCTCGACCATCTTCATGGCCGATTCGATCGAGTCGCAATTGAGATCCTTCATCTTCTTCTCGGCGATCTCGCGCACCTGCGCCTTGGTCACCGCGCCGGCCTTGTCACGGCCCGGAGCTTTCGAACCGGACTGAATCTTGGCGGCCTGCTTGAGGAAGAAGGACATCGGGGGGGTCTTCATCTCGAAGGTGAACGAACGATCGGCGTAGATCGTGATCACAACGGGAATCGGGGTGTTCTTCTCTTCCTTCTGGGTCTGGGCGTTGAACGCCTTGCAGAACTCCATGATGTTGAGACCACGCTGACCGAGCGCGGGACCGATCGGGGGCGAAGGGTTCGCCGCACCGGCCGGGACCTGGAGCTTCAGGTATCCGGTCACTTTCTTTGCCATGTATCACTCCTGTTGTGCCGGCAACGCCGGCGGTTTCAGGTTCGTGGTCTGGGTCGGATGCGGCTGGCGACCGCCCTCTCCCTCCCACGGCCTCTCTTTGCGTGACGCCTTAGGGCGTCCCGCGTGACCCGATCAGACCTTCTCGACCTGACCGAATTCCAGCTCGACCGGCGTGGCGCGACCGAAGATCGACACAGCGACCTTCACGCGCGAGCGCGCCTCGTCGATTTCCTCGACGACACCCGAGAACGAGGCGAACGGGCCATCGGCCACGCGCACGTTCTCGCCGATCTCGAACGACACCGACGCCTTCGGCCGTTCCACACCCTCCTGCACCTGGTGCAGGATGCGCATGGCCTCGGCCTCCGAGATCGGCATCGGCTTGTTCTCGGCGCCGAGGAAGCCCGTGACCTTCGGCGTGTTCTTGATCAGATGAAACGCCTCGTCGGTCAGCTTCATCTTCACCAGCACGTAGCCCGGGAAGAACTTGCGCTCGGCGTCGATCTTGCGGCCGCGGCGCACTTCCGTGACCTTCTCGGTCGGAACCAGCACCAGCTCGAACAGCTCCTCGAGCCCGCGCTGCTTGGCCTGCTCGCGGATCGATTCGGCGACCTTCTTCTCGAAGTTCGAATAGGCGTGGACGATGTACCAGCGCTTGTCGGTCGATTGGGTTGCAGCGGCTGCTGTTGCCATCAGTGAATGCCCAAAAGGAAGGTGATGAGGTAGCGGATGATCTGGTCGGCGGCGAAGAAGAAGATCGAGGCCACGGCGACCATCACGAACACCATGATGGTGGTGATCGTGGTCTCACGACGGGTCGGCCAGGTGACCTTGGCGGTCTCCGAGCGTACTTCCTGCAAGAACTTGAACGGGCTGACTGCCATCGTTTGAGACGCCAATAATGATTTCAGGGATCCGAACAGCCGCCTGTGGCCCAGCCCTCTGTCTCGAAGGATGAGCCGGAAAACCGGGCTCGATTGTTCGGGGGATTTCAAAGCCGCGCCGGAAATCCGCGTTTAACGGGCCGGCTGCGAGTGCCGGGTATCTACTGCGAATGAGGCCAAAGGTCAAGGTGTGACCGAGCCGGAATGCGCGCGAGCCCGGCTGACGGACGCGATGCGGATCAAGGGCTTATCCGGTCACCATGATCCAACGGCCGAGGCGTTGGCCCCACCGCCGTCCTGCCTGTCGATCCTGATTGTCGGGATTAGCTGGCAGGAGTGGCAGGGCTCGAACCTGCGACCCCCGGTTTTGGAGACCGGTGCTCTACCAATTGAGCTACACTCCTACGGACCCTGCGTTGCCGCGGATCAGGCCGCTTTCAAGCACAGGGGACGGCTGGTTTGCAAGGACGGATTGCAAGGGTGAAGCGCGCTGGCTTCGCTTGTTTGTGCCGCGCCTTCTGGGCCAGAGTTCGTTCCCGACAATAACATTGCCCCCGGGAGTGAACATGACCGCGACAGCCGCCCCTCGCCCCTCGACCGCGCCGAAAACCCCGCCTCTTCCCGAGGCCAAGCCGGAAACGCTGGGTCTGTCGCGGCGCCGCCTTCAGGCAATGTCGGACGCCTTCAAGCGCGAGATTGACAAGGGAACCGTCCCCGGCGTGACCGTGCTGGTGGCCCGCCGCGGCCAGGTCGGCTGGTTCGAGGCGCTCGGCAAGCAGAGCCCGGCGGCTTCCGCGCCGATGGCGCTTGATTCGATTTTCCGGATCTTCTCGATGACCAAGCCGATTGTGTCGGTCGGCATCATGGCGCTGGTCGAGGACGGCCACCTTCTCCTCGGCGATCCCGTCGCGAAATTCATCCCGGAATTTGCCGACCAGAAGGTCGGCGTGATCAGCGGCGGCAGGCTGGAACTGGTTCCACCGAAGCGGCCGATGACGGTGCAGGACCTGCTCCGCCACACGTCCGGTTTGACGTATGAGCACCAGGGCGACGGCCCGGTGCACAAGCTCTACCAGGAGTCCCGCGTCCGCAGCCGCAAGATCACCAATGCCGAGCACGCCGCGCTGGTGGCGAGCTTCCCGCTGGTCTGCCACCCCGGCGACGAGTTCAACTACAGCCGTTCCACCGACATCCTCGGCCGCATCATCGAGGTCATCAGCGGCAAATCGCTCGGCACGTACCTCACCGAGCGCATCCTCGAGCCGCTGCAGATGACCGAGACCGGGTTCTCCACCTCTGAGGCCAATGTCGGCCGGCTCGCCCAGCCGTTCGAAGCCGATCCCTGGACCGGCGACAAGGTCGCGCTGTTCAACATGCTCGAGCAGCCGATCATGGAGTCAGGCGGCGGCGGCCTCGTCTCGACCACGATGGACTATGCCCGCTTCGCGCTGATGCTGCGCAATGGCGGCACACTCGACGGCAACAGGATCATCGGCCGCAAGACGCTGGAGCTGATGGCGTCCGATCACCTCGGGCCGCACGTCGTGACCAACGGCACGCTGCTCTCGCCCGGCCACGGTTTCGGTCTCGGCTTCGCCGTGCGCACGCAAGCCGGCATCGCACCCTTCCCCGGCAGCGTCGGCCAGTATTTCTGGAGCGGCATTGCCGGGACGTTCTTCTGGATCGATCCGAAAGAAGACCTGTTCACGGTGTTCATGAGCCAGGGCCCCGGCCAGCGCGATTTTACGCGGACGCTGGTGCGGGATCTGGTTTACGCGGCGGTGGATTAAACTTGCGCCGGATCACCAATCTCGCTGTCATGCTCCGCGAAAGCGGGGTATCCAGTACTCCGCGGCAGGATGGTGAAGGCGAGCTCTCCAACGCCGGTCTCTGGGATACTGGATCGTCCGCCTTCGCGGACGATGACACCTGAGTTTAGCCGGAGTGAGTGCCCTTCCCGCGAGGGAATCAACTAATCGTCGCGCCGCCGTCGATCACCATGGTCTGGCCGGTCATGAAGTCGCCGGCCGCGGATCCCAGGAACACCGCGGCGCCCGCGATCTCGTCGGGAATGCCGATGCGGAGCAGCGGCGAGCGCGCGGTCGAGGCTTTCAGGTTCTCCGGATTGTCCCACAGCGCCTTGGCAAAATCGGTCTTGATCAGGCCGGGCGCGATGCAGTTCACGCGGATGTTGTGCTTGCCGTATTCGCAAGCCAGGTTGCGCGCGAGCTGCATGTCCGCAGCCTTCGAGATCGCGTAAGCCCCGAGGATTGTCGAGCCCTTGAGGCCGCCGATCGAGGAGACGATGATGACGGAGCCGTCCTTGCGCTCGATCATTTGCGGCACCACCATCGAGATCAGCCAGTTGTTGGCGACGATGTTGTTGTCGAGAATTTTGCGGAACTGATCGTCGGAGATGCCGGCAAGCGGACCGTAATACGGGTTCGACGCGGCGTTGCAGACCAGCACGTCGATCCTGCCGAAGGCGCGGTTGCTCTCGTCGACGAGGTTTTGCAGATTCTCCTTCGACGAGATGTTCGCGGCGATCGCGACCGCGGTGTCCTTGCCGAACTTGTCGTTGATGCCCTGGGCAACCTCATCGCAGACATCGGCCTTGCGCGAGGAGATCACGACCTTGGCGCCGTGCTCGGCCATGCGCTCGGCGATCGCAAGCCCGATGCCGCGGGTCGATCCCGTGATAACGGCCACTTTGCCCTTCATGTCGAACAAGGTCATGTTTCTCTCCCACAGTATGATTTGATTTGCTTGAAGCTTACGCCGTGTCCGCGCGAACGGACAATGACGCAGGTAAATTTGGCCTCATGCGAGCTTCTTGACTTCCGGTCCCGCCGGCTGATGCATCTCGGCATGCGCATCGTCGGCGATCCACGGTTGCTGGTTCACCATCGGCAGCCGCCAGACCGAGCGCTCGGGGCTTGTGAAATAATCGAGCCGCGTAATCGAGCAATTGTCGATATCGAACGACAACGCCCTCTCAACCTCGCCATTGAGCGCGAGTCCCAGTGCGGCCTTGATTGTGCCGCCATGCGCGACCGCGATGATGTCCTGCCCGCCGGCCTCATTAGTGATCCGCTCGACGGTACGGCGGGTGCGGTTGTAGAGATCCATAAAACTTTCGCCGCCGGGCGCGGGCTCGTTGATGTCGGCAAACCAGCTCGAGCCGACGGGACGGCTGGCAATGAACGCGGCGCGATTCATGCCCTGCCAGCGGCCGAGATTCTGCTCGGCGAGGTCCGCCTCCCACTTCATCGAAGCAGGCCGCGGATAGCCCGCCTCCCAGATCGCTTCGGCCGTTTGATGCGTGCGCATCAGATTGCTCGAATACCAGACCGCCTTGCGTGGCAGCACCTTGGCAACGGCGTTGAACACGTAGGTGTCGCTGGTGTCGCAGGCGAGATCGCTCTGTCCGTAGATGTTGCCGCCGTCATTGCGCACCGGCGCGTGACGGACCCACCACCAGCGTGTCGTGACCACATTCGGCTTGTCTGCGGTTGCCATTGAAGCCCTTCCATCCCGTGTAATGTCGCTGTACGTCAGTAGCGAACGTGTCTCAAGACACTTTACCGTTTGAAATTCTGTTTGAAATTCCGTCGCGCGGCAAGCGTCTCGCGGCACATCAAAGGGAGAAACGCATGGGCCGTCTGCAAGGCAAATCCGTCATCATCACCGGCGCCGGCAGCGGCATCGGCCGCGCGGCTGCGCTGCTCTTCACCAGGGAAGGCGCCAAGCTGATCGCGGTCGATCGCACCGAGGCGGTGAAGGAGACCGTCGACGAGGTGAGGAAGGCCGGCGGTGTCGCCGAAGCGATGATCGCCGATGCCGGCTCCGAGGCGGACGTCATCGCGGTAATCGACAAGGCAGTGAAGACGCACGGCCGGCTCGACGTGATCTGGGCCAATGCCGGCGTCTCCGGCGGGCTCGTCCCGCTCGGCGAGCAGACCGTGGAACAGTGGCAGGAAGTGTTGCGCGTCAATCTGATTGGACCGTTCCTCGCAGTGAAGCATGCAATGCCGCACATGGTGAAGCAGCAGTCCGGCGCGATCGTGCTCACCGCATCGGTCGCCGGCCTCAAGGCCGGCGCGAGCGGGCATCCCTATGCGGCAAGCAAGGCCGGCGTGATCTCGCTGGTGCAGACCACCGCCTATTCGCTCACCGGCACCGGCGTGCGCATCAACGCGGTGTGCCCGGGCCTGATCGAGACGGGCATGACCAAGCCGATCTTCGACCGCGCTAGGGAGCGTGGCACTGCCGACAAGATCGGCCAGCTCAACCCCTTGAAGCGCCCCGGCCAGCCGCACGAGCTCGCCGCGATGGGATTGTTTCTGGCCAGCGACGAGGCGTCGTATGTGAACGGCCAGGCGTTTCCGGTGGATGGCGGCCTCACGGCGTCGATGCCGTATGCGGGCAAGCCGGTTTAGCAGGCACACTCTCGTGTCCCGGACGCGCTGCAGCGTTCTTACGCTGCTGCGCAGAGCCGGGACCCAGGAAGATACGGAGTTCGCTGTTGCATGGGCCCCGGCTCTGCAGCGCATCACTTCGTGCTGCGCAGCGTCCGGGGCACGAGACCGTCTTTGAAATATCAACA
>NZ_JBEPRF010000030.1:0-96695 GCF_040548225.1 Bradyrhizobium sp. S3.12.5
ATTGGTCGCATCGTCGACACCTACACGCCCGCAGAATCCACAAACTACTTCGTGGCCGCAGGGTACTTGCAACCTGATCGGCTAACGCTCTAGCGAGAGAAATACTCCGATCGTTGTACCATCGCTCTATCGCTCACGGCGCTGCAAACGGGTCGAGCAGCGCCACACCGGTCGATTCAATATCGGCAATGTTGCGCGTCACCAGTGTTAGGCCGTGGACCTTGGCAGTGGCGGCGAGGAGACTGTCGATGAGTGGCAGCGGATTGGGAACTCCAAGGAGTGCCCAGGTGTCGGCGATGCTCTCATCAATGGGCAGAACCCGATCCGCAAGTCTTGTCCTCATCTGCGAAAACCACTGATCGAGAGATTTTGCCTGGAGCGGATCGCTTCGCCTTTTTAGTTCGATGCCTCGGCTAATTTCAGCCAGAACCAAGACGCTGGTTCCGATTTCTTCGGCTGGGATCTGATTAACCCAACGAATGACGTTTGGGTCGGCCCGCTCGCGCTTACGAATTTCGGAAATGACGTTGGTATCGACCAGAAACTTCACAAGTCGACCTCTCGCCAGCCGTCACGCCGTGGCTGATCGAACACACCCTCGAACGCGTCATCGGGAAGTTCCGAGCCAAAAACATCGAAGGCCGTCCTGACCTCAGGATTGAGGAGGGCGCTGGCGAGCGTCGATCGAAGTGCCGCAGCTCTTTCCGGTTTGTCGCGTAGGGTTTCCGCCAAGGCACGGATGAGGCTTGCGTCCTTCTTCGCGGCTTGGACTTCAACCCGTACCAAACCACGCGCTGCGGCGCGGCGCCGATGGGTTCGGGTTGCCTTTCGCTGGGATTTCGTCGACACGGCCCGCTCCGAAATAAATCTCCGGTAATATAACCGGAAATCTACATAAAGACCAGTTGGAAGAAACAGGGCCAAAAACAAAATCCCCCGGCAGAGCCGGGGGCAACGTCATGATCTCTCGCGCTTAGCTTTGAGAGAAATCAGGAGACCTTCAGGTTTTCCGCGGATGCCTTGCCGCGGTTTTCCACGAGGTCGTATTCAACCGCCTGGTTTTCATTGAGGGTCGAGAGTCCGGCACGCTCGACGGCAGAGATGTGGACGAACACGTCCTTGTCGCTGCCGTTCGGCTTGATGAACCCGTAGCCCTTGGTCGGGTTGAACCATTTGACGGTGCCCTTTTGTGGCATCGTTAGTCTCCTCCGCTAGATACAAAAAAGACGCGGCCGCATTTCGCGTGCCACGCCACAAACGGGCTTCCGGAAGTCTGTTCGAGTCTTGAGTCTCAATGTCGCGAAACGCACAGCCGAGCGCCAATTCCGATTGTGTGCGGTATTCCAACACGAAAACCACGCGCTAGCAAGCCGCGCGCAAATTTCAAGGCCGGACCGGGCCTGCGCCGTTGCAATTTGCGACCTGTGGCCGCGGAACCACAATCAGGGGCAATCGCCCCTGCGATAGTGTGCCAAACGGTTGACCCTTAGTGGCAGTTCAGCACAAATCGCCGCACCCGCTCGCTGTTCGTGTTGTATTTTTGCGGGCCGTCATTTTGCTTTGGGATTTGTCATCATGAGCTGCCCCTCGCAGCCCTCCGGAACACGGCAGACGATCGGGCTGGACCGCGTCCGCCGGGTCGCGGCCGCGATTGCGATGGCCACTGCGATGGCCTTGGCAATCGTCGTGACGATATCGGCGGCGACGCCGGCGTTCGCGCAGAGCCCGACGCCCACTCCGACGCCCACTCCGACGCCGACGCCTACTCCGTCTCCGACGCCGATCCCGGTCCCGACGTCGACCAACTACGACCAGTCCGCCGGCAACTCCACGCTCAATCTCGGCTCGAACTTCCTGGAGCGCCTGGGAAATCAGGCCTCTGGCGGCGTCAATCGCGCGTTCCGCACCAACCCCGGCGGTGGCGGAGCCTCGGCGAGCACGGAGGATCCGCGTTACCGCACCTGGTACGAGGGCTACGGCATTTCGGTCCGGACCGATCCGCAAGGCGATTTCGTCGGCGACAAGCGCAAGACGTTCGGCGGCGTCGCCGGTTTCGGTGCGCGGGTCGCGCCGGGCGTCAATCTCGGCTTCTCCGTCGACCAGAGCCATACCGATATCGACGTGCCGCTCGCGCTGCAGTCGGCGTCGCTCGACCTGACCCAGATCGGCTTCAACGGCTCCGTCGACAAGGGACCGTGGACCTGGGCCTTTGCGGTCGTGCACGGTTTCGGCAAGGTCCATTCCAGCCGGGACGCCGGCTTTGGTGTTGCGACGGCCGGCTATCGCGCCGCGGTCGACGGCGCACTGACCGAGATCAGCTACTACTGGACCAAGGACCAGATGCGCGTCGTGCCCAAGGGCGCGCTCGAATATGTGCGGGCCACCGGCGCGGCGTTCCAGGAGGCCGGCGGGCTCGATCCGCTCAATGTCGGCTCCAGCGCGCTCGCACGCGCGCGTGTCATGATCGGCGCCGAGATCGGGCGATACTTCATTTTCGACCGGAAGATCCTGGACTTGTCAGCCTATGGCAAGTTCGTCGACAATTTCTATCAGGATCTGGGATCGGTCCAGGTCAGCCTCGGCACCCAGAGCATCATCGTCCCCGGCATCGGCGAGAGCCGCTACGGCATGGACGCCGGCGCCTCGGCGTCACTCAGCCTGACCAACGCCGCGCGGCTCTACGTCAATTACGACGGCAAGTTCCGCAACGAGCTGACATCGCACCAGGGCACGATCGGCTTCGAATATCGGTGGTGAGGCGAGCTTACTTCGGCGTCGCTGCAACGTATCCGGACAATCCAAAGCCTTCGCGTGCCGCCGTCATCATCGGCACCAGCGCGTTTGGATGGATGAACTCGTCGCGGAAGCAGGGATGGGTCTTGGGGTCGAAGATCTTCTTCAGCCAGTCGACCACGATCTTGTGCCGCTCGGAGGCGCGGAACTCCTTGTGATAGGTGAGCCAGAGGTCGGCGTGGTGGCTGACGCCGAGGTCGACGGCGACAAGCGGCACACCGAGCGCGATCGACACCGTCGGCAGGAAGCCGATGCCGGCGCCGCGCTCGACCGCATAGAGCACGCCGACGGAAGAATTGGTCTTGATCCCGACGATGCCTTCCAGCGATTTCAAACCGAGCACGCGGGCATAGGCGCCGTCGTCGACCTGCGGCGCGCTCTGCTTGATGATGCGGTGGCTCGGCAACTCGGCGAGCGTCGCCGGCACGCCGTAGAGATCCGCATAGTCCCTGGAGACGAAGGGATAGATGTGCAGCCGGCCAAGCTTGGCGACGATGAGATCGGGATTGGTCGGCGGCTCGAGCTGGATCGCAATGTCCGACTCCAGCCGCGCGACGTCGGCCTGCTCCATCGCACAACGCAGGTCGACGGTGATCTTGCGATAAGTCTTCTGGAAATCGATTAGCCGCGGCAGGATCCAGAAATTGCCTGGGCCCTCCGTCACTGCGACGCGCACCGTGCCCGACGTGTCGTTTTGGGATCGCGAGGCGCGGCGGAAGACGTTGAAGGCGTGACGCTCCATATGCGCGACGTCGGCAATCATCGCGGTGCCTTCGTCGCTGAGCGTGAGCCCGCTCTGGTCGCGCAGGAAAAGCTTGCAGCCGATGCTCTCTTCGAGCCGGTCGATCCGGCGCATCAACGTGGTGGAGGTGAGCCCGAGCTCTTCGCCCGCATTTCGGAAGCTTTTAAATTTGGCGCAAGCTAAAAAGAGCTTCAAATCGTCCCAGGACGCATTTAGCACTTCTTCATGGTGGTGCTTCATTGCAGCACCCCGGTGCAATACTTGCTGCATACTCCTGATCTCCAGCCGCTAGGCTTCTCCTCGTAGCGGCGTACAAAACCCCGGAACGATAGAGGCACGACATGGGTATGGAAAGGGGCTCGTTTGCCGCAAGGCATGATTTCGACGCTTTGCCGCTGAGCCCTGACGTGGATGTCCGGTGCGCGCAATTCGGGGAAATCGCCGCGCTTTCGGAAATGGCGCACCGCCTGGTGCCGGGTGTGCAGATCGGGGCGATGGAGCTTGCGAAGTATTTCGCCTTCGATCCCCAGAGCATCCTGGCGTTCACCCGGAACGGCAATCTGCTCGGCGGCATGGCCTTCCTGTTTCTCAACGACCGCGGGCATGATGCATTGCTGCTCGACGATATCAGTCTGACGGCGCCCGAGACGCACTACCTCGCTTCCGCGAATGAGGATGTTTCGGCGATCTACATCTGGGCGATCGCGGCGACCGGCCGCGGCATCGCCGGTCTCGGCAAGGCCGCGGCTCATTTGCGGCAGATAAGGTTTCGCGGCGCGGACTGCTATGCGCAGCCGTCAACCGTGGCCGGACGCGAAATCATGAAGGCGACGGGCTTCGCGCCCATTTCGAGCTTCCAGCCCGACCTCTGGTGTTACGAGCGCCCCTGGCACCGGCAGCCCATGCTCATGCCGGGCGCGATCACCCAACCAAGGAGCTTTTCAGATGCACGGCACTAGGATTCCTCTCGCCAAGCCTGACTCCCGCGCCATCACCGTTCGCCTTGCGCGCGATCCGAGCGACCTCATGCTGGTCACGGCCATTCGCTCCGCGGTCTATCTCGCCGAGCAGGATTGTCCGTTTGACGAGGAGTTCGACGGCAACGACATGGTTGCCGCACATTTCATCGGCTACATCGGCAACGAGCCGGCGGGCTGCTTGCGGGTGCGCTTCTTCGGCGACTTCGCCAAGGTCGAGCGGCTTGCGGTGCGGCACCAATATCGGCGCTCGCGCATCTCGTTCAAGCTGGTGCAGGCCAGCGTCGACTATGTGAAGCGCAAGGGGTTCCGCAAGATCTATGGTCAGGCCCAGGACCGGCTGGTCGATTTCTGGGCTCATTTCGGCGCCAAGCCGCTCGGCCACAATCGCAAGATCACCTTCTCGGATTTCTCCTACACGGAAATGCTGCTGGAGATCGAGCCGGGGCCGGACGCGATCACGCTGGACAGCGATCCCTACGTGATCATCCGCCCCGAGGGCGACTGGGACCGGCCGGGCGTGCTGGATGCCTCGGCGGGACGGGCGGTGACCTCGCCGCTGCGGGACCTCGCGCCCGCCGATCGCTGAAACTGGTGCAGCTCGGCGCAAGATGATGCCGGTCTCTCTCCACGACGATCCGCTGGTCCTGGTCTGTGCGGACCTTCAGGTCGAATATCTGACCCCCGGGCGTCGCCACGTCATTCTCGATGGCGACGCCGCCACCTCGCGCTGCCTGGAACTGCTGACGCTCTGGCGCAGCAACCATTGGCCGGTGATGCATTTGAAGCGTATCGCGCAGGCTGCGTGGTTCAATCCGTCATCCAGGCTGACCGATTGGATCGCGGAAACGAGGCCGCGTCCGGGCGAGATGACGTTCGAGCACCCGTTGCCCTCGGCCTACAGCTCGTCGCGTTTCGTGGACTACATGTCCAGCGTCCGCAATGTGCGTTGCGTGGTAACGGGCTTTTCGCTCGACGAGACCATCCTGGCCACCGTGGTCGAGGGATTTCACCGCAGCCACCGCTATCAGGTGGTCGTCGATGCCGCGGCCTGCCGGCAGCCGGGAACGGGCGAGGCGGCCGCCTACAAGCAGTCGGTGGTGAATGTCATCGCCAACTTTGCTACACTCCAGTCCAGCGCCGAACTGATCAGAATCAGCGGCGCCGTCGCGGTCTGAGAGACGCGATCGGCGGATGGATGGGGTGGGACATTGTCTCGGGAGGACGAGCTCAAGGAGCTGGCGAACGAGCTGTCGCGTGCCGTCGAGACGGCGCGCCGGGTAGGCCTGTCCACGACCGTCTATCTGCTGTCGATGGCGCTGGTCGAGGTGCGGGAAGCTGTAGCAGACGGCGAGGGAGATGACGACGGCGCGGCCTGAGCGCCGTCTTGTGTGCGGCTTTGTGCATCGCTGCTGAGCGCTTGCTGCCGACGAATTGGCGTTGCAAGTTTTCCCTCGCCGCAATAGCCAAGTAGCCTGGTAACCTAGCCTGATAACCGATCGATGGCGTTGGCCGTGCCGGCGACGTGATGACTTGAGGGATCCCTGCAAATGTCCATGCTGCCCAATTCGCAAGAAGCCCGCGATGTGGCCTACCAGCTCCACGCCTACACCAACGCGCGCGCCCATCAGCAGGCAGGTCCCCTGGTGATCGAGCGCGGCGAGGGCCCCTACGTGTTCGATGCGTCGGGCAAACGCTATTTCGAGGCGATGGCGGGGCTGTGGAGCGTCGGGCTCGGCTTCAACGAAAAGCGGCTGGTCGAGGCCGCGCACAAGCAGATGCAGGCGCTGCCGTTCTATCACACCTTCTCGGCCAAATCGCACGGGCCCTCGATCGACCTCGCCGAGAAGCTGGTCGCGCTCGCGCCGGTGCCGATGAGCAAGGTGTTCTTCACCAATTCCGGCTCGGAGGCGAACGACACCGTCCTGAAGCTGATCGCCTATCGTTCGAATTCGCTCGGTCAGCCCCAGCGTAAGAAGATCATCAGCCGCATGCGCGCCTATCACGGCGTCACCATTGCCTCGGCGAGCCTCACCGGCCTGCCCAACAACCACCGTTCGTTCGATCTGCCGCTGCCGAACATCCTGCACACGGGCTCGCCGCATTTCTACAAGGACGGTGCGCCCGGCGAGACCGAGGAGGCCTTTGCGACGCGCCGGGCCGAAGAGCTCGACGCGCTGATCCAGAAGGAGGGACCCGATACGATCGCGGCCTTCTTTGGCGAGCCGGTGATGGGGGCGGGCGGCGTGATCGTGCCGCCGGCGACCTATTGGGACAAGATCCAGAAGGTCCTGAACAAGTACGACATCCTGCTGATCGCCGACGAGGTGATCTGCGGCTTTGGACGCACCGGCAAGATGTTCGGCTGCGAGACCTATGGCATCAAGCCCGATGCGATCGTCGTTTCCAAGCAAATCACCTCGAGCTACTTCCCGCTGTCGGCGATCATCATGAACGAGCGCATGTTCGAGCCGATCGCGGACGAGAGCAACAAGATCGGCGTGCTCGGCCACGGCTTCACCGCCGGTGGCCATCCGGTCGGCTCGGCGATTGCGCTGGAAAACCTCAAGATCATCGAGGAGCGCGGCCTGGTCGCGCATGCCGCCGAGCTCGGCGGTTACATGCAAAGCAAGCTGCGCGAGCTGACCAGCCATCCGCTGGTCGGCGAGGTCCGCGGCGTCGGCATGATCGCAGCGCTCGAGCTCGTGCTCGACAAGGGCCGCAAGACCGCTGCCGCGTCGCCCGGCGCCGTCGGCGGCATGGCGAGCCGCATGCTGCAGGAGCGTGGCGTGATCTCGCGCAACATGCTGGACGCCATCGCCATCTGCCCGCCGCTGATCGTCACCAAGGCCCAGATCGACGAGCTGATCGCGGCGATATCAGGCGTGTTGAACGACATGATGCCGGAAGTGGCGAAGTTGCCGCAGGCGTAGGCTCTCTTCGTCATTGCGAGGAGCGAAGCGACGAAGCAATCCAGACTGTGTCCGCGGAGACGGTCTGGATTGCTTCGCTTCGCTCGCAATGACGACGTTGAGAATTGCGTACCCAACGCTGTCGCCGTCACCCCTCAGGCTGACGGTTTGACCGCCTCGACCCGCTGGACCCCGATCACGCGACCCTTCTCGATCGCCAGCGCCAGCTCGCCGCGCTTGAGCTTCAGTGCGGCGTCGCCGAACAGCTCGCGGCGCCAACCGCGCAGCGCCGGCACGTCGGCCTCGTCGTCGGCTGCGATCTCCTCGAGATCGTCGACGGTTGCGATCACCTTGCTCGCGACAGCATGGCGCTCGGCAGTCATGCGCAGCAGCACCTTCAGCAGCTCGACGGTCGCAGCACCATTGTTGTTGTTGCGCGGCTTCTCCAGCTTCGGCAGCGTGGAATGGTCCCGCGCCAGCCCGCGCTCGACCGCGGCGACGATGTCCGCGCCCCATTTGGACTTCTCAAAGCCCTTCGGCACCGAGCGCAGATGGGCGAGCTTCTCCAGCGTGTTCGGCGCATGGGTGGCGATGTCGCTGATGGCTTCGTCGCGCAGCACGCGCCCGCGCGGCACGTCGCGGCTCTGCGCCTCCTGCTCGCGCCAGGCGGCGACCTCCATCAGCACCGCGAGGTCCTTTGGCTTGCGCACACGCGTCTTCAGCCGTTCCCAGGCGCGCTCGGGATGGAAGTCGTAGGTTTTGGGCGAGGTCAGGACTTCCATCTCGATGGAAACCCATTCGCTGCGGCGGCGCTTCTTCAAATCGGCATCGAGCGCGGCGAAGACGTCGCGCAAGTGCGTGACGTCGGAGACCGCGTAGTGCATCTGCTCCTTGGTCAGCGGCCGGCGCGACCAGTCGGTGAAGCGATGGGTCTTGTCCGGACGGTGGCCGGCGACCTTCTCGACCAGCGCGTCATAGGCGATGCTGTCGCCATAGCCGAGCACCATGGCCGCGACCTGGGTGTCGAACACCGGATGCGGAATGATATTGGCCTGATGCCAGATGATCTCGATGTCCTGACGCGCGGCGTGAAACACCTTCAGCACGCCCTCGTTGGCCATCAGCTCGAAGAACGGCTTGAGGTCGATGCCCTCGGCCAGGGTGTCGATGACGATCGCTTCCTCGGGGCTCGCCATCTGCACCACGCACAACAGCGGGTAATAGGTGGTTTCGCGCAGGAACTCGGTATCGACTGTTATGACGGGGTGCTTGGCCAGTCGGCTGCAGGCAGCCGCGAGGTCAGCGGTGGTGGTAATCAAATCCATGAACGGCCCATGACACTTGGTATCAGCCGTTCTGCCGAAAGCGCTGTGATGTCAAGGGGCTCTAAGCGAATTCGAGCCTTGCATTGGGACCGGAATCGCTCTTTTCCGCCAAAAATCCTATTCGTAACGGATCCGGTGCGAGGATTTGCGGGCGCAGGGCAACGCCACCACGACCAGACACATGCCAACCAGCGCCAGACCCAGGAACTCGAAAACCAGCAAATCCACAGCGGAAATCTCCAGAAACACCGTTAGATTTGTCGGCTGTGCGTTGAGGGTCTGTTAATTCTCGTGGTTACCGCCGGCGGGGCAGG
Source organism: Bradyrhizobium sp. S3.12.5 (assembly GCF_040548225.1). Taxonomy (NCBI): domain Bacteria; kingdom Pseudomonadati; phylum Pseudomonadota; class Alphaproteobacteria; order Hyphomicrobiales; family Nitrobacteraceae; genus Bradyrhizobium; species Bradyrhizobium sp. S3.12.5. The sequence goes on from NZ_JBEPRF010000030.1 coordinate 9,064, forward strand.
CCGGATGGTGGACGGGAGGTTAACGCGGCCTTCGGGCCCGCCATCACGTCATGAGCTTCGGCAGGGTCGCGGTCAGGGCATCGACGGCGGCAGATGAGTTTGCGGCTCACGTCCCGCAAAACGTCTGCAGCACCCGCTGATCCGGCAGCGGTGGATCGGCGTAGGCGGCGTACTCGGGTTGCTCCTCGTACGGCTTCGCCAGCACCTTCACCAATTCCTCGAACGGCGCGTAATTGTCATCGTTCACCGCGGCCTGGATCACGGCCTCGACGCGGTGGTTGCGCGGGATGAAGACGGGATTGACGGCGTGCATCGCGGCTTGCCGCTCGGCCGCAGATTGCGGCTCCAGCGCCGTGCGCTCGCGCCAACGCTTGGCCCAGTCGTCGATGGCTGAGGGATCCATGAACTGCGCGCGGACATCGGCAACGGCAGCCTCGTCACCTGCGGCATCGCCGAGCTTGCGGAAAGTCAGGGTGAAGTCGGCCTGGTTCTTCGCCATGGCGTCGAGCAGGTCCTGGATCAGCGCCTCGTCGCCGTCGTGCTCGCTGAACAGGCCCACCTTTCTGCGCAAGCCAGTCTGATAGGCCTTGCTGAACGTCTCGGGAAATGCGCCCAGAATCTCCTGCGCCTGCTCGACCGCCTTGTCCTGCTCTTCGCCAAACAACGGCAGCAGGCATTCGGCGAGCCGCGTCAGATTCCACAGCGCGATGCGCGGCTGGTTGGCGTAGGCATAGCGGCCGGTCTCGTCGATCGACGAGAACACCTGCGCGGGATTGTAGGCATCCATGAAGGCGCAGGGGCCGTAATCGATGGTCTCGCCGGAGATTGAAGAGTTGTCCGTGTTCATCACGCCGTGGATGAAGCCGACCAGCAGCCAGCGTGCGACGAGCTCCGCCTGGCGCGCGACGACGCCGGCAAGCAAAGCGTGATAAGGCCGCTCGGCGTGAAGCAGGTCCGGATAATGCCGCGAGATGACGTGATCGGCGAGCCGACGAATGGCGTCGGTATCGCGGCGGACGGCGAAGAACTGGAAGGTGCCGACCCGGATGTGGCTGGACGCGACGCGCGTCAGCACCGCGCCGGGCAGCGCGGTCTCGCGGATCACTGGCTCGCCGGTGACGACGGCGGCCAGCGAGCGCGTGGTTGGAATGCCGAGCGCGAACATCGCTTCACTCACGATGTATTCGCGCAGCACCGGCCCGAGCGCCGCGCGGCCGTCGCCGCGGCGGGAGAAGGGGGTCGGGCCCGAGCCCTTGAGCTGGATGTCGCGGCGAACGCCGTCCTTGTCGATGACCTCGCCGAGCAGGATCGCGCGGCCGTCGCCGAGCTGGGGCACGAACTGCCCGAACTGATGGCCGGCATAGGCCATGGCAATCGGATCGGCGCCCGCGGGAACCGTCTTGCCGGCCAGAATTTCGGCGCCCTCCGCCGTCTCCAGCAAATCAGGATCGAGCCCGAGCTGGACCGCCAGCGGCCGGTTCAGCTTGATCAGCCGGGGCGCGGCCACAGGGGTCGGCGCGACGCGGGCAAAGAAGCTGTCCGGCAGCGCCGAATACGAATTCTGGAAGGGGAAATGGACCGTCATGGCCTCAAGATAGGGCTGGAACGCCCGATGGCAAAGGCTTGGGGCCCGATTGGCCGAAAATGGCCCCTCCAGCCTCAAAACAGCCCGTTCCCTTGGTTGCCGCGTCCAGCCTCGTCGGGTAAACCCTGCCGCAACGTCGGACCGGCTGTGACAAGTCGTCCGATTCGAACCCTCCGACATCATTTTGGGACGACCATGCATCGCTACCGGTCACATACATGCGGCGCGCTCCGCGAGAGCAACATCGGCGAGACGGTTCGCCTCTCGGGCTGGGTACATCGCGTTCGCGACCATGGCGGCGTGCTGTTCATCGACCTGCGCGACCATTACGGCCTGACCCAGTGCGTGGTCGATCCGGACTCGCCGGCGTTCGCGCTGGCCGAAAAGCTGCGTTCGGAATTCGTGGTCAAGATGGACGGCAAGGTCCGTCGCCGCCCCGAGGGCACCGACAATGACGACCTGCCGACCGGCAAGATCGAGATCTATGTCACCGAGATCGAGGTGCTGGGCCCCGCCGGCGACCTGCCGCTGCCGGTGTTCGGCGACCAGGAATATCCCGAAGACATTCGCCTGAAATACCGCTTCCTCGATCTGCGCCGCGAAAAACTGCACCAGAACATCATGACGCGCGTCGAGATCATCAAGTCGATGCGCCGGCGCATGGAGGGGCAAGGCTTCTTCGAGTTCAACACGCCGATCCTGACCGCGTCCTCGCCGGAAGGCGCGCGCGACTTCCTGGTGCCGTCGCGCATCCATCCCGGCAAGTTCTACGCGCTGCCGCAGGCGCCGCAGCAGTACAAGCAGCTCTTGATGATGTCGGGCTTCGACCGCTACTTCCAGATCGCGCCCTGCTTCCGCGACGAGGACCCACGCGCCGACCGTCTGCCGGGCGAGTTCTACCAGCTCGACGTCGAGATGAGCTTTGTCACGCAGGAAGACGTGTTCGCGGCAATGGAGCCCGTCATCACCGGCGTGTTCGAGGAGTTCGCGAGAGGAAAGCCGGTGAGCAAGGACTGGCGGCGGATTCCGTTCGCCGAGGCGCTGCGCAAATACGGCAGCGACAAGCCGGACCTGCGCAATCCCATCGAGATGCAGGACGTCTCCGAGCATTTCCGCGGCTCCGGCTTCAAGGTGTTCGCGCGCATGCTCGAAGACCCCAAGAACCAGGTGTGGGCGATCCCCGCTCCGGGTGGCGGCAGCCGCGCGTTCTGCGACCGCATGAACTCGTGGGCGCAGGGCGAGGGCCAGCCTGGGCTGGGCTACATCATGTGGCGCGAGGGCGGCGAGGGCGCGGGTCCGCTTGCGAACAACATCGGGCCTGAGCGCACCGCCGCGATCCGCACGCAGATCGGCGTCAAGGAAGGCGATGCCGCCTTCTTCGTCGCCGGCGATCCCGACAAGTTCTGGAAGTTTTCAGGCTTGGCCCGCAACAAGGTCGGCGAGGAATTGAACCTCACCGACAAGGAGCGGTTCGAGCTCGCCTGGATCGTCGACTTCCCGATGTACGAGTACAACGAGGACGACAAGAAGGTCGACTTCTCGCACAATCCGTTCTCGATGCCGCAGGGCGGTCTCGACGCATTGAAGGGCCAGGACCCGCTGACCATCAAGGCGTTCCAGTACGACATCACCTGCAACGGCTACGAGATCGCCTCGGGCGGCATCCGCAACCATGTGCCGGAAGCCATGGTGAAGGCGTTCGAGATCGCAGGTTACGGCGAGCAGGAAGTGGTCGACCGCTTCGGCGGCATGTATCGCGCCTTCCAGTACGGCGCGCCGCCGCATGGCGGCATGGCCGCGGGCGTTGACCGCATCGTCATGTTGCTTTGTGGCACCAACAACCTGCGCGAGATCTCGCTGTTCCCGATGAATCAGCAGGCCATGGACCTCCTGATGGGCGCGCCGTCGGACGCCACCACCAAGCAGCTCCGCGAGCTGCATGTGAAGGTGAACCTGCCGCAGAAGTGAGGGCTCGTGCCTCTCTCCGCGCTTGACCCGCCGAAGCTTCAGCGAAGGCGGAAGCGGGGAGAGGCCGCGTTGCCTCCACATCGTCATTGCGAGCGCAGCGAAGCAATCCAGAATCTTCCCGCGGAGGGACTCTGGATTGCTTCGTCGCACCAGCGCAAAATTGCTTCGCAATTTTGTCGCGGGCTCCTCGCAATGACGAAGGAGAGAGCTGCGTCTCGTTCCCCTACAGCCCCGTCGATGCCTCGATCCTGAACTGCGCCAGCGCGACGATCGGGCCGCTGTTCAGCGCATCCATGAGCTGAAGCACCGGCATCTTGCCGAGCGGCGTCAGCTTGATGGTGAGCGTCTGGTCCGAGGTCGAGACGAAGCTTGCGATCGCATCGACCGCTGCCCTCGCATCGAGATTGGAGGCCGCGACCTTCTCGCCCTGCGCCCGGATCATCTCCACGATGGCGCTGCGTGCCGCGTCGCGGCTGACGTTCTGCGTGCGCGCGAACTGGGTCACGACGAGATCGACGCCACCATTGTCGCGCAGTGAGAACTCGAGCGTGCCGGCTTCAATCCGGGCGGCCTGGCCCATAAGCTGAGCGGGATCGGCCGAAAACACCTCACGTGGCACGTTGCCGAGCGCGATACGCAGTTGCGCCTTTGCGATGCCTGCGATGTCGAGGGTTGCCGGCATCAGAGCGAAGCTGTTGGAGGACTCGGTCCAGGCTGCGCCGAGATCGAGGTCGATCGCGAGCTTGTCGAGGCCGGCGGCAATCAATGGTAGCTGCTTCGGATCGGACGGATCGGTCGGCGTGACAAATTTGGCCACCGCATGCGCCTTGCTCGGGATCGAGCCGACCAGCTGCCCCCAGTCCAGGCTCAACGTGTCGACCGTCACCAGCTTCTTGGTGGTCTTGAACGGCGCGGTCACGCCCTTGATTTCTGCGCCGGAGAGCACGCCGAAAAGGCCCAGCATCTGCTCCGGTGAGGGCGTCTGTCCGGGATTGCTGAGGCCCGCCCCCAAGCGCATCAGTTTTGCCGCGCTGAACGACTTCAGCGCGAAGCGCTCCATCTTGAACTGGCCCTGCGGGCCCGGCGTATCGACGCCCTCGATCGCGAACTCGCCGTCGCGGTATCTGATCGCGTTGACCTTGCCGATCCCCTGCGGCGTGCCGACCGAAATCTTGCTGACTTCGGCCTTGCCGATGCGAACACCCTCATAGATTGCAGCGATCTTCTCCAGCGTTTCGCGCGACTGTGCCGGCGTCGGAACGGCCGATTGATCCTGCGACAGCGCGTCAAATCGCTCGGCTAGCCGGAATTTCGACGGTTGCACGTCGATGTCCTCCATCACGAAGCCGTCGATATCGATACGCATCCCCTGAGCCGTTTTGAGCGCATAGGGGCCGGCCAAGATTTGCCGGTAGACGCGGTGATAGGTCTCGTCATTGCTGGTCTGCGGATCGAGCGCGGCGATGATCGCGGTCGCATCGAAATCGTTGACGATGATGTTCGACACCTCGCCGGTCAGCTTATCCGGCCTGCCCGGCTGCTTCACGTCGACCGAGATGGCGGCGCGGTCCGCTTTCATCGCATCGATCTTGCCGCGCTTCAGGTTCTGGATCGTCAATCCGGAATAGGTGATCTCGCCGCTGCCGCCGGGACCGCCGCCGGAATCGAAGCTCATCGTCAGCGTAGGCGCCGTGAGCGAGGACGCCGCGACGCTTGCGTATTGACCGAGCACGTAGCGGTAGAGGTCGACCAGGGAGCCGTTCGCCGGCGCAGTGCCGATGTGAAGGGGGCCGGCATAGTCGCGCATCGTCAGCTGCGGGACTTTGTAGGACGCCTTCACCTTGGCTGGGCCGATCTGGTCCAGTGCGACTTCGAAGCCGGTGATGTCGATGCTGTCAGCCGAAATCCTGGTGTCGTCGATCTGGCGGACGCCGGTGCCCTTGATGCCGGCGATCTTGACCTGCGCTTGCGGTTGATTGCCGGGCGTGACCGCGATGTCCTCGATGGTGAGCGTCCGGCTCATCAGGTCGAATTCGACCTTGCTGTGGCTGGCCTTGCCGCCTTGCTTGCGGATCTGCTCGAAAGCCGTTTCAACCTCGGTGGTGACGCGGTGCTGGACGTAGAGGCTGAAGCCGAACCATCCGCCGGCGGCAAGCACGGCGACAGCGATCAGGCCGATCAGGATCCGCTTCATTCCCAGCTCCAGTTGCTCGTTGCGCGCTGCACAACCTGCCATATTCGGGAAACGTTACGAGGTCCAGGGAAAGCTAGCGTCATCAGATATTTGAGCCTGCGCCCTGTTGATGGGATCGCAATCGGATGTTGCCACCGGGGCGCCCGCCGTGCTTCATCCCGTTTCCACGACCCGGAAATACCGTCCGCTTGGAGGGCTGCTCCGGATGAGGCATTTTGTGGCCGGTAACGCGAGGCAAGAGACCGCATGTCGTCCTATTCTGATGATCTCCACCAGGCGGCGCTGGCCTATCACCGTCTGCCGCGTCCCGGAAAGCTCGAGATCCAGGCAACAAAGCCGCTTGCGAACCAGCGCGACCTCGCGCTCGCTTACTCGCCTGGGGTGGCGGCTGCATGCACCGAGATCGCCAAGAACCCGTCGGAGGCCGCAACGCTGACGGCTCGCGCCAATCTGGTCGCCGTGGTCTCCAACGGCACCGCGGTGCTCGGCCTCGGCAATATCGGCCCGCTGGCCTCGAAGCCGGTGATGGAAGGCAAGGCGGTCCTGTTCAAGAAATTCGCCGGCATCGACGTGTTCGACATCGAGATCGCCGCCGACACCATCGAGCGCGTGGTCGAGACCGTGGCGGCGCTCGAGCCGACCTTCGGCGGCATCAATCTGGAGGACATCCGCGGGCCTGAATGTTTCGAGATCGAGGCGCAGCTGAAGGAGCGCATGAAGATCCCGGTCTTCCATGACGACCAGCACGGTACCGCAATCATCGTCGCCGCCGCCGTCACCAACGCCCTGCGCCTCAACGGCAAGAAGCTCTCGGGCGTCAAGATCGTGGCGTCGGGGGCAGGGGCTGCCGCGATCGCGACGCTCAACCTGCTGGTCTCGATGGGGGCGCAGCGCAAGAATATCTGGGTCTGCGACATCGACGGCCTCGTGCATGAGGGCCGCAACACCACGATGGACCGCTGGAAGGCGGTCTATGCGCAGAAGACCGACAAGCGCACGCTTGCCGACGTCATCGGCGGCGCCGACATCTTCATCGGACTTTCGGCGCCGGGCGTGCTCAAGCCCGAGATGGCCAAGGCGATGGGCGACAAGCCGCTGATCATGGCGCTCGCCAACCCGACGCCGGAGATCATGCCGGAGGAGGCGCGCAAGGTGCGCCCCGACGCGATGATCTGCACCGGCCGCTCCGACTATCCGAACCAGGTCAACAACGTCCTCTGCTTCCCCTTCATCTTCCGCGGCGCGCTCGATGTCGGTGCCAGCGCCATCAACGAGGAGATGAAGCACGCCGCCGTCGAAGCCATCGCGCAGCTCGCGCGCGAGGCGCCGTCGGATGCGGTCGCGCAAGGCTTTGACACCGGCGAGACGCAGGGCTTCGGTCCGGGCTCTCTGATCCCGAGCCCGTTTGATCCCAGGCTGATTCTCCGCATCGCGCCCGCTGTGGCCAAGGCTGCGATGGAGTCCGGCGTCGCGACGCGGCAGATCACCAATTTCGACGAATACACCGCGCTGCTCGAGCGCTTCGCCTTCCGCTCCGGCCTCGTCATGAAGCCGATGTTCGCCAAGGCCAAGACCCAGCCGGTGCGTGTGATCTACGCCGAAGGCGAGGACGAGCGCGTGCTGCGCGCCACTCAGGTGGTGCTGGAGGAGAATGTGGCGCGGCCGATCCTGGTCGGCCGTCCCTCCGTGGTGGAAGCCCGCCTCGACCGCTTCGGCCTGCAGATCCGCGCCGGCAAGGATTTCGACCTCGTCAATCCCGAGGACGATCCGCGCTATCGCTCCTACGTACAGTCTTACGTCGAAGTCGCCGGCCGCCGCGGCGTGACACCGGATGCGGCACGCACGGTGGTGCGTACGAATAACACGGTGATTGCTGCGCTCGCGGTGATGCGCGGGGAGGCGGACGCCATGCTCTGCGGCGTCGAAGGCCGCTACATGCATCATCTGCGTCATGTCCGCGAGATCGTCGGCTTTCAGGCCGGGGTCAGCGACTATGCCGCGCTGGCGCTGCTGATCACCAGCAAGGGCGCGTTCTTCATCGCCGACACGCAGGTGCGGCCCAATCCGAGCGCAGAAGAGCTCGCCGAGATCGCCTCGCTCGCGGCGGTGCATGTTCAGCGCTTCGCGCTCAAGCCCAGGATCGCCTTCGTCTCGCATTCCGATTTCGGCAGCTACGACACCGACTCCTCGCGCAAGATGCGCCAGGCGACCCAGCTTCTGAGAGAGAGGCATCCGGAGATCGAGGCCGACGGCGAGATGCAGGGCGATACCGCGCTCTCCGCTGCGGCGCGCAAGATGGTGCTGCCGCACTCCAAGCTCGAGGGCGAGGCCAACATCATGATCATGCCGACGCTCGACACCGCCAACGTCGCCTATCAGATGATCAAGTCGCTGGCGGACGCGCTGCCCGTCGGCCCGATCCTGATCGGCCCGGCGCGGCCCGCCCACATCCTCACGCCCTCGGTGACCGCGCGCGGCATCCTCAACATGACGGCGGTGGCCGTGGTCGAAGCGCAGGAGCGCGCGGCCCGGCAGCAACCGACGTTGTTCACGTAGGAGCGGGCTGCGCGTTCGGCGTCTCTCGGAGGCGCGGTCGTTCCGCAAGCTCGTCATGCCCGGGCTTGTCCCGGGCATCCACGTTCCGCGTGGGGCGAGGTAAGTCGTGGATGGCCGGGTCAAGCCCGGCCATGACGGTGAGAGTGGGATGGGCGCGTTCGCCCCGGTCGGTTCGATTCCGCTAGGGAGCGCCAAGGGCACCGTCTTCGCCGCCAATTTTGAATTACTCGCAGTTCGCCATTTCCCCGTTTGTAAACGGGCTCACTAGTCTTCATAATCGCTCGGTACTCTCGTCAAGACGCCGATTTTAAAAGCCTGAGCCAAGAGGCCGACCATGCCAGCGTTCGTGACTTTTGGGCGAATCCTGTTCGCCGTGCTGTTCATCTACACGGGCGCGACGAAACTGATCGCCATCCAGGCGACGGCCGATTTCATCGCCACCAAGGTCGTGGTGCCCGATGTGATCGCGCCTTACGCCAAGCAGGTCGAGACGGCGACCGCGATGACCACGCCGCAGCTTTTGGCGATCGCAGTCGGCGGGCTCGAGGTGATCGCGGGACTGATGATCGCCTTGAATTTCGGCACGCGCTTCTTTGCGATGCTGCTGATCATCTACACCGCGGTCTCGACCGTCCTGTTCTACGACTTCTGGAATCAGCCGGCGCCTGAAAATGCCAAGATGGTAATCGACGCGCTGAAGAATCTCTCCATCATCGGCGCGCTCTTCATGATCATGGGCTATGGCCGCGCCACGCGTTCGGCCGAGACGGCCTACGGAGACGTGTAGGCGGAGGACGGGCCCCGCCTGGTCCCTGACCACGCGCTGCCATGATGCCATTCTGCCCCTGTTTTGCCCGACGGGGCAAGCAATATTCGCAAAAAGCGAAAATGGTCGCGCCGACAGGCGCCTGGCTACTGTGCATGGGGTTGTTTTCGTTTTTTTGTGGAAGCAAGCCCTAAGGGCTTTGCTAATCCGTTCGACGCCACGGCGTGACGGTCACGCCATGCGCGGCGTCGAGCAGATACGGCGTGCCCGGCTTCATCCCATGCGACGCCAGCACCTCGTGCGGTGTCCGCTCCGGCACGCCCACGAAACAGCCTTCGCCGCCGGCGAGCTGCACATGCGGGGCTTCCGACAGCCAGAACGTGTCGAAGCGGTCCATGAACATGTCGAACACGAGGGGGCCGCCGATGATTGCGATCCGTCCCGAGGCGACGTCGGCAAAGGCGGCAGCCTCTTCGAAGCTTGCATGATCCGGATTCCACAGCGTCGCGTTCGGCATCTCCGGATCGACGGTGAGGGCCTTGATCTTGCGGGTGGCGATCAGCCGCTTGCGCTTGGGCGAGTTCGGGTGCTGCTCATGCGAGTTGCGGCCGTGCACGATCAGCGCTGCGCCGTCGAGCGCCTGCTCGAAGAACAGCTTGTCGCCTTCGAACTTCAGGCTGTCGGGCATGACGCGGCTGGCGTCGGCGAGCATGCCGTCCGCCGAGACGATGACGTAACCTTCGAAATGGAAAGACAAGCGACGGCTATTCGGAAACGGTCGTCACCACGGAATTGACCGGGCGCGTGCTCACCGTCGGCAGCTTGACGTCCTTCATCAGCTCCTGGTCGTATTCGGGGAGCGAGGCGACCGGCGCCTTGGCGCGCATCGCTACCACCTTGTAGCCGGCGGCCTTGAGACGGTTCAAAAGCTCGGGCAGGGCTTCCGCGGTGTGCTTCTGGAAGTCGTGCATCAGGAGGATGCCCTTGCCCTTCTTGTCGAGCCCCTTCATCACGGTGTCGATCACCTTCTCGGGCTTCGAGGCCTTGAAGTCGAACGAGTCGATGTCGCAGGAGAAGATCGCGACGTTGCGGTTGCCGAGATAGGTGACCATCTCGGGCGGATGCTGCAGCGCCGGGAACCGGAAGAACGCAGCCGGCGAGATGCCGCCGAGCGCCCATTTCACCGCGCTGATGCCCTTCTCGATCTCTTCCTTGCGCTGCGCTTCGGAGAGCTTCTTGTTGTTGAGGTTGGCGTGCGACCAGGTGTGGGTGCCGACGGTGTGGCCGGCCGCGTAGACCTGCTTCAGGATCTCCGGCTCGTAGGTGGCGTGCTTGCCGATCGAGAAGAAGATGCCGGTGGTGCACTGGTCGGCGAGCGCCTTCAGCACGGCGGGCGTGTTGTGCGGCCAGGGACCGTCGTCGAAGGTCAGGACGACCTCCTTGTCGCGCAGGAAGTCGAGTTCCTTGAAATGCTCGAAGCCGAAGCCGGGACCGCCTGTGGTGTCGATCTCGACGGTGCGGGCGACGCCCAGCGCGTCCGGATTGTTGCAGGCCGCGCGGGCCGGCTGCGGCGCTTGTTGCGGCGGAGGCGGGAACGCGGCGGCTTGCGGCGCGGGCGCTGCAGGGGCTGCAGCGGGTGCCGGAGCAGCGGCCGCGGGGGCAGCCTGGGTGGCGGCTGCGGGTTTTGCGGCCGGGGTCTGCGACCACGCCGCGCCTGTCAGCGCAACCGAGATCGCGCTTGCCAAAATCAGTCCTGCCGCCACACGCATGGTGTTGTCCTCGAGATTGATCCCGTTGTTCCGCCGCGGCTTTTCGCCTCCGGCAAAACCTATCCTGCCCCTGATCATCCTAGCCTAGTTGGTGGCCCATCGCCATTGCAACGGCTGTTTGGCGCTTCGCTCCAATTGTGCCCAAGGTTCCCCCGGATGTGACCCGGCACGCAGCCTGCTCCGGCGAGACGACCGGCCGGCTCAACACCGCGTTATCTGACGCGGTGCCAAGCTTAGCGCAGCCCGGCTCAGTACAGGCGGACGATGAAGTCGGTGCCTTCGCCGGTCTCGCCCTGGTTGATGCCCTGGTCGGAGACGATGACCGAGCCGCCGGTGGTGAGCAACTCGTTGATCTTCGCCATGGCGTCGGCAGGGATCGTGATGCGATCCAGTGCCTCGGCCGGGCTGTCCGGAGTAATCACCGGCTTTGCGGCAACGGGGATCACGGCGGCGCCGCGCTGGCGGCGCGTGGCGTGACCGTCGTCCTCGCGCGCGGCGGCACGAACGGCAACGGGCAGGGACACCACCGACCAATGCAGCGCATTGGCATCGGTCTTGTCGATCTCAGCGGTGAATACGTGGGTGCCGAGTGGCCGGTCGCTTGCCGCGATCGTCACGGGCACGTCGAACAGCGGCGCAAAATTCTGCCGCACGTAGAGCTTGGAATCCTTGCGGCTGATGAACGCCGCAATCTGACCGGTCCGCTTCGGCAGGTCCGGCTTCACGGACGGCGCGGGATCGGCAACGCGGGTCTGGTCCTTTTTTGCCTCCGGCGAAGCGGCCTGGGCGGGCACAATTGCCGTCACCGCCGCGTCGGGCTTGTTCTCGGTCGTTGCCGCGTCAGCCTTGGCCGGCTCTGACTTCGCGGCCTCGACCTTGTCAGCCGGCTTCTCGTCCGAGGTCGCCTTGGCAGCTTCCGCAGGCTTCGCTTCGGTGCTCGCTGCGTCAGCGGCCTTGGCAGCCTCGTCCGTCGCCGCCGCCGCGTCTGGCTGCTTGGCCGGCTCGGAGGCCTCGGCGGACTTGGTGTCAGCCTTGACGTCAGTCTTGACCGCCTCCTCGCGGACCGGCGCATTGCCCGTGGTCACATCCGACATCACGGTATGGCCAACCGTGGAGCGCAGCTCGAGCACGCCGTCGGCGCTGGCGGTCTTGGTCTCAAACGACTTGGTCTCGACGGGCTTGGCGTCCGTGACGTTGGTTTCAGGCGCACCCTTGTCCGCCTTGTTGCCAACGCTCGTCGTCGGCTCGACGCTGGCAGCCGGCTGCGGCGGGACGCGCAGCGAAGCGAGCATCGGATGCGAGAAGTTTTGCGGCGTCATCTGGCCGGGCGTGACGATCACGCGCGCGCCCATCTTGGTCCAGTTCCACATTTTCACGGCGAATGCCATCGGCATGCGGATGCAGCCGTGCGAGGCCGGATAGCCCGGCAGCACGCCGGCATGCATGGCGATGCCGGACCAGGTGATCCGCTGCATGTACGGCATCGGCGCGCCGCTATAGATGTTGGAGTGGTGGAATTTGTGCTTCTGGATGACGCTGAACACGCCCATCGGCGTCGAGTGGCCCTTCATGCCGGTCGACACCGGCGACTCCGCGAACACGCCGCTGGAATCGTAGATCGTCACTTTCTGCCGGTCGATCGAGACGACGATGACGAGCGGACCCCGCGGCTTCGCGTCGGTCTCCTTCTCGACGCGCGCCGCGTTCTTGGTTTTGGCTGCCGAGCCGCGCTTCTGCGGCTTCTGCTGTGGCTCGTCGGGATGCCGCACCGGCCGCGCGTAGTAGGACCCGTCCGAATAATCCGGCGTGTAATAGAACGCTGCTTCTGCCTGGCTGGTCGTACCGATCGCACCCGCGGCCGTCAAAACGGCGAACTGCCACAGCCGTGCGGGCGCGGCGGCAAAACGGGACCCGTTCACGCTAGTCATTCCTCGAATCCGTAATCCAAATCAGACATTAGTCTCGCAGAGGGGATACGCGTTCACCAGCAGGGCGGTTCTGCCATCAGCTACTTTTGTCCAAGACGTAGCAAAAAAGCCTCACGGAGCGGTAAACGGCGACCGCGCCCGGATGCCATCGTCTTCCTGAACGATCACCCCATACCTACATTGCCGGGACTTCTTACCGGAGAACTTCATGTCATCTCGTTTCCCCGGTCTTTCCGGCATCCGCTTGAAAGGCCTCGCTTTATTGCTTCTGGCTATGGCCGTGCCGGTGGCGTCCGCGCAAGCCGCCGACGAGCCGGATCTGATCTTTCGCCGCTCCACCGTGTTCAAATGGATGAGCCCGAATGACAAGCTTGCGACCTACGGCCTCGACGACCCCGAAGTCGAAGGCGTGGCCTGTCACTTTACCGTGCCTGAGAAGGGTGGCTTCAAGGGCTGGCTGGGTCTGGCCGAGGAGGTTTCTGACGTCTCGCTCGCCTGCCGCCAGATCGGTCCGATCAAGTTCAGGGACAAGATGGAGCAGGGCGACGACATGTTCCGCAAGCGCCGTTCGCTCTTCTTCAAGAAGATGCAGATCGTGCGCGGCTGCGACTCAAAGCGCAATGTGCTCGTCTACATGGTCTATTCGGACAAGCTGATCGAGGGATCGCCGAAGAACTCGACCTCGACGGTGCCGATCATGCCGTGGGGACCGGCCGACGCGAACGTCCAGAAGTGCGGCGACTTCTTCACTCAGTGACGCACTTGCGTTCACTCAGTGACGGGATCGCGGCTGACGCGCGGTTTCGCATGGTGCGAGCCGCTCAGCCGCACGAACGCCTGCGGCGCGGCCTCGTAGCCGCGGCCTGATTGCAGAGCCATCGCCCCTGGCGAAGCGGCGCGTTGATCGGCGCGGTCGTTCCGTTCGGCCGCGTCGCGCGCCATTGCGCGATCTTGCGCCATCATGGTGGCCATTCCTCACATGTGCCCGGTTGACGGGCCTTTCGGTTCTCGAAGGCTTCGGTCGTGCCCGGCGAGCTCCGGGTTCATCAGCGGGTCCGGCCTTCGCTTGCGGTTCTCTTCAGCAGGAAACCGTAAAATGCATGTGAAGCGCTGACGTCGTGAATGTGACCGCGTCACCTCAACCTGCGTGGATGGTTTCTCCCAAGCAGGTTCTAACTGTCACGTGCCCTATCTGAAATGATTGACGTTTTCCGGGAATTGTTTCGTCAGATCGCGGGCGACGAAACAATTCTCACCGGGAAAGAAACCATTTTCGGCTTTGGGCGCATCACGGGAGAAACCGCGGATGGTTATCAGCTTCACAACGACGGCGGCACACCGCCGGCCACGCAATTCGGGGACATATCATGCGCGCGCTCAGCTTCATCCTTGCTTTCGGCTTCGTGCTCGCCGGTTCCTCGTTTGGCGGCGCGCCGGACGGTAGTCTGCCCGGTATCGGCACCTTCCAGTACAGCGGCTCGCCGGTGACCACCACGGCGCCTCAGCCGATCGTTCTCGCCGCGCGCTTCTGATCAGCAACAAGAAAATCAGCCGGCAAAAGCCATCATGTACCTTCGTCTCTGCGCTGCAGCGGTCCTCTCCCTTCTGACGATCGGTTCCGTCCAGGCGCAGGTGCGCGCGCCGACCCGGCTGCCCGACCCGCGCACCGAATTCGTGCGGCAATGTGCCCCGCGCATGCTCGGGCGCTGGGAGCATCCGGAGGAGGTCTGCGGCTGTCTGCATGATCATGCCGCGGCCGCGGTCGAGGATCGCGACCTGCGCGAGGCGCTGCTGCGCGGCATCAGCGAGACCGGCGTTCCCACGATCGAGACCGATTGGGTGCCGGCGGCAAAGCAAAGCGAAATCGGCGCGACCTTCACCAAGATCGCCAAGCCGACCCTGCAGTGCATGTTCGACCCGGCGAAATCCTGACTGTTACTTCGATTTCGGACCGTACCGCGCCACGCAGGAGCTGGTTCGCACGACGCCTTTGTCGCTCATCTTCGAACCGCGAACTTCCTTGACCTGTCCGGCCGGGCAGGTTCCGTCATCCACCATCACGCGCTGACCAAGCTTGAGATCGACGATGTCCTGCTCGCGCCCGACCGTGGCCGCGTGTGCCGCCGTCGCGAGCATGGCGGAGATCAGGACTGAGAGACAGGCTGCACGACAGGGTGACATGATGAGGGATTCCGGCGTCGGTGCGGCAATGTAGGGAGCGGCACACGATTCTCATAGTGGACCTTTGTCACGCCCGCCGGCCCGCCTTGCTTTTGTTGCGCAAGGCGGCGCGCGCTTCCCGCGCGAGCCTTTCGGCGGAGGCGACGAGTTGTGGAACCGCGTGCCCGGAAAATCCCAGCACGAAGCCGGGAAGCGGCCGCGCCCGCGTATAAGTGTCGGCGAGCAGCCAGCCCTCTGCGCCCGCGGCCTGTTTCGCTTCGGCCGCAACCGCTGGCGCAACGGCCGGATCGAACTGCGCCACGAGGTGCAGGCCCTGCGACGGCACCGGGACCGACAGCGCGCCATCCGATGCCGCTTCGAGCGTTTCGGCCAGTGCATCACGCGCCTCGCGGTAAAGCTTGCGCACGCGCTTGAGGTTTGCGGCAAACGCGCCGGAATTGAGCATATCGGCGACCGCGCCTTCCATCAGCGTTCCGGGAAAACGGTCGAGCGCGGCGCGCGCGGCCGTGACGTCGCCGATCAAGCGTTCGGGCAGGGCGCAATAGCCGATGCGCAGTCCCGGAAACAGCGTCTTGGCAAACGTGCCCATGTAGATCACGCGCTGGAGGTGATCGATGCCGGCGAGCGACTTCAGCGGCGCGCCGTCATAGCGGAACTCGCTGTCGTAATCGTCCTCGAACACGAAGGCGCCGGCCTGCTTCGCCCAGTCGAGCAGCTCCAGCCGCCGCGGCATCGACATCTGCACGCCGAGCGGAAACTGATGCGACGGCGTGACATAGGCCGCGCGTGCGGAAGGCGCGCCCGTGCGGCCCGTCGCGATTTGCAGGCCATGGGCGTCGACGGGAATGGGCACAATGCGATAGCCGCATTGGGCGATGGTCCGGCGTGCTATGGGATAGCCGGGGTCCTCGCACCAGACCTGATCGTCGGCCTTCAGGATCGTGCCGAGAGCGATGCGCAGCGTGTGCAGCGTTCCTGATGTGAGCATGATCTGGTCGGGATCGCAGCGCAGCCCCCGCGCTGAGAGCAGATGGTCCGCGATCGCGACGCGCAACTCGCGGCTGCCACGCGGATCGCCGTAATGCAGATGCTCGGCGCCGAAGGCGCGCATGCGTCGGCCAACGAAAGCGCGAAAGCGCTGTACCGCGCGCTCGTCGATATGGGTGCAGCCGAGCGAGAGCGCGCCTTGCTTTGGCGCCTCGACAATCACCTTCGGCTTCTTCTGTATGGCCGCGCGCGCCGGAATGCGCGCGGCAACGAACGTGCCAGAGCCGACGGTCGCTTGCGCGAACCCGTCGGCGATCAGGCGCTCGTAAGCCGTGACGACCGCGTTGCGCCGAAAGCCGGTTTGTTTGGCGAGCGTGCGCGACGGCGGCAGCGGCTCGCCAGGTTTGACGAGGCCAGAGACGATCATCTCGCACAGGGCCTGGTACAGCCGGTGCGATGAGGAGGCGCCGGCGGTGATGTGCGGGCCAATGAGATCGAGCGGCAGCTCGGCCTTGGCAGGGACGAGAGAATTGGTCGGAAGTTTTTGCATGGAATTGGCACTATCGCAGACCAAATGCGCAGTTACAACCGGTCTCGAATTCGTCCAATTCTGATGAGGAGCGGCCGTGAGCCAGACCGAGAGCCAAGATTTCTATCCGACGTCAGCGCGCAATCAGGTGAAGCGCCGGCACGATCGCGGCTTCTACGATTACGAGACGGTTCATCGCATCCTGGATTCCTCGATGCTGTGCCATGTCTCCTACGTCATCGACGGTCAGCCCTATTGCACGCCGACCTTCTTCTGGCGCGAGGGGATGAAGCTCTATTGGCACGGCTCGAGCGCGAGCCGCATGTTGCGCAACCAGACGAGGGGCGAGCGGGTGTGCCTGACGGTCGCCCATCTCGACAGCCTTGTGCTGGCGCGCTGCGGCTTCAATCATTCCGCCGACTACCGCGCGGTGATGGCGTTCGGCACAGCCTATCTCGTGACCGACCCCGCAGAGAAAGAGCGCGCCGTGGTCGCGATGGTCGACCGCTTCTTTCCGGATCGCACCGCGAGCCTGCGGGCCAGCAACACCCAGGAGATCAAGGCGACCTCCTTCATCGCGATGGAGATCGAGGAAGCGTCCGCAAAGGTCCGCGCCAAGGGTGTCGCCGACGACGAAGAAGACTACGAATTACCGATCTATGCCGAGCGCATTCCGGTCCACACCGTTCTCGGCGCGCCGGAGCCGTGCCCGCGGCTGCTCGACGGCGTGAGCCGGCCCGCGACGCTGAATGGCTATTCGGAAGGCCGCCTGCTCGAAGATGCATTGCGGGATGCTTATTTTGTGGAGTACCCGAACGGCTGAAATCGGCTAGCTTGCGTGCACCGTTGACCAACTAGATGCCCGGAGTTGCCTGATGAACGCCGAAACGCAGCAGAGGATTCTTGACGCCATCGATGCCGGCTTCGAAGCCCAGCTTGCGACCACACGCGATTTCGTTGCGATCCCTTCGACCCGCGGGGCGGAGGGACCGTGCCAGGACATGATCGGCGACCTCCTGCGCGAGCGGGGCTACGAGGTCGACGACTGGCACATCAACGTCGATGATCTCAAGGATCTGCGCGGCTTCGGGCCGATCGAGCATGATTTCTCCAAGGCACGCTCGGTGGTCGGCACCTATCGTCCGAACACCGAGGCCGGCAAATCGCTGATCCTCCAGGGGCATTGCGACGTGGTGCCCGCGGGGCCGCTGGAATTGTGGGACACACCGCCGTTCGCGCCTGTCATCAAGGACGGCAAGATGTTCGGCCGCGGCGCCTGCGACATGAAGTCGGGTACCATCGGCGCGCTCTATTCGCTGGACGCGATCAAGGCGGCCGGCTTCAAGCCGACCGCGCGGATTCACTTTCAGTCGGTGATCGAAGAGGAGAGCACCGGCGTCGGCGCACTTTCGACGCTTCAGCGCGGCTACCGGGCCGATGCCTGCTTCATCCCCGAGCCCACCGCCGGCAAGATGGTACGCTCGCAGGTCGGCGTGATCTGGTTTCGCCTGCGCGTGAAGGGCCATCCGACCCATGTCGCCTTTGCCGGCTCCGGCTCCAATGCGATCATGGCGGCTTATCACCTCGTCCATGCGCTACAGAAGCTCGAGATCGAGTGGAACGAGCGCGCCAAGGCCGATCGTCACTTCAATACGCTCAGCCATCCCATCAACTTCAACCCCGGCATCATCAAGGGCGGCGATTGGGCCTCCAGCGTGCCGGCCTGGTGCGACGTCGATTGCCGTATCGCCATCCTGCCGGGTTGGTCGGTCGCCGATCACCAGAAGGAGATCATGGCCTGCGTTGCCGCTGCCTCGCGCAACCACCGCT
This sequence comes from Bradyrhizobium sp. S3.12.5, assembly GCF_040548225.1. Classification (NCBI taxonomy): domain Bacteria; kingdom Pseudomonadati; phylum Pseudomonadota; class Alphaproteobacteria; order Hyphomicrobiales; family Nitrobacteraceae; genus Bradyrhizobium; species Bradyrhizobium sp. S3.12.5. Next base: position 27,357 of record NZ_JBEPRF010000030.1, read on the forward strand.
TCCTCGCCAACAATCCGCCGGAGGTCGAATGGTCGGGCTTCCTGTCGGAAGGCTATGAGTTGACCGATTCCGCGGCACCGGAAGCCGCGTTCGGCAAAGCTTTTAACAAGGTCTATGGCGGCGCGGTCGAAGATCTCGTCTTCACCGCGCTCACCGATACCCGCTTCTACGGCCTCAACTACGGCATCCCCAGCCTGTGCTTTGGCGCCAGCGGCGGGGAGATGCACGGCTTCAACGAATATGTCGATCTGGACTCGCTGAAGCAGACCACCAAGGCGATGGCGCTGTTCATCGCGGAATGGTGCGGGGTGGAGAAGGCGTAAGCCTCTCTCCTTTGTCATTGCGAGGAGCTCTTGCGACGAAGCAATCCAGACTGCCGCCCCGGAGGTAGACTGGATTGCTTCGCTTCGCTCGCAATGATGGAGTGAGTCGCCGGGGGCGCCGGCCTGCCCAATCCGGGGGCTCATCCAAATCCTTTAAGCTTAAAAGAAAGACTAGGATGCCGGCCCGACCGGTGGCAGACTGGCGCTGGGTTCGCTGGGCGGGTCCTCGGAGTCACGATGCGCGATTGGGATGACGCTTACGCCAATTCGGCCCATATCCCGGGCTCGGATAAGATGCCGGCGCAATGGGCGGAGCGGGCGGCGGCTTATCGCGCCGCGCTGAAGGGTTTTCGTCCCGACGTCGCCTACGGCTCCGGTGAGCGCCAGCGTTTTGACCTGGTCCTGCCCGACGGCGACAGCAGGGGTCTCGTCGTGTTCGTGCATGGCGGTTACTGGATGCGCTTCGATAAGTCGACCTGGACTGATCTCGCCGAAGGTGCGCGCCACCATGGCTGGGCGGTAGCACTGCCGAGCTACACGCTGACGCCGGCCGCGCGCATCTCCGGCATCACCGCCGAAATCACCGCCGCGATAGCGACAGCGGCCTCGCTCGTCGCGGGGCCGATCCGGCTGGCGGGCCACTCCGCCGGCGGGCATCTCGTGACGCGCATGCTCTGCGACGACAGCCGGCTTGAGCCCGCCGTCTTCAACCGCATCGCCGGCACGCTCTCGATCAGCGGCCTGCACGATCTGCGGCCGCTGCTCAAGACCAGGATGAACGAGACACTTCGCATGACCATGGAGGAGGCGACGCGCGAAAGCGCGGCGCTGCATCTGCCACGCGGACATTCGCCTCTGACCGCCTGGGTCGGCGGCAGTGAGCGGCCCGAGTTCATCCGCCAGTCCGACTTGTTCGCCAACGTCTGGACCGGCTTTGACGTGCCGACGCGTCTCGTCGTCGATCCCGGGCTCAACCATTTTACCGTGATCGATGCGCTTAGGGATCCGTCGTCGCCGATCACCGCGCGCCTGATCGGCCTCGACTGACGGGGCGCAAAGGGATGATCGATCGAGAGGGCCTGCCATGACGTCCAGCGATTACGATCCTTCAAGCGAAGGCGCCGAGACCGAATTCGCCCGACGCATGTCCTATGGCGACTATCTGGCGCTGGATGCGATCCTCGGTGCACAGCATCCGCTCTCCGAAGCGCATGACGAGATGCTGTTCATCATCCAGCATCAGACCACGGAGCTGTGGATGCGCCTTGCCATCCACGAACTCAGCGCCGCACGCCGCGCCATCGCCAAAGACGAGGTGCAGCCCGCGATGAAGATGCTGGCGCGGATGTCGCGCATCTTCGAGCAGCTCAACGGCGCTTGGGACGTGCTGCGCACGATGACACCGAGCGAATACACGCGCTTTCGCTCGCAGCTCGGGCAATCATCAGGTTTCCAGTCGCGGCAGTACCGGCTGATCGAATATCTGCTTGGCAACCGCAACCACGCCATGCTCAAGCCGCACGCGCACGATGCCGAGACGACGAAGCTGCTCGAGGACGAGCTTGCGACGCCGAGCCTCTATGACGAGGTGCTGCGGCTCGCCGATCGCAACGGGCTCAAGATGCCGGCCGCTGTGCTCTCGCGCGACGTCCGCGAGACCCACAGCTTCAACGAGGGCGTGCTGCAGGCCTGGCGTATCGTCTACGAGGCGCCGGAGACGCACTGGATGCTTTACGAGCTCGCCGAGAAGATGGTTGATTTCGAGGACTATTTTCGCCGCTGGCGGTTCAACCATGTGACGACGGTCGAGCGGGTCATCGGCTTCAAGCGTGGCACCGGCGGCACCGGCGGCGTCAGCTATCTCAAGCGCATGCTGGAGGTCGAGCTATTTCCCGAGCTCTGGCGCGTGCGCACCATTTTGTAGAGATGTGTCCATGACCAGGCTTCGCGTCTACGACGACACCAAGGCGCTCTTTCATCTCCCTGACGGCGTGATCTATCTCGACGGCAATTCGCTCGGTGCATTGCCGCTTGGCGTCGCCGAGCGCGTCAACCGCGTCATTATGGCGGAGTGGGGCAACGAGTTGATCCGCGCCTGGAACAGCGCCGGTTGGTATGCGCAGCCGCGCCACGTTGGCGACCGCATCGCGCGGCTGATCGGCGCGAAGGCGGGGTCGGTCATGGTCGGCGACACGCTGTCGCTCAAAGTCTATCAAGCGCTCGCCGCCGCGCTCGACATGAATGCATCGCGCAAGGGCGTCCTGTCGGACACCGGCAATTTCCCGACCGATCTTTACATGGCCGAAGGCCTGATCGCGACGCTCGGGCGAGGCCATCAATTGCGTCTGGTGGCGCCCGAGGAGGTCGAGGCCGCGCTGTCGGAAGAGATTGCGGTGCTGTACATCACCGAGGTCGACTACCGCACCGGCCGCCGTCACGACATGGCGAAGCTGACCGCAAAGGCGCATGAGCTTGGCATCGTCACGGTCTGGGATCTCGCCCACTCGGCCGGCGCACTGCCGGTCGATCTCGCCGGCTGTGGTGCCGATTTTGCGGCCGGCTGCACCTACAAATATATCAATGCCGGCCCGGGCGCGCCGGCTTTCCTCTATGTCGCCCCGCGTCACGCCGACAGCGCACGCACCGCACTGTCCGGCTGGATGGGGCACGCAAAGCCCTTCGCATTTGAGCTTGGCTATGCTGCCGCGGGCGGCGTCGAGCGCATGCGTGTCGGCACGCCGCCCGTGCTGGCGATGGCGGCGCTGGAGGCTTCGCTCGATATCTGGGATCGGATTGACGTCGAGGAGGTCCGCGCCCGCTCGCTGGCGCTCGGCGATCTGTTGATCGCTGAGGTCGAACGCCGCTGCCCCCCCTTGAAGCTGGTCACGCCGCGTGCGCACGAGTGCCGCGGCTCGCAAGTCTCGTTCGCCTTCGAGGGCGGCTACGCCGCCATGCAGGCCCTGATCGCCCGCGGCCTCATCGGCGATTTCCGCGCGCCTGACATCATGCGGTTCGGGATCACGCCGCTGTATATCGGCGAGGCGGAAGTCATGAAGGCGGCCGAGATCATCGAGGACGTAATCGCAGGCGAGGTGTGGCGGCGGCCGGAGTATCAGGTCGTCAATGCGGTAACGTGAGGGACGAATGCTGCCTCAACCGTCATTGCGAGCGCAGCGCGCTACGCTCGCAATGACGGATGATGGAGCTGCGCTCGCCCCACAACGCCATCACGATCGCATCGAGCCGGTCGGTCAACGCCGCCGGTCCCGGTTGCAGGATGATCGGCGACAAAACCATATGAGCAAGTGCCTCGGCCGTGTCACGATAACCATTACCTCGGGCGTCATTGCTTTGCCGCACTGTGCATTTCACCTTGAGAACAGAACGAATTGGGAGGAGATCCGATGACGCCGCTTGAGAAAGTTAAAGCGATGAAGATGCCGTTTGCCGAGCTCAAGGGCGTCGAGTTCGTCGAAGCGGAGAAGGATCGCGTGGTGGCACGGATGATTGTCAGGCCCGATCTCTGTACCCTGCATCACACCGTCCACGGCGGTGCGGTGATGGCGTTCGCCGATTCCGTCGGCGCAGCCGCAACCGTGATCAACCTGCCGGAGGACGCAAAGGGCACGACCACCCTGGAGAGCAAGACCAATTTCATCGGCGGGGCGAAGGAGGGAACCACGGTCGTCGCCATTGCCACGCCGGTCCATAGGGGCCGGCGGACCCAGGTCTGGACCACTCGGCTGGAGACCGGGGATGGCAAGCTGATCGCTATCGTGACCCAGACCCAGCTGGTCCTGTAAAAACTACGGAGGCTTGATTTTGTTAACGAATTAGTCGTTCTCGCTGCCTCAAACTTGAGCAGGTTCCCGTCTTGAAAAATTTGCTGCGACGCACAATATTGGAGGCCTAGGGATTCGAACGCCTCCTCGAGGGACACCAAGAGGAGTTTTGACGTGGTACTTGAAGACACCGTCCGCACCGCTCCGGGCTATGTGCGGACCCTGATCCAGCAGGAAGAATTGCCGCTGTTGCGCGATCACCTGCTCAGGCTCGATGCCGAAAGCCGGCATGATCGCTTTAACGGTTTTCTCGACGACAGCTTCATCGAGCGTTACGCCGCCCGCTGCGCCGAGGATGGCACCGTGATCGTCGCCTATATCGTCGATGGCGTGGTTCGTGGTGCGGCCGAGCTGCATCCGCCGGAGGGCGATTCGTTGCCTGAGGTCGCCTTCAGCGTGGAAGCCTCCGCCCGCCGCCAGAATGTCGGCACCGTGCTGTTCAGCCGCCTGATCGCGGAAGCGCGCTGGAAGGGCTACAAGAGCCTGCGCATCACCACGGGAGCGGAGAATCACGCCATGCGGGCGCTCGCCAAGAAGTTCGGTGCGCATCTGCAGTTCCGACATGGTGAGTCCACAGGCACGATCGATCTTGGCAAGACGCCCGAGGCCGAGCTCGCTGAGCTCGCAGCGGCGCCGTTCAAGGCCGGCCGCGCGATTCTCAACTTCAACTCGACCTGCTGGAAGCTGATCTCCAGCATGTACGGCAATCGCGCAGCCTGAAATCAAGAGACCTGAAATTCAAAGGCCTGAATCAAAAAGCGGACCGGCAAGGCCGGTCCGCTGTTTTATTGGAGCCAAGGAATGAGCGCTCAGGTGCCGGTGCGCTTGTCGTTGCCGAAGCGACGGATGACACGGCGTTCGACCACCACGGAGCGCTGCGCACCCTGCTCGCCGGCGATCACGCGCGTCGCAGTGATGCGGCTGTTGGTGCGCGCCTGCTTCTTGACCTCGGCCTGAACGGTTTCGAGCGGCATGCCCATCAGCGCTGCGGCGATCTCGGCCTGCTGCTCCTGGTCGTCGGTGATGCCGATGGCGGCGAAGATCGCCTCGTCCAGGGTGGGCGGATCGTGGCGCACGCGCCGCGTGCCATATTTGGTATTCCAGTCTGCGTTCATAACGGCCTCGTTTTGATGCCGGGATACCTAGTGCCTGAGATGCTGCATTGCAATATGAAATCGGTGTGGCATCTCAGCTATGCACCGGTCGGATGTCATGGCGGTGACGCGACACCGGCATCGATCGTAGCCCGTTGCTGCGGCCAGCGTTTGAGCGCCGTCTGTCCTGCCTCCGTTAGCCCGTAGATTCCCCGGTCGGCGCGCTCGAACCAGCCATACACATTGTTAAGCAAGATCTTGCCGGCATCGGGGCAGCGCTCGCGCAATTCGCGCACGCGCCGCGGGCCTGCGGCAAGCTCCGATGCGCAGGCCAGCGCCTGCTGCCGGTATGCCGTCATGATCGGCGCGCGCGTGCTGCCGCCGAGCACGGGATCCCCTTGGCGGCGCTGATGCTCGGCCACGAGCCGCGAGCGCGTCTTCGGCTCGCGGCGGGGGCCTGCCGTCGGTGGCTTCACGAGCACCTCGACCTGGCCGTTATCGCTCACTCCGAGCATCCCGAAGCCGAGGCGCCGACATAGATTGCGATAACGTGCGTCACTCTCGCGGCCCTTGCCGCGGATCGACATCTTTGCGGCGATCCAGACTTCGTCGCCCGCTGGCGCGCGATCGACCGCCTGCAGAATCAGCTCGAGATTGAAGGCGAGCTTGAGCTCGCCAATCACCACCACCGGCGGATCTCCGGCGCTCAGGCCCACGAGATCGCAGCCGCCAATCTCGCCCTTCACGGAGAAGCCGAGCTCTTCGAGGAAGCGTTTGACGGGGAGATAGAGCGCGGTTTCCACAGTGAGTTTCCGATCGAAGAAGAAGAATCAGTTGCGGCCAGTTTAGCCCGGATGGGACTCGGGCTGCCGGCCCATTTGCCCGGACGCGGTCAAGCCAGCTATACCCCTGCGCGCGGAACAGGCGGGCGCGCGCGAATATGACGATCAGGAACGGGCTTTATCACATCCGGATCGAGATGCTGGATGGCGTGCAGGGCGGCAATCAGGGCGTTATGGTGCTGCGTGACGGCACCATGCGCGGCGGCGATTCCTTTTTCTTTGCCCATGGCAGCTACACCTCCGCCGACGGCAAGTGGAAGGGCGAGCTGACCAACGAGGAGCATTCGCCCTCGTTCGACGAGCGCCCCATATGGGGTCGCAAGGTCGTCACCATCGGCTTCAGCGGCACCTACACCGACGAGACCGCCTATGGCGAAGGCATGGCGCTCGCGGGCAAGCAGAGCATCCGTTTCAAGGGCAATCTGCGGCTGCTGGTGCCGGATTGATCACACCCGTCCGCTCACCGGAATCAGCGCGCCGGTGACGCCACTCGCGGCGTCGCTCACGAGGAACAGGATCACCTCGGCAAGCTCCTGCGGCGCCACCCATTTGGCGAAGTCGGCTTTCGGCATGTCGGCGCGGTTCGCCTTGGTGTCGATGGTCGACGGCAGCACCGCGTTCACCGTGATCTTGCCCTTCCATTCGTTGGCGAGCGCCTCGGTGAGGCGGTGCACGCCCGCCTTCGATGCCGCGTAGGACCCCATGCCGGCGCCAGCCTGCAGCGCGCCCATGGCGCCGATGTTGACGATGCGACCCGCCTTTGAAGAAGCAAGATGCGGCAGTGCCGCGTGCGAGGCGTTGAGGGCCGTCAGCACGTTCAGCGCATGCATGCGGTGCCATGTCTTGATGTCGCCGTCGCCAACGGTCTCGAAGGCAAAGCCGCCGGCGATATTGACCAGGGCGTCCAGCCTGCCGAAATGCTTTGCGGCGGCATCCACCGCCGTCTTCGCCTGCGCCGGGTCGGACAGGTCGACGCCGCCGATCTCGATGCGCTCGGCCGTCGCCGGCAGTTGAGAGGGCGCGTGATCGATGCCGGCGACCCGCGCGCCGCGTGATTGCGCGACGTCGGCGACAACCTTGCCAAGCGCGCCGAGCGCGCCGGTCACCACAATGATTTTTCCCTGCACGATACTCTCCGTCGTCTCAATTCGCGCCGACTATTGCGTGAGGCGAATTGGACTTGCAATGGCGGCGGCATCAAGGCTGAATGATTGCTGCAACTTTAGATGGCGGCGCGGAGGTTTGGTTCATGTCTGACGAATTGCCGACTGTCGATTGTCCCCCTGAGATCGTTGATTTGAAGCATCCCCTGGAGAATTTCCGGGCCGCGTTGAACGGAAGGGGCCCCGTGCGCGTCGTGGCGATGGGGTCGTCATCGACTGCGGGACTTCGCAATGTCGTTCCCTATCCCGCGCGGCTCGAGCTGTATTTGAGAAAGCACTACAAGGATGACGATCCGCATCCGAACATCCGGGTCGACGTGTTCAACCGTGGCCAGGGCGGCCAAGAAGCGCCATTGGAAGTGGCTCGGTTCAAAGACGATATCTTTGCTGACAATCCTTCTCTGGTGCTCTGGCAGGTCGGAACCAATGCGGTCTTTCGCCAGAAGGAGTTCAACTTCGACGAAGTGGTCGCGAACATCATCGGGGGATTGGCGCTCCTGCGCGGTCACCTGACCATGGATGTTGTCCTGATCGACCCGCAATACGTGACGGCCATGCTGTTCGACGACAACGCCGATCTTGCGGAGAAGATGGTTTCGGCGATCCGAACCGCGGCGGAGGACGCCAAGGTCAATCTGTTCCAGCGCTGGGCGCTAATGCGCCACTGGCACGTGCTAAACAACGCTTCGTTCGAGCAGCTGCTGGATCCGGAGGATGATCTGAAGCTGCATCAGAGCAATTGGAGTACCATGCAGGTATCGCTCGCGCTGACCAATTCCATCATTAAGGCCGCAACTCCGACGGCGTGAGGCGCCCGGCGTCGCTCACGCCTGAAGATAGCGCTCCTTCAGCGCGGTCTGCTCGGCTGCGCCGAGCTTAAGGCCGTCGCGCAGGTAAGTTTCGACATCGCCATAGTCGCGGCCGACAGCTTCGAAAGCCGCGTCCAGATAGGAGGCATTGACCGAGCCGATGGCGTCGAGGACGTCGGCGGGCAGATCGGAGACGCTCGACACGTCGCGCTTGTAGTGGCGATTGGTCAGCAGATAATCCTCCGCAATGACCTCCTCGGGCACGCCGAGCGCATGCAGGATCAGCGCGCTGGCAAAGCCGGTGCGGTCCTTGCCGGCGGTGCAATGGATCACGAGCGGAGCGCGGTCCTGTAGGAGATGGCCGAACAGCATGCGGAAGCTGTGCGTGTTGTGGCGGACATAGTTGCGATAGGACTCGCGCATGAGCTCAAGCGCGACCGGTCCCGTCAGCGCGCCCCTGGCGAGCTCGGTGCGCAATGAAGCCACCACCGTCGGCTCGATCGGTAGCGAATGCACCGTGATCTCGTTGACGACGCAAATGCCGGCCGCGCGCTCCTCGACGCCGCGGAAGTCGAACGCACTTCTGACGCCGAGTGCGCGCACGATCGCGATGTCTTCAGCGGTGAGCTGGCCGAGATGGTTGGAGCGGAAGATGTGGCGCCAGCGCGTGGTGCGACCGTCGCTTGTGGCGTAACCGCCGAGGTCGCGAAAATTGCTGGCGCCTTGCAATGCGAGGTGACGGGCAGGAGAGTCCGACATGGGAGCTTCTTTTTGTTATGTTGCCGACGGACCATTACAGGGGGCAATCATCGGTCGGCAAGACCGGGGCGACCATGGTCAAGCATTTGATGCGGCCGGTGACGGCCTGCGCGGTGATCTGAGCCCGCAATCATGTGCGGAATCAAAAAGGGTCGAAACCTCATTGTTTCGACCCTTTTTCAAACTTCCGCTGAGCGCTTGAAAGAGCGCGGCGGTTTCAAACCAGGCACCGGCATTAACGTTCCCATTTGGGCTTTGCTTCGTCGACCGCGTCCTGGTGGTACCAGCTGTCGCTGCAGATCGAGACGTTCGCGGGAAGCGAAGCGTGATCGGCGGGAAAGCGGGTGTCGCCATAGCGGCGCCCGGCGAGAGCCGCGCGGCCCCCGACGGGGAATTGATAGATCTTCGCAGATCCGTGACTCAGTCCATTGTTCATCATTTCGATTTGCTCCTCGGTCGAAGCGCCTTGGCCTCCATGGTGCGCCCGACTCGTTCGATTGTGGTTACTGGACTCCCCATATCGACCGCGCATCCCGAATTGGAAAGTGCTGAAAACGAAATCAGCTCTCGCCTATTTTGTGGGCAGTCGACTGTCTGCACCCCCCAAGGCAGCGTGTCGGTGACTAACGCGTGGGCCACTCCAAAGGTTGCTAGGCAGGGATCGGGGCTTTGCGAAAGTTGCCGGACGTTGATGCGCGTTTCATCGGCAGCCTGCGGCAGGGGCCCGCGTGCTCCAGAATCAGGCGTTTTCCGCGGGACTTTTGCACTGCAGCTTCACGCGAAGGTGCGCGGCTATGACGCAGGTCGCTGTGGACGGCTTTGCGCTGGCGGGCCGGTTCCGGTCGCGGTGGACAACCTCCCGCGCTGCGGCCTTTTGGCACGTTAAATGCTTGTAAAGGGCCGGCCGATGATGGCCGGGTACAAACGTGCGGGGGCTCTCAACCCCACCTTTCGCATCATCTACAGAGAGGCTCAATGACCAAGTATAAGCTCGAGTACATCTGGCTCGACGGATATACGCCGACTCCGAACTTGCGCGGCAAAACTCAGATCAAGGAATTCGCGTCGTTCCCGACGCTCGAACAGCTTCCGCTCTGGGGCTTCGATGGCTCCTCCACCCAGCAGGCCGAAGGCCACAGCTCGGATTGCGTGCTGAAGCCGGTCGCGGTGTTTCCGGACGGTGCCCGCACCAACGGCGTGCTGGTGATGTGCGAAGTCATGATGCCCGATGGCAAGACCCCGCACTCGACCAACAAGCGCGCCACAATTCTCGATGACGAGGGTGCGTGGTTCGGCTTCGAGCAGGAATACTTCTTCTACAAGGACGGCCGTCCGCTCGGCTTCCCGGCCTCCGGTTATCCGGCGCCGCAGGGCCCGTACTACACCGGCGTCGGCTACTCGAACGTCGGCGACATCGCGCGCAAGATGGTCGAAGAGCATCTCGACCTCTGCCTCGCGGCCGGCATCAACCACGAAGGCATCAACGCGGAAGTCGCAAAGGGCCAGTGGGAATTCCAGATCTTCGGCAAGGGCTCCAAGAAGGCCGCTGACGAAATGTGGATGGCCCGCTACCTGATGCTGCGCCTGACCGAGAAGTACGGCGTCGACATCGAGTTCCACTGCAAGCCGCTCGGCGACACCGACTGGAACGGCTCCGGCATGCACGCCAACTTCTCCACTGAGTACATGCGTACGGTCGGCGGCAAGGAGTACTTCGAGGCGCTGATGGCGGCATTCGACAAGAACCTGATGGACCACATCGCCGTCTACGGCCCGGACAACGACAAGCGTCTGACCGGCAAGCACGAGACCGCGCCGTGGAACAAGTTCAGCTACGGCATTGCCGACCGTGGCGCCTCGATCCGCGTGCCGCACTCCTTCGCCAACAACGGCTACAAGGGCTATCTGGAAGACCGCCGTCCGAACTCGCAGGGCGACCCATACCAGATCGCTTCGCAGATCCTGAAGACGATCGCGTCCGTCCCGGCTGACAAGAAGGCCGCGGCTTAAAGATCCTCCCGGCCCGGGCTGGGGGCTGGCCCGGGTTGGCTTTTTAAATCCGCCGGAGCTGCAAGGCTCCGGCGGATTTTTGCATTCCGATGACACCGCTTGTTGTGGGTCTGGCGGCCATGCCGGCCTGTCCATGTCAGGCAAAATCGGGATAGAGTGCCTGCAGGATGCGCGCGGGGCCGGGGACACGGCTGGTGTTTGAAGGCTTCTACAAGGTGCGATTTCAGCTCGGCGATAGCGTCGGCCGGAGCGTGATGCATGCCGGCAATGGCACGATGCTCGGCGGCAATTCGGCGTTCGCCCATATCGGCACCTACGAGAAGACCGCGGACGGCGTCGACATCGTCATCAAGACCGTCCGCCACAACCCCGATCCGACCTACCGCGCCATGGCCGGCACCGATGATGCGACGCTGATCGCGAAGGGTTTTGCCGACGGCGATCTCTACCGTTTCAAGGGCGAGCTCAAGGAGCTGCCCGGCGTGGCCTTCCAGTCGCTGATGACGCCGATCACGGAAGACGAGGTGCCGATCGCCGGCGGCGTCGGCGAGGCCGGCATCGTCGACGGCCTCTACTCGATTCACCTGCGCATGCTCGACGGCGTCGACGGCGGGCTCACCGGCGTGATGCTGCTCAGCCGCGGCCGCATCCTCGGCGGCGATGCGTCGTTCTATTACCTCGGCAGCTACACCGCCGCGAACGGCCGCTGGAAGGGGCAGATCCTCAACCAGGAGCACACGCCCGCCAAGGACGATCCGATCTTTGGCGGCCACGAGGTCGGCATCGGCTTCTCCGGCAGCTATGACGGCGAGGAGGCGGTGCTGGAGGCGACCGCGCTTGCCGGCAAGCGCAGCCTGCGCCTGACCGCGGCGCTCAAGCTGATGCATCGCGCCTGATCGCTACGGGGAATTGCCCATGGAAAGAATTCGCATGCTCTCGACGCTCGGCCTGATGGGCGCGATGCGCAGCCTGTCCTCCGCGTTCGAGACCGCGAGAGGCATTCATGTCGATGCCGATTTCGCGCCGACACTGGCGCTGCTGAAGCGCTTGCGCGCCGGCGAGGCCGCCGACCTCGTGATCCTCACGCGCGAAGGGCTCGACGAGATGATCGGCGAGGGCCGGGTGATCGCGGACACCGCAGCCGACCTGGCGCGCTCCTATGTCGGCCTCGCCGTGCGAAAAGGCGCGCCGCATCCCGACATCGCCAATGAGGCTGCGCTGCGCAAGACGCTGCTCGCGGCGCGATCCATTGCCTATTCGCGGCTCGGTGCGAGCGGCGTGTACTTCGCCCGGCTGATCGCGCGCATCGGCATTGCCGCCGAGATCAACGCCAAGGCGACCATCGTCGAGCAGGGCTTTACCGCCGAGCGGCTCGTCAGCGGCGAGGCCGACCTCGCCGTGCAGCAGATCAGCGAGCTGAAGCAGGTCGAGGGCATCGAGGTGATCGGCCCCGTCCCGCACGATTTGCAGACGCCGGCCGTGTTCTCCGCCGGACGCATGGCGGATGCGAAACAGGCCGAAGCCGCCGAGGCGCTGCTGCGCTATCTGGCATCGCCGGAGGTCGTGCCCGTGTTGCGCCGGTCAGGACTCGAGCCTTGAAATCGCCGGCACGCGGACGCAACGTGATGTCCATGCGGATCTGTCTCTTTGCCATCCTCGTCGCGCTTGCCGCGCCCGTCGCCGCGCACGCGCAATCGGCCGATCTCGTCCTGTGCGACCGTGTCGCCGCCGATCCCAGCGATCCCGACAAGCCGGCCGACGTGAAGGGCGTGCCCGACATCGCCGCCTCCGACGTCGCGACCGCGATCAAATTCTGCAAGCAGGCAGCAAGCTCGTCGCGCCGTGCGATGTTCGCGCTCGGGCGCGCCTATGCGGCCAACCGGCAGACGAGCGAGGCGATCGCCGCCTGGCGCAAGGCAGCCGACAAGGGCTCCAGTGCGGCGATGGTCGAGCTCGGCGTTGCCTATGGCAACGGCTCCGGTATCGCGAAGGACGAGGTGCAGGCGCGCAAATTGTTCGAGAAGGCGGCGCAGGCCGGCAACCCCCGCGGCGTCTCCAATCTCGCCGCGCTCGGCAGCGCGGGCGGTGGCGCGCCCGCGGACCCTGCGCAGGCGCGCACGCTGCTCGGCAAGGCCGCCGAGACCAACGCGGAAGCGCAGTACCAGCTCGGCCTGATGCTTGCCAGCGGCAATGGCGGGGAGAAGGACGACGTCGCGGCGCGCGCGCTGTTCGAGAAGGCGGCGGCGCAAAACCATCCCGGCGCGCTGGAGCGGATGGGCGCCTTCGCGCAGGAAGGCCGCGGCGGTCCAAAGGACAAGGACGCCGCAAAGGCCTATTACGAGCGTGCGGCCGCGCTCGGCGACGAGGATGCCAAGAAGGCGCTGGAGCGGATCCGCTGTCCCTATGCGATCAAGGACAAGCAGGGCAAGCTCGTCACCACGCTGTGCTTCTAGAAAGCGATCCTGCTCACTTCATGTCGCAGGCGAGATTGTTGCGGGCGGGTTGGAAAAGGAACTTGCGCGGGCAGGGGCCGTTGACATCACGTCAAGCAGGAGGCGCAACCATGATCCGCAAGCTCGCATCCGGCGAATACCGGCTCTATTCGCGCAAGGTGAATCCCAAGACCGGCAAGCGCCGCAACCTCGGCACCTTCAAGAGCCGTGCGGCGGCCGAGAAGCACGAGCGCGACGTGCAATATTTCAAGCGTCACTGACGGCCCGACGAGCGCTGCCCCGTGAGGCGGGCAAACCGAAACGTCGAAAACAACCCCATGCACAGTAGCCAAGTGGCTGACAGAATTGCCAAACGGCTCAGCGAAGCGGCGCGATGCGGATTTTACGAAATCCAGTTGACCCGTCGGGCAAAACAGGGGCATGATGGCATCATGGCACGATCGGCTCCGCGAGCGGCCTCTGCGCGAATTAGCCGGACAGCATCGGCGCGGCGACGGTGCTGGCAACTTCACAGCTAGAAACCTGGAAGTCCTCTGACACAATGCGGAGAGGAGCAGAAGCGCAAGCGGATGGGAAGATTCCGATCGTTATCGAACGCGCTCGATCTTCGCGGCCATATCGGGCGCGCGTGCTATCCGGTACGTCGCGTTGCTGCACTTCAGTACCCAGACCACGTAGTCCGGCCTGGAGCGCTTCTTGTCTCGCGCCGCACCAAGCGACTTGTCACATGCGAACCCTTGCGTGCGGATCTGCGCCGCCAGCATCTCCTGCGGTTGTTCGGAGGCGACGGGCGTTGCCGGCGCATGTTGTGCCCGCGCAAGTGGGCTGAAAAGAACAATCGCGGCCAGCAAGATTGACGTACGCGAGTTATACATGAATGCCATCCTTCTCGGCGTCGCGCGCCCGTTGCATTCAGGCCAGGCCCGCCTAGGCCGTTGCCAACTGCTAGTCTTCTGAACCTATTTCGTCACAATTCGCCGCGTCGGCGTCACCGTGCCGGTGGGCGCTGTTGGAGAAATCGAAAAGGTCAGCCAGGTATTCCAGCCCGCCGGCCGGTTTTCGGCCGCGAATTCGCCGTATCCCTTCAGATTGAGATATCCTTGCATGTCGCCAACCGGAAACAGAAAGCCAACCTGTGGGCCCACGCCTACGACCCGCGACCGGAAACCACCGAGGATCGGGTGTTGTCCGGAGTCGTCGGTGATCTGCTGATAGGCGTATCCTACCAGGCCGACGAAGACCTGCTTCGAGAGAAACTGGGAAGCGCCCCAGTCGACGTGAAAATCAGTGCCGTTCTGATATTGCGTGTCGTTGTTCTTGAAATTGTAGGTAAATCCCGCGACGGCCGAAAATTCGTGCCCCGCTTGCGGATTGAAGTAGGTGTAACCGCCGCCGCCATCGATGGCGCCGTGGCCTATGCCGAGATTGGCAAGGCGGTTTGGATCGTAGGCGCCGACGGGAACGTCTCCCGTCACATAAGTCATGAAGTTGTGAACGCCTGCGTTCCACTTCAGTGTCAGCTGTGGGTAGAGGTCGCCGACCGAGGTAATCGAATCGCCAAAGCTGCCCATCCGAGTTGCTGCGAATGGTCCGAAACCGGTTGTAAGCGTGCCGTTGAGGTCGGCACTGGATCGACCGAACAGGCCGGTCATGCCGATCGCCAATTGTCCGCCCAGCACCGGCGTCGCGAACGTGTAGGTAGGGTTGAGAAGTACCAGATCGGCCTGCGCATTGAGGCGAAGATTCAGGTCGACGTTCACCGTGGCAGGGAATCTGCCGATCTGAACCTCTCGTGCCGCAGCTGCGGCGCCGAATGCCGATACGGAGGTATGATAATAGACCTCGGCCATGGACCAGCCCGGCACCCCGGGCGTTGCCGCGAGGCTGCTGAACCGGCCCGGGAGCCAGTACGAAACACCGCTCTCATCCGCGTATGCCGCCTCGGACATCCAGCCGAGCAGCACCATTGCAGCACTGAGACCTGAGTGGGTGAGCCAGCGCCGAGATTTCCATTTGCGAGATTTCCATTTGGATGTGTCGCGCGTCATTTGTCTGCCCCAATTGGCTGGAGATCGCATGGCAGCAACGCAGGCGAGGAGGACGAGGTATTTCACTTCACGCCTCCCATCCCACTATCTCTACAAGGCCAGCTTCACGCCCGGCGGCTGCCACATCCCTTCGCCCGGAGGCAGGATCGACGGTGCTTGGGCCTTCGGCCAGTAGAGCCGCATCGCCAGGTAAACCGGGCCGTCAGGAGCCGGCAGCCAGTTGGCTTCCTTGTCGGCACCGGGCGATTTGTTCTGGATATAGATTGTCAGCGACCCGTCGACGTTCGTCTTCATTGCGGACAGCATCGGCGAGTTGATGAGATAGCGGTTGATCGGGTTTTCGATCAGCAACTGCGTCTTGCCGTCGTACATCGTCACCGACCAGAACGCATTCACTGGGGGCAGCTGACCGGCCGGGAACGTTAGCGAGTAGTTGCGCCCGGCACAGTCGAGGGTTTGACCATCGACGTCGGCGCGCGTCATCGGATAGGTCGCCTCCGCGGCATCGTTGCCGTATATCCCTGCCTTTGCACCGGCCGCCCGCTTCAGCCAGTCGCCATTGAAGAAAGCGCTGTCGCCAAACAGCGAACTGATCCGCCAGCCGTTGACCTCCTTGCCGGCCTTTGCGACGGCCTCTTCGATCTTTCGTTCGCCCTCCTTCATGCCCAGGCCGATTTCGAGCTTCTTCTCCATCGGAAGGTCCTTGAAATTGAAGGTTTTGCCCGAGCCAACGCCGATGGTCGCAAGCTGCGCGCGAATGTCCTTTTCGTTCTCCTGAGCGGGGGCAAACTGGAGCGCGAAGTCGAGATATTCGAAGAAGTTCGTCTTCACAAGGTCCTTGTCGATCTTCGGAAAGTCGACGGCCGCTGCCGCAACAGTCGTCGGCAGTTTCAGATAGGCCGAAAGCGACTGCGCCTTATAGCCCTCCTGGACTTTCTTCATGTTCTCGAGATCGTCGGGATTGAAAAGCTGCGTGCGATAGGCCGCCACCGAAAACTGCGTGGTCGACCGAAACACCTTCTTGATCCCGGGCGGAGTTGCTCCGCTCCAGTTCGGCCCGACAACCATATAGTCGCCGGCCTCGCTTCCCGTGGCGCGGCTGCCAACATAGCCGTAATTGTAGGTGTTGCCGTCACAGAGCATGATCGAGTAGTAGCGTTTCGGGTCCACGGCCGGGACCGAAAGAACCATTGGCTCCGCCCGCAAATCCATCCACAGGATCGAATACGGCGTGTCGCTGTTCGGCGTGATGACGGCGGTATCCTTGTAGGTGTAAACGTTGGGTTCGTTCTTGATCTGGTTGAACGGGGCCTTGAACTGCCCGGAGTTGCGATCAACTGCGTACTCGTACATCACGGCGTAGTTCATCACGATCGGCAGGCCGTAGATAAAGCCCGCTTCGGCAATGTCTTTTGCCTTCAGGAAGCCCGGTCGATCGGCGCCGGCCTGGGCAAACGCCGGCAAGGACCCTATCCCCGCAAGGGCGATCGTCGTCGTCGCAGCAGTGCGAAGAAGTTCGCGTTTGGTCAACATTTGAAGCTCCTGAGGATCAACTCGCTCGCTTTTAACGATCGGTCTTCTAGGGACGTTTGTGCTCGTACGGTCGGACGCCGGCGCAAAGCGCCGGCGCTCAAATCAACTTTATTGGGCCAAGCCCACCGTTCCCGCCTGCGTCTTCACGACCGGCGGCGGATTCCATTTTCCGGTCAGCGCATCGGACCTCGGGCTGTAGAGGCGCATGGTCAGATTAAAGGGTCCCTTCGGCGCCGGAAGCCAGTTCGCATCCTTGTCCTTGCCCGGACTTTCGTTCTGGAAGAATATATCGAGCGACCCGTCTGCGTTGTACTTGAACGGCATCCAGCTGCTCACGGCAAAACGGTTGAGCGCATTGCCGACCTGGAAACCTTCCGGGTCGTATAGCGTGATCGACCAGAAGGCATCGACTGGCGGGGCAGCGCCCTTCTCGAACGTAACTGTGTACTTGTTGGCTCCATCCAGCGGCTTGTTGGTCTCGTCGCCGAGATTGAGCGGATAGATGGCATCCTCAGGCAGGTTCGCGCCCAGCCCGAGCTGGGCGACGATGGCACGCTTCAGGTAGTAGTTACCGTAGACACCCATCGAATCGGTGTTCATCGACCAGCCATTTGCGATCCGCGCCAGTGTCGGCACTTTCCAGGCCATCAGCTTCTGGCCGTCTTGCGGGGCAGTCTCCAGCGCCCGTTGCAACACCGGATCGAGCTTGCCGATGTCAAAACTCTTGCCGGGCTCGATGCCGATTTTCTTCATCTGGGCGATGATCGGCTCATCGGTAACGTGCGGCGGGTGAAGCTTGAGCAGTTCTGCGGCGCTGGCGAAGTACACGCCGGCCGACATGGTATCGACCTGGACCTTCGGCGGCGTCTTCATGTCGACGCTTGGGTCCGGCGTGAACTCGACCGGCTTGGGTGTCTTGCCATACTCGGAAAGGAGCGTGACCTTGTAACCGGCCTGAATCTTATGGACCGCATCGTAGTCCGGCGGGCCATCCGTCTTGGTGCGGCCGATCACCCAAACATAGGGCGTCGGCGCTTCGATGCGCTGGGTGTCGCTCGGTAGCTTGAATTCTTCCGCGAACCTGTCGCGCAGATCGGGCCGCCAGCCCGGGGGCGTGATCAGGAACGTGCCGGCCCTGGTGCCCGTCGTTCGCCAGCCGGGCGATGCGAAGACGTCGGTCCACATGTCGAGCATCGGCAGCAGATAGTAGCGCCCATTTGTATCCGGTGCGGAGATGACGACGGGCTCCTTGGTCATGTTCAGCCAGGAGACGGAATACAGCGTGTCGAAGTTCGATCGCACCACGCCCTTGAAATTGGCAGGGGGGTATTCCGGCACGTTGACAAAGGTATTCATCGGACCTCTGAAATCGGTCGTGCCGTTGGTGAATTGCTTTCTCGAGACGTCCATCGACATCAGCGAGTAAAAGTAGACATAGGCATCCACCGCGATGGCATGCGCTTCTTGTTCAGCGATGGCCGGTGCAGCGCCCTCGGCCCGCGCGGCAGGCGCGGCCGCCGCGCCGAGGCAAAGAGAAATTGTCAGCGTCAGAATTCCCCGAAACATGTCGAATCCTCCTCTTCTGATTTGGCGACCTCTGATTTGCGACCTCGTTCAATTCACGATGTTTACCGTCGGAATGATCGCGTTCGAGGGTCTGAACATTTGAAGGTCTCAGCGTATTGCCTTGCTGCGTGGCGCCGCGGGAATTCAACACGAAGAAGGGCAGCAAAGCCGATGCCAGATGCGTTCAAACAGCTCGCGGCGGTTTTGATTGAAGCATTCTCGATCCAACGCGAGGGCGTGCATTGCTTGCAGGAGGACGTGCATGACCAGCTGCATTAAACGCTGCGTGGCGTCTGCAGGACTCAAAACAAGGTCGCTAGAAACAGAGCTATTGCGCAATTGAAGGTGCGCCGCTTGAGGAGCCTCTTTCGCTTGCAATGCGGCACCCCAAAGTATTTGCTCTTTAGCACAACCTGTCCGGGAGGGCCAGCGACGATAGTTAGTCTGCATCTCTGTCGCAATCTGGCGATGCGGGGATAGTGAATTGAGGCGCGGAAGGTATCGCCCCGGAGAACAATTGCTCGCCGGGCGAAAATCTGATCCTATTCTTTATTCCTTTGCGAGCAACAATTGAACGAAGGAGACAATGATGCGCTCGTTCCTCCTCGCTGCGCTCGGCATTACCGCCTTCTCCGCAACCATGGCCATCGAGACACCCGAGGCAAATGCTGTTGTCTATTGTGCCGCTGGTGTCTACCGCGCAGGCTGCGTCGCCCGACCTGTTGTCGGGCCCGTCGTCGCACCAGTAGTCGGCGTGCGAGGTGTTGCACGGCGGACCACCCGGCGTGTCGTCCGGCGATCGGACATGATGCTCAAGCACGACATCTTCCTGATCGGTCACCTCGAAAACGGCCTCGGCTTCTATCGCTTCACCTACAACGGCGGCAACAAATCCCATGTCGGCGTGATGGCGCAGGAAGTGCAGACGATTATGCCCACCGCGGTGCTGCGCGGCAGCGACGGCTACCTGCGAGTTTCGTACGACATGCTCGGCGTGAAGTTCCAGACCTACGACCAATGGATTGCGTCGGGCGCTCATGTCCCGGCCGGCACACCAGTTGCGCAGTAACGCGCCCGATGCAGCATCTGATGCGCAGCGGCCGTGAGGTGATCATCTACGCGGGCGCCTTCGATGATCCGCTTGGCGTGACACCTGACCGGCACGTACATTGGGCGTCGCGCGCAAACTGGTACGTCCATGGCAAGGGGTTGTTTGTGGAAGACGAGTGATCTTCGTAAAGCCAAGGACGCCAAAGAGTTGAGGAACCTGTTCAAAGCAGGGTTCTTCGGCGCGGCACCGTCCTCGGCTCCTTACGGCCAGCTCCAGGCTGGGCTTAGCGCCTCAATTTCGCTGCGCAGTCCAATAGCCTGAGCAACGTGCGGTTCCTGAATGGCCACTCCACCTCCCGCGGCCAGAATTACTGGAGAGCCGGCCTGAGCCGGACGCGAATTTGTCCTGGACTGTTACCGACGCCCGAACTGCGCCCGAACGCGCCACGTAGCCTCTGAACCTGATTAAGTTCGGATGTGTAACTATTCCGTTGGTGATGTTGACGGTGAAATTATAGGTCGGATCGCAAGTGCCTCTTTGCGTCACGAAAACGAGATCCCAGGAGCCGTCGAATGCGGAGCGGGCCTGCGCGATGGAGTGGAGGGCGACCAGGCAGCCCACGGCCGCCACACACGTGAGAAGCTTCTTCATTGTTTTGCTCCAAGCGGTCCCCCACACATGGCGGGCGGAACGGGCGAGTTCAATGCGGCTCGCCGGGGCCGGAGGAGTGATATTGAGTCTTGTCCATGCAAAAGCGGCTTCAAAGGACGTCGGTCCGAAACGCCATCTTCAAGATCACGTTCAAGATCACGGCGCCGGACGTGAGGCCTTCAAGGTCGGCCGCTAGATAGGTCGCAACGATCGCGCCCTAGAACCACAACCCGGAAGAGGAGTACGACCATGCCATTCGTTCGCATCGATCTCAGGAAGGGCAAGTCGCCCGAGTATCGGAAGAAATTGGGTGAGATCGTCTATGACGCCATGATCGAGCTGATCAACGTGCCGAAGGACGATAAATTCCAGGTCATCACGGAGCACGACCGCGCCGACCTGAACCATGCCGACAGTTATCTGGGCAATCACTACAGCGACGATCTCGTCTTAATTCAGATCACGCTCAACACCGGCCGCTCGGTCGAGCTCAAGAAGGCCTTCTACAAGCGAATCGTCGAGCAATACCAGGCGCAGTTGCAAGGTCGCCCGGATGATGTCGTGATCAACCTCGTCGAGGTCGCAAAGGAAAACTGGTCATTTGGCCACGGCATTGCGCAGTACGCGTGAACGCGTGGCGTCGTGGTGAGGGATACCACCGCAATTCCGGAAACCTATCAGCCAGACGAAACGGCAATTCCTCCTGCCGCCGTGTCCGCGTAGCCGAACGGCCGCGTGCCGCGCGACTCGTCCCCGTAGCCTCGCCGTTCGTCCCGCACCGTCGCCACTGATCCCGGACGTATCGCGTTCCGTCACTGCGTGCTTTCCGGCGGCCGAACGTGTCGGGCAGATTTCCGGCGTCGGCCGGTTCCGACAGGTCGAAATCTCGACTTGGCACGGTCGGCTGATCGTTGGGAATCGCGCGTGCAGACCTTGGGGAGATGACTGATGCACCGGAGACGTCTGCTACAGGGCGGGATTGCGACGATGATCGCAGTTCAAACCGACCTCCAGCCCTGGTTCCCACGCAACGCCAATGCGAATGTGACACCGGGGCGCGTCCGGCCGGGGATGCCTGGTTGGCCTGGCGAATCCGACTGGGCTGCGCTGAACATGGCCACCAACGGCCGGCTATCGAAGGTCGTGATGCCGAGGCTGGATGGCCCCGACGGCAAAGCGCTGCTCGCAAACCCTTTCGCGATCGGCGACCAAGCCGGCTTGACCCAAAGCTCCGGCTGGCTCGACGCATGGCGATCAGTCCCAAGCGCCTACATGGTGGCGGCCGAGACCGCAGCCGACGTGGCCGCAGCCGTGCGCTTTGCCACGGCCCACAATCTGCGCCTCGTCGTGAAGGGTCGAGGCCACAGCTATCTAGGTGCGTCGTGCGCGCCGGATTCTCTTCTGCTCTGGACGCGCAGGATGGACAGCATCACCGTCCACGACGGCTTTAGCCCGGCCGGATCGGGCGCTGCGGCCGTCCCCGCGGTCTCGGTCGGCGCCGGTGCGATGTGGCTGCACGCCTACCAGACGGTGACCGGCGGCGCTGGGCGTTATGTGCAGGGCGGCGGCTGCACCACCGTGGGCGTGGCAGGGCTCGTCCAAGGCGGCGGATTCGGCAGCTTCTCCAAGAGATTCGGGACGGCAGCCGGAAGCCTTCTCGAAGCCGAGATCGTGACGGCGGACGGCGCTGTCCGCACCGTCAATGCGGGGCGCGAGCCGGATCTGTTCTGGGCCCTGAAGGGTGGAGGCGGCGGCACGTTCGGGGTCGTGACCCGGCTGACGCTTGCGACCCATCCGCTGCCCGACACGGTCGGCGCCGTGAGCCTCACACTTCGCGCCCATACCGACGAGGCCTATCGTCGGCTGCTTGGGCGCTTCATCGAGCTGTATGCGAGCGCGCTTTGCAATCCACATTGGGGCGAGCAGGTGCGCGCGCGTCCGGACAATCGTCTCCAGGTGACGATGACCTTTCAGGGCATCGGCAAGGACGAGGCCCGGGCGGCTTTCAAGCCATTGCTCGACTTCGCCGACGCCAATCCTGCGGACTACGAGGGCCAGGCCTCATTCTCCGTCGCGAGCGTGCCGGCGCGCTACTTCTGGAACGGCTGGCTCTACCGGCTGTTCGCGCGATCGGTTGTCAATTTCGATAGCCGGCGGGACGCGCCATGGACCGACTTCTGGTGGGCCGGCGACGGCGAGCAGGTCGGCGCCTTTTGGCAGGCCTACACCTCGGCATGGATGCCGTTTTCCCTGCTCGATCAGGAGAACCGGCCGCGCCTCGTCGATGCCTGGTTTGCGGCGAGCCGGCAGTGGGCGGTCGCGTTCCACTTCAACAAGGGGCTCGCCGGCGCGCCGGCCGAAGCGATCGCGGCGGCGAAGGACACTCCGATGAACCCCGACGTGGTCGATGCTTTTGCACTCGCGATCGTTGCGGCCGCCGGGCCGCCGGTCTTCGACGGCTTGCCGGCGCCGAACCTGTCCGCGGGCGTCGATCACCGCGCGCATGTCAAGGAGGCCATGGCGCGTTTGCGCTCGGCCGCACCCGAAACCGGCTGCTACGTCAACGAATGCGATTACTTCCAGGCGGATTGGCAGAAAGCGTTCTGGGGCGACAATTACGCGCGGCTGCTCGCGATCAAGCGCCGCTACGATCCCGACGGACTGTTTTTCGCCCACCATGGCGTCGGGAGCGAGGGTTGGAGCGACGATGGATTCACGCGGCTTGAGTAGGGCGTTGCTCGGTGCGACGTAACCGTCCGGTGAAGCCTCACCGGACGGTTACGTCGTGCGCCCATCGCCTACGGACCGCCAGGTCCGGATGATGAGACCGACGCAGCTTCGAGCAACAGTCTGGCTGCATCGCGGCTCGCCTGCGCTATGGCTGGATCGCGTGTCGATTGGGCGATCACGAGCGCGCCTTGGATGAGTGACAAGATCTGGAGCACGGCTTGTTCAGGCTTGCTCAATGCCAAAGGCTCGACGAGCGACGCCACAAATTCACGCAAGCTCTTGAAATGAGCGGCGATGGTGGCCTGTACGTCCGGAGAATCAACGTCCGGTCCGAACTCGGCCAGTCCCCTCACGAACGGACAGCCGCGGAAAGAAGGCGATCGAAAAGCCTCGCCCAGCGCGTCAAAAATGGCAAGGACGCGCTCCAGCGGCGATAGCCCGGGTTTTTCGGTCGAGGCCGCGAGCATCTGAAACCAGGCGGCGTCCTGGTGTCGCAGGTAGGTAGCGACCATGTTCGCCTTCGACGGAAAGTGCTTGTAGAACGTCATCTTGGCCACGCCGCTTTCGGCGATGATGCGGTCAACCCCGACAGTGTGGATGCTGAACCGGTAAAACAGGTCCGACGCTGTCTTCAGTATCCGTTCTCGCGGCGCGAGAGCGTTAAGCGGCTGTCCCTCCAAATCGATCATCTCCGGCACGTCCTGCTCCGATTTCGGTCTGACTCAAGCTCCTCAGGCGTATAGACAGACTACCCTGTCTATTTTTCTGTTGCAATGTACGTACAGGTCTGTCTATCTGTCGGTGCTATTGGACAGAAGCGAAGGGACATAGGATGAACGGAAAAATCGTTGTCGTGACCGGCACGAGCAGTGGTTTTGGAAGACTCACGGCATTGGAGCTCGCAAGGCGGGGTCATACGGTGGTTGCGACCATGCGAGACGTAGAAGGGCGAAATGGCCAAGTCCGGAGCGAGCTCATCGAAGCGGCAAAAGCCGAGGGGCGTGTGCTGCAGGTCCTCGAAATGGATGTCGCCGACGAGGCGTCGGTCAATGCGGCGATCGACCATGTCATCAAGCAACATGGAAGAATCGATGCGTTGATCAACAACGCAGGCACCATGTTCGTCGGGGTCACGGAAGCCTACACGGTCGCGGATATCGAACGGCAATTTGCGGTGAATTTCTTCGGTGCCGTGCGAGCCGACCGCGCCGTTCTGCCGCATATGCGCGCCGCCGGCAGCGGACTTCTCGTCCATGTCACGTCGTTGATGGGCCGACTGATCTTTCCCTTCTTCGGTGTCTATTCCGCGAGCAAGTTTGCGCTCGAGGCGCTCGCCGAGTCCTATCGCTACGAACTTTCAAGCTTCGGCGTCGACTCGGTGATCGTCGAACCAGGGGCATTCCCCAGCAACCTGCTCCCATCCAGTCCGGAGCCGTCCGACGAAGGCGTGCTGGCATCATACGGTGCGGTCGCGGCGATCCCGGGCCAAATCAAAGACAGCTCAAGCCAGGCACACGATTCGTCCAATCCGCCACGACCCCAGCTGGTTGCCGATGCCATCGCGCGGCTGGTCGAAGCCACGGAACGGCGCCCGTTGCGGACGGTCGTCATGCCCGAGGGCATGGATCTCGGAGTAGAACGGCTGAACGAGGCCGTCACCTCTGTTCAAAACGACATGCTCGGCGCATTCGGTATGTCGAGCATGATCTGAAACTCCGAGCGTCAATCGTAATTACGGTGCGGAATTACGGTGACAGTGCACTTAACTAGGCAGGAGCGAAGTTTGGTGCCCTGTCACCGAGATTATCGTGTCTCGCTTGAGGGGTGCAGTCCGCGACTGTCACTTCACGGGCGGAAGACCGGCCACGGCAGCGTCGGCAGGATTGTTCAGGCACTTCGGATGGCCGAAGCCGCCAGCGCTATGGCCGACGCCGCCCTGTCCGTTGGGCGCCTGGCCCGTACCGCCGGTCCCGTCGCTGTTTGCCGTGATGTCGAAGACGATGTTGTCGGGGTGGCTCGCGTCTCCAGACACGCCCTTGACGCCCTGCAATTGATCGAGCCCGAGCGCATTTCGGACCCGCCACGCGACCATGTGATCGGTGCAGGAGGTGTCGCCGCTGACGCCGACGCCGCCAACCTTGGCTCCGTTGCGATACAGCGCGAGGCCGCCGCCGAACACGTTCACGCCGCCGATGCGCTGGCCAACCATCGGATCATTCGGCGTGCCGAACGACGAGCCGCTGGCTGGGCCCGGATTGAAGTTTGCCGTGCTGATGCCGCTGCCCGAGAACGGCGGATGGTTGCCGTAGGCAGCTGCCGTATCGACCGGATTGCTGTGCTGCAGCCCATAGAGGCTGCCACCCGGCTGCACGGCGGTGAACAGGTTGGCGGTCGACAAGGCAAGCCCGGTCGGAAACAGGCTGCCGGCGGGTGTCGCGTTCTTACCCAAGCTGAAGTCGTTCGCAGTGTTTGCCTTCTGGGCGGAGATGACGCGGCTGCCCAGCCATTGCGAGGTGCCTTGGCTGCCCGAGAAGGCGACCGCGCAGACGGTGCCGTCGTTGGCAACCAGTGTGCCCCACATGTGGAAGCCGAGGCCGCCATTGGCACCGGAAGCGGGCGTGATGGCGCCGACAAGTGCCGAACGAAGTTGCGAAAAATCGGGCAGAGCGGCGCAATCCGCAAAGGCCGGGAGGGTCACCATGGTAACGAGAGCGCTGATCGAACAGAAAAGAGTTCGTCGCTTGACGTTCATTGTGCTGCTCCTGTGGTGCGATGGGTGGTTGATCAGGAAAGCGCGGCCCCATCGTGCCCGCGCAAAATCTGAAAAATCGGTCGTACTTTCAAAAATCCCGTTAGCAAACGGGCCTGCGCGACGACGAGGCAAGGCGTCCTGGTATCTGCGAACCTCGCCGCGCTCAAAACTGAAGTCGTCACCGAGGCAATGCTGTTCGGACGTCTTCGTGGCAGTGGCAATGACCTAATGCTTCCAAGAGCACGGTGGTCCCATGGTTAAGTCTGGGAGCGACCGCAGAGGTTCACAGAAAATCCCGGCGAAGTCGGAGTTGGGTCTGAATGTGAAGAACTCAACGTGAGCAAATCTGGTCCGCCATGCCTGATAGTGCACGTGATTGGACCGGAGCGAAGTTGAGCGCAGTCCAGCTCTGCAATTCTGGACCGGGACCAATTCGCTTTATCGTATAGCTAGAACCGCTTTCGCGCCCGGCACCGCCTCGTAGGCCATAGCTTCGTCGATCTGTTCGAAACTGAATTCCCGGCCGATCCGCGTCCTGAACATCGGATTCTCGATCTGGCCTTCGAGGTCCCGTAACGCGGCGGAGAGACGCGAGCGGTTCTTCACCGTCGCGCTTTCGAAATTGCTGAAGCGTCGGATGGTCAGGTTCTTGCCCATGACAAGTAGCGTCGAGACCGGCACCTTCGCGCCCAGGAACCCATAGACGTAGATCGTCGAATTCATGACTAGGTGCGGCGCGATGCGCGTGATCAGGGCGCCGCCGACGCCGTCAAAAACCGCGGTCGTCTCCAACTGGGCCGCCAAGGTGCCGAGCTTCTGTTCGAAACCCTCTTCTTCCGACGCCAGCACATGCTCGACGTCCTGTTGGATCAACATATCGCGCGACGAGGTCGAGCGCGTGACGAAGATCGCGGGCACGCCCCGTCGCCGGACGAGCGAGGCCGCCGCGTATCCGGTCGCCGAACTTCCTGCCGTGACGATGATCCCCTTATGGCCATCGGCGGCGATCTCGTCGAGGAACGCGTAGGCCGTCATGACATTGACGAGCGATCCGCTGTAGTCCCGCATCTGCACGTGATCCGGCAGGATCAGGCAGGTCTCGAAGGGCACCAACGCCTTCTCGGACCAGAGGCCGATGCCTTCCGGGCTGCGGCAGAGCGACCAGTAGATCGCGACCTGCTTGCCCGCGTGGTAGTCGACCGGGACGTGATCGCCGATCGCGACGATCCGTCCGGCCCCTGACGCCCCCCAGGTGTTGTGCCGGCGGTTTGCCAAGGGATTGCCCGCGGCCTGGGGCATCGCCAAGAAGGATTTGTCGCCGTGGTTGATGGCCGAGGAGTCCATCTGGACGAGGACATGGCCAGGCGGCAGGGCGTCGGGCTCCGGAATATCGCGAACCTCCAGACCTCCGTCGGCTTTCACGCAAATCGCTTTCATAAGGGCTTCCTTTTGCCTCTGCCATGGCGCGGGAGATGTGCCGCTAGAGGCTCGGCCCTTAAAATGACGACGCACTAACAATTCACAAGTACGGATAATTTTGTTAGTGCCTTACCCTATGGAAGAATCGACGGGCTGCCCCGTGGCCTTCACCTCGCGGGTCCTGCAAGGCAAATGGAAGGCCAGAATCGTTTGGGCACTGGTCCGAAACGAAAACCTTCGGTTCTCCGATATACGCAGGGCGTGCGTGCCCATCAGCGATCGCATCCTGTCGAAGGAGCTGAAGGACCTGGACGGGTGGGGGCTCATCTCGCGACGGGAATACCCGACGATCCCGCCCAAAACCGAATACAACTTGACCGCCCTGGGGCAGACGCTTCGCCCCATCATGGCGGCGATGGCTGATTGGGGGATCGAGCATCGTTCGGCCGTCGCTAAACCGGCAGGCAACACTAAGTCTGGGAGCGAGCGCAGAGGTTCACAGCGGTGACGGTGCTGGTTAACTAGGCACGACTAGGCACGAGCGAAGTTTAGTGCACTGTCACCGAAATTGCCCAAGCCTCCACCAACGTGCCGGCCTGCTCCTGCGTGCCCGGTACGGGGCTCATATCCGCAGGGCAGAGAGCTGCGCCACGAGGAATTCCATCGCGGCACGGACACGCCGCGGCAAAACGCCGGCGCCCCGCCTGACCCAGACGATCTGGAGTGGAATTGGCGGCGGCTCGTGGCCGACAAGGATTTGCTCCACGATCCCTTGCTCGATGAGCCTTCGCACCTGCCAGAGCGGCGCGAGTCCGATGCCAAGGCCTGACGCTACGGCCGCATTGCGCGCAGCGGCATTTTCCGATCGAAAGCGGCCATGCACTTCGATGCGCCTCTTGTCGTCGCCAAATATCCATCTGTCATCGTCGCCGGCCCGCAACACGCACGCATGATGGGATAGCTCTCGCGGATGCTCAGGACGACCGTGTGCGGCGAGGTAAGCCGGTGAAGCGAAGACCGCCCAATTCAATCCGCCGAGGTGGCGAACCCGTAAGTTCGAGTCCGGCAGGTTGCCGATGCGGACGACGAAATCCAGCTTCTCGGCGACCAAGTCGACGTGCTCGTCAGACAAGACAAGTTCGATGTCAACTTCCGGATTCCGCGTTAGAAATTGGCTCAGGGCAGGGCTCACATATTCGGGGCCGAACAGGCTCGATGTGCCGATGCGGATGGTGCCGGCGAGGCGCCGGTCTCTGGCAATCAGATCTTCCCGCGCACCGTCAATGGTCGTGAGTGCCAGACGGATGCGGCCGGCAAAATCGAGCCCTGCCGTCGTGGGACGCAGGCGCCGGGTCGTCCGCGACACGAGCTCCACCCCAAGGTCCTGCTCGAGCCGCGCCAGCGACCGGCTCACCGCCTGAAGCGATCTGCCCAGACGAACAGCCGCCGACGTCAGGCTACCTTCATCGACAATAGCGAGAAACGTCGTGTAGTCCCAAAGCGAGGTCAGAGCTATTCTCTCGTAAAGTGAGATAATGTATCCTCAGTATCATGTATTATCATCAGATGCGCGGTATGCTGTTGATGAGCTCTCACCAATCTGGAGCTCTCCATGATGAAAATTGACCCCTCTACGGCAGAGGCACCTCTGGCGGCCCTGACGCCTCTCTATGGTGCCCCGATCACGCTCGACGAGGCTGTGCTCGTCGCCGGTGCGGCGCGCGCCGAAGCGCAACGTCATGGATGGCCTATGGTGATCGCCGTCACCGACAGCGGCGGCCATCTCGTTCTGCTATACCGTCTCGATCAGGCTCAGCACGGCAGCGTGCTCGTCGCTCAGCAAAAGGCGAAGACGGCGGTCGATTTCAGGCGGTCGACAGGAGCGTTTGAATCCGCGCTTGCCGAGGGCGGCCTTCATCTACGGCTTCTGGGCATGACCAATCTGACGCCCCTGGAAGGTGGCCTTCCGATCGTGCGCGAGGGCAGGGTGATCGGTGCAATCGGCGTATCGGGCATGCAATCAACCCAGGACGCGCAGGTCGCGTCGGCGGGTCTTGCGGCTTTCGGATCCTGACCGGTCTTAATCCCGAGGCAGCGGAGAAGCGCGGATACTACGTGTCGGATGTCATGCGGCACGAGCTCACGGCGCCGGACACGCCGCTCCCGTCTTCACCCACGCCTCCACGAGCGCGCCGGCTTGCTCCTGCGTGCCCGGCGCGGGCGCGCGGCCGAAGCCGGGATGCCAGGCCCAGCCGACGAGGGTGTCCTTGCCGATGTGGTCGATCAGGGCTTCGACCTTGCGGCCGCCGTTGCGCGCGGGGTCTCTGATCTGCTCGCAGATCTCGCCGATCGTCTTACCTTCCCAAGCCATTTCGCGCGGCGCCAGATGCCATTCGGGATGGCCGGGAATGCGGCCGGGCTCGAAATTGGCCTTCTGGTGGCAGGTGTGGCAGCGCATCGCCTCCAGCCCATGGCCGTCGGCGCCGCGCGTCACCGGCGGCTGGTGGATGCGGGGAGTGTCGCCCTGGCGCGGGCTGTCGCCGGCCGGATGGCAGTTGGTGCAGCGCGGATGCGTCAGCACTCTTCCAAGTTCGGTGAAGATCGCGGCCGAGCGTTTTTCGGTGTCGGCGATCCCGTTAAAACTTTCGGGCGAGGCGAGGCCGTGGCTCGTCGTGTCCGATGCCGCGTAGCCGGCGCACAGGCTGCTCGTCAGCGCCGCCATCACGGCCATGATCCTGAAGCGCGCGTTGATCATCGCTGGCGCACTCATTTGGTGGCGACGAGGTAGCGGCTGGAATCGGCGAGGATCACATCGCGCACCGCCTCGTGATATTTGATGTAGCCGGTGCAACGACAGAGATGCCCGTCGAGCGCGTCCGCAATGGTCTGCTCCAGCGCCTCGCGGGCGACCGGGGCGCGCGACAGGCGTTCGAGCAGCACCTGGCCCTCGCCAAGGAAGCCGGCGGTGCAGTAGCCGCACTGGAAGGCGAAGTGCTCGATGAAGGCCTTTTGCAGCACCGAGAGCTCGCCGTCTTTGGCGTGGCCTTCGACGGTGCGGATCGACTTGCCATCGAAATTCACCGCGGGTGCGACGCAGGTCGGGCTTGTGTAGCTGGTGCCGTCAGGCGCGTCGACGATGATGGCGCAGCTCAGGCACTGCGCGGCACCGCAGCCGAACTTGGTGCCGGTCATGCCGAGCATCTCGCGCAGAAAATCGTTCATCGAGAGATCGTCGCGGACGTCGATCGGACCGTGCTTCCGGCCGTTGATGGTGAGGCTGAGGGTCGTCACGCCAAAACTCCCTTCAAGAGGCTTGCCGTGACCGGCAGCGCACGGAAGCGATGGCCGGTGGCATCGTGAATGGCATTGATCAGCGCCGGGACGATCGGGACCATCACGACTTCAGCCATGCCCTTGGGCGGCTCGTCCGGCGTCAGCGGCTTCAGCATCTCGATCTCGAGATCGCGCAAGGGCAGATCCGAACCGCGGGCGACCAGATAGCGCCCGAGATTCCATTCACCGTTGCCAGGGCCGCCCTCGAACGGCGGCAGCGCCTCAAGAAGCGCGTAGCCGACACCCATGGCGAAGCCGCCCTGGGACTGGCCTATCACCACCTCCGGCACCAGCGCGGTGCCGCATTCGAGCACGCTGTAGGCCTTGGCGATGCGCAACGCGCCCGTCGCGCGTTCGATCTCGACGCGGACGAGGGCGCCGCACATCGAGGTGTAGGCCGTGCCGATGCGGTTGTTGTCGGTCGGCGGAAACTTGACGCTGCTCCGGTTGATACGTTCGAACCTGCCGCTGCCACGGCGGATCGCGAGCGCGTCGATCTCGGCACGATATGGCTCGCCAAACAGTGCAAAGCGTGCGCGCGACCAGGCCCAGCGCGAAAAGCTGTGGGCGATGGCACCGGTGACGAAGCCGCGGGCATGAGCGGTCGCGGCGAGCGCCGGCAGCGCCAGCGGTTCGAGACCCGGCATCGTGAGCTGGCCGTCCTGCCAGCTTGCGTTCGCCCATTGCCGCGCGCGCGCGTCCGTCTTCGGAATGCGCCACAGCTCCAGCGCGGCGGGCCACAGGCCGAAGCGGAAGATGACGCGGGCGGCTTCCGCGGAGGAGTGGGTGCCGACATGGGCGCCGACCGAAGCTGATGTCGCCGAGCTGATCCTGGGCACCCAGCGCGGATTTCGCTGCGCCGCGTCCTGGGTCTTTTGATCCATCGTGTAGGGATCGCCTGAGGTGACGAGGCCAAGGACGTCATAGCCATCGACCCGGGCAATCGAGACCTCGTCGGCGATGGCGCCGAGATGGCTGGCGACGCGGTTGGCGAGCGCCGTGCCGATGCCGTTGCCCATCTCGACGTGATCGCAGAAGATCGCGATCCTGCCGTCGGGTCCGAGCTCGACGCGGCCGAGCGAGCAGTCGGCGCCGGCGCCGTAGTCCTTGGTCACGCAGGCAACCCCGGTGCCGACCAGGCGGTCTCCGGAGGCTTGCCTGAATTGCGCACGCTGCTGCCAGATCGGATGCTTTTCGAGCTTGTCGAGGATCTCGGGCGTGCGCACCGAGACGATGTAGGGATTGCCGGTCATGGTCCGGCCGTTCTGCTTCAGCGCATTGCGGCGGCGGAATTCGATCGGGTCGAGCTGGAGCTCGCCGGCGGCTTCGTCGATCAGCGCTTCGAGCGCGGTCATGGTCTGCAGCGCGCCGTAGCCGCGCATCGAGCCTGCAGTCACGCCGCGCGAATGCAGCGCGACCGTGGTGACATCGACCTTCGGGATATCGTAGATGCCGATCGCGGCGGTGGCGGCGACGGTCGCCACGTTGGCGGAGAAATTGGCCTGGCCGCCGCCGTCGAGCACGTGGTCGGCAGCGAAGGCCTTGATGATGCCGGTCGCGCGGTCGATGCCGATGCGCGAGCGCATCTTGATCGGGTGACGCTTGATGCCGCCCTGGAACTGCTGATAGCGGTCATGGGCGAGCCGCACCGGCTTTCCGGGGAAGAGAATCGCCGCCAGCGCGACGTAAAGGATGAACGGCGTGTGGTCGCGGCCGCCGAAGCCGCCGCCGACATGGGCAAATTGCGCGTTGATCTGGGTCGGCTTGTAAGGCGTGCGGGCCTTGGCCAGCAGAAACGCGAGCGAATCCGCCGCCTCATAGGGCGATTGCACGCCGAGCACCAGCTCCAGATTGCCGCCCTTGCCGGAGTACCAGGCGAGCCCGCATTCCGGCTCCAGGAACATCGGGTCGACCGACTGCGTCTCGAACTCGCGGTCGAGGACCAGCAGCGAGGCGTCGTCCGCGGCGAGCTCGGCGCGGATCTGCTCGCCAAGCTTCGCCGCCTTGGCATAGTCGGCCGGCATTTCCTTGGCGAGCGACGACCACACCGGAAGTGCCGTGGTCTGCAGCTTCCTGGGCGAGACCCAGCCGGCCTGGAGCGGCGAATAGACGTCCGGCTTCTCAGGGGAGGGACCTGCCACGCGCGTGAAGCGATAGGAGCCGTAGTCGGGCGCCATCACCGGGCCGGTTTCTTCGCCGAATCTGACGAAGGTGCCGTCACGCAAGGCGAGGCGGGCCTGGTCGAAGCTATCGAACGTCTCGAAGATCAACAGCGCGACCGGTTGGCCCAGATAAAGCGGCGTCTTGCCGGGCGGGCAGAACAGGTCGCCGGCATAGAACTCCGGCGCCTGCGTGCCGACACGGTCGAGATCGGCGGCGGTGACGACGACCGAAGGCTTCAGCGCGCCTTTGAGCCGGGCGAGGTCCATGCCGGTGTAGACATGCGTGGCGTCATTGGCGCGCACCAGGATCGCGTGCGAGGTGGTCCGCGGCCATCCCGGCAGATCGTTGGCGCGGAAGTCGGAGGCGTAGAGCTTTGCACCGGTGACCTTGGCGACGCCGTCGACACGGCCGGCGCCCTTTGTCGCCGGATTGAACTTGCCGCGTCCGGGCAGCGTCTCATGGGCCGCGAAGGGCGCGTTGGCCGCCCCCGCAAGATGCGACAGGCTGACCGAGATGCCGCCCGCCGATAACCACTTCACGAACTCGCGTCGCGAAGGCCGCATGGTCTCATCCTTGTGCAAGGTTTTCAGGAGCTCGCGATGCTGACGGCATCGTTGCCAAAGCTACGAAACGGGTACGCGCCAACGCTGGCCTGAAGCTGTCATGATTCGTCATGCGGGAATAGAACAGCGCAGCGCCTTACCACCTCGTGAAGACGCGGCCGCATTGCCGCCGCGTATCCCGATGTTTCGTGCGCTATTTGAGATCTGCGATCGTCGCGGGGCCGGGACCCGGCGTGACCAGGGTCGGCCACTGCCTGGAGCCGAACGGAACCAGCGGCGGCAGGAACGGCGTCATGCCGCGCTTTGCCGTCTCCGCGACGATCGCGGCCCGCCCGTCGCCTCCCATCAGTTCGTAGTCCATCAAATGATAATTGCCGAAGAACAGCGCACCAACCGAACGATCGGCGATGATCCGCGTCAGCGACTCCAGCATGTCGGCCGGTGTCGTCGTAAAGGAGACGGTTTCGATCAGCAGCAGGCGCGAGTTGACGGCATCGGGGCCGAAGAATTGCGCAAGCACGCTGAAGATCACGTTGTTCTGCCGCGTCACGTAGATCGTGTTGCTCGCGGCATAGGTCTTCTCCCAGTCCGGACCGAGCTGCGCCTTCCAGTCGGCCAGCACGCCCATCCAGTGCGCGACCTGGGTCTGCGCCGCCCACGCGACGTTCCTGGCGAGGAACGGGGCCTGCTGCTTGCCGAAAGCCTCTAACTTCGCGAACGGAATGACGCCGCTCGCAAGGCATTCGTCCATGAAGGCGATGTTGTTCTTCAGGATGGTGCGGTTGTTGTCGCGCCAGTCGGCCTGCATCGGGGTGGCGTCGAGGCTGTCCAGCGCCGACTGCATCCGGCTGCGGAACGCCAGCATCGCGCCGCGCCAGGATTTGTTGTCGGGATTGTCGAGATAGGGACCGACCACCTCGGCCAGCGCCATGGTGCTATGGCCGACCGATTTCAGCAGCTGGTACACGACCGGCACCTGCGGCGCATCGAGCGGCGGCTGGCCCGGCCGATACAGGATCAGGCGACCGCCGGCGCCGGAGAACAGGCCGAGGATTACGGGGTGCTTGTCGAGGATGTTCTTCTGGAACACCTTTGCAGCGTCGTCATAGAGCTCGAACATCGCGGTGTTCAGCGCAAGCACGTCCCTGGTGGCGATATCGCCCGGCGCGGCATTGGTCTTGCCGGAGATCGGCGCCATGTAGTCGGGCAGGGTCTGGGCGATTGCGGCGCCGCCGCCGAGCATCAGTGCGGCGGCCATGGCCAGGCCAAAGCGAGTTTTCATCGGTATTCCCCCCAAAGTGCATTCTCAGCAAGCGTCAGCTTAAGGACGTCCGTCAGATTCGCTGGACGGCGCCACCGCGTTTCTGGCTGAAAATTGCTAAGGATTTGTCAGGAAAGGACAAAACCCGTACCCCGCCGGGCTTCCTTTGGCCGCCCTCATGGCCTATTACGCCGCAACGCAACAATTCCCCCAAAAAGACCTCATGATCCGCCTCGACAACGTCAGCAAGCAAGCCGGCCACCAGATCCTGTTCATCGAAGCCTCCGCCGCCCTCAACAAGGGCGAGAAGATCGGCCTCGTCGGCCCGAACGGCGCCGGCAAGACGACCCTGTTCCGGATGATCGCCGGCGAGGAGCTGCCCGACGAAGGGCAGGTCTCGACCGATCGCGGCATCACCATCGGCTATTTCAACCAGGACGTCGGCGAGATGTCTGGCCGGAGCGCCGTGGCCGAGGTGATGAATGGCGCGGGTCCCGTCAGCGAGGTCGCGGCCGAGTTGCGCCAGCTCGAGGCCGACATGGCCGACCCCGACAAGGCCGACCAGATGGACGAGATCATCGCGCGCTATGGCGAGGTGCAGCACGCGTTCGAGGAGCTCGACGGCTACGCGCTGGATGGTCGTGCGCGCGAGGCGCTGTCCGGCCTCGGCTTCAGCCAGGAGATGATGGACGGCGATGTCGGCAAGCTCTCCGGCGGCTGGAAGATGCGCGTGGCGCTGGCCCGCATTCTGCTGATGCGTCCCGACGTCATGCTGCTCGACGAGCCGAGCAACCATCTCGATCTCGAAAGCCTGATCTGGCTGGAAAAGTTCTTGCACGATTACGAAGGCACGCTGTTGATGACCTCGCATGACCGCGAGTTCATCAACCGCGTGATCTCGAAAGTGGTCGAGATCGATTCCGGCTCGCTGACGACCTACACCGGCAATTACGAGTTCTACGAGCTGCAGCGTGCGCTGAACGAGAAGCAGCAGCAGGCGCAGTTCGAGCGCCAGCAGGCCATGCTCGCCAAGGAGATCAAGTTCATCGAGCGCTTCAAGGCGCGCGCCTCGCATGCCGCCCAGGTGCAGAGCCGGGTCAAGAAGCTCGACAAGATCGAGCGGGTCGAGCCGCCGCGCCGCCGCCAGACGGTGGCCTTCGACTTCCTGCCGGCGCCGCGCTCGGGCGAGGACGTCGTCGCCTTGAAGAAGGTGTTCAAGGGCTATGGAGCCAAGCGGATCTATGACGGGCTGGATTTCATGATCCGCCGCAGGGAGCGCTGGTGCGTCATGGGCGTCAACGGCGCCGGCAAGTCGACGCTGCTCAAGCTCGTCGCCGGCGCGAGCGAGCCGGACGAGGGCACGGTCGCCTTGGGCGGCAGCGTCAAGATGGGCTATTTCGCCCAGCACGCGATGGATCTGCTCGACGGCGAGCGCACCGTATTCCAGTCGCTGGAAGACCAGTTTCCGACCGCGGGGCAGGGCTCCTTGCGCGCGCTCGCCGGCTGCTTCGGTTTCTCCGGCGACGACGTCGAGAAGCGCTGCCGCGTGCTCTCAGGCGGCGAGAAGGCGCGGCTCGTGATGGCGAAGATGCTGTTCGATCCGCCGAACTTTCTGGTGCTGGACGAGCCGACCAACCATCTCGACCTCGCCACCAAGGAGATGCTGATCACGGCGCTGTCGGATTTCGAAGGCACCATGCTGTTCGTCTCGCATGATCGGCATTTTCTCAGCGTCCTGTCGAACCGCGTGCTGGAGCTGACGCCGGACGGCATCCACCAGTTCGGCGGCGGCTACACGGAGTATGTCGCGCGCACCGGCCAGGAAGCGCCGGGGTTGCGGAGCTAATCTTTGCTTTTGCTCGAGATCGTGGCGATTGCTTCGATCTCGTTGGTCCAGATGCCGCCGGAATAGCCTCGCGGGAGCCGGGCGAAGAATTCCGGCGTATCGATGCCGGTTGAGAACTCTCCGCCGCTGTAGGGGCCGAGCACGAAGACCGCGCTGTCGGCGCCGTTCATGCGATTGAGGAAGCGATCGGGCCAGCCCCAAAGCCAGGGTGCAACGTTGATCGGGACCAGCACCATCGCGTTTCGGCAGGCGGCTGGGACCAGGCCGGTCCAGCCATAGCCGATATAGCGGATCAGGCAGCTTCGGATGGCCGCGCGTGAAATCGTGCGGACTTCCGGGGTGAGGCGGCGGATCACCTCGATCGGCTCATCGCCGCCGTAGACCATGATCGTCCGGCGGCGATCGGCCGTGAGCGCGTTCAACATGGCAGCGAGTTTCTCGCCTTCGCCAGCGTCCCGGCTCTTTACATTGATGAGGAGTTTCTTGTCGGGAAACGCAGTGAACACCTCCGACAGTGTCGGCATCATCCCGATGCCCTTGCCGCGAAACGGAAAGGTCTTGCCGCCGTCGGCGGTGTAGCCATAGCCGATATCGAGCATCTTCAGCTTCGCCATGCTCTGCTCGCGCGTGACGCCCTGGCCGTCGGTGCGGCAGTCGAGCGTCCAGTCATGGAATACGGCGAACTCGCCGTCGGTGGTCGGGTGCACGTCGAGCTCGACCACATCGGCGCCGGCCTCAAAGCTCGCGCGCATCGAGCGCAGGGTGTTCTCCAGATAGTCGTGCGACGGCGGCAACATCCGCGCGGCAGTGCAGGTGTCGTTCTTCAGATCGCGCTCATCGAAGCGCTGCGCCATGCCGCGATGGGCCAGCAGCACCGGCTTGCCGTCGCGATGCGGCGCCAGCAGATTCGTGTTGTTGATGTAAATGCCCGCAGCAACGACAAGCATAGCTGTCGTCGCGAATCTCAGTTTCCTGCCCACCGATTCCTTCCCATTTCACGGACACCCTTGTCGGAGTTTTGGGTCGATTTGCGGCAATCGCCACGCATGGGAGGTGGACGCGCTTCACGGCTTGAACCGTCCAATGCTGCCCGTTACGCTTCCCTGAAAAAAGGAGCTAACGGCCATGAAACAACTCCGGATCGGCGACATCACCATCGATGCGGTGATCGAGCGGGAGGGGCCCTGGCGACGGCCACAGGACTTTTTCCCGGCTTACGACGAGGGCGTGTTTGCCCGCCACCTGCCGACCATGGAGCCGGAGGTGTTCGATGCCGCGCGCGGCATGATAGTCATCACCTACCAGACCTTCGTGGTGCGCACGCCGCGCTACACCATCCTGGTCGATACCTGCACCGGCGAGGACAAGGGGCATCCGCCGCCGTTCGACTTTCCCGGCAAGGAGCGCTGGCGGAACGAGCTGTTCGCACTCGGCATCGGCTTCGAGCAGATCGACTACGTCTTCTGCACGCATCTGCACATCGACCATACCGGCTGGAACACGACGTTGCGCGACGGCCGCTGGGTGCCGACGTTTCCGAACGCGAAATACGTCTTCCACAAGGGCGAGTACGCGGCCTGGGAAGCCGAGAACGCCAAAGGCAACAATCCGCCCGGCACGGTCTTTCGTGACAATTGCCTGCCGATCGTCGAGGCGGGGCAGGCGCTGCTTGTCGACGACGACTATGCGCTGGACGATACCGTGACGCTGACGCCGACGCCGGGGCATTCGCCCTGCCATTGCTGCGTGAACATTTTCTCCGGGGGACAACGCGCGGTGGTCACCGGCGACCTCATGCATCACCAGATCCAGTGCCGCGAGCCGGACTGGTCGGCGAAGCCGGATTGGGATGCAAAGCAGTCGGCGGTGTCGCGGCGGAAGTTCTTCGCTTCCGTCGCAGACACCGACACGCTGATCCTGCCGATCCATTTTCCGGCGCCGACCGTCGGCCTGATCAAGCCGCTCGGCGCCGCCTTTGATTACCGCTTCAGGCGCGAATAGAGCGGATGCTCTAATAGGTGTAGAACATCCGCTGGATTTCCTTGCTGTCGGTCGTCTTGGTCAGCGCCAGCATCAGCAGAATTCGCGCCTTCTGCGGATTGAGCGTATCCGAGACGATGAAGTCGTGTTCGTCGTCCTTGGCTTCGCCATTGCGCGCGACGATGCCGTTGCCGACACGGCTGCTGCGAACGATCGCGACGCCCTTCTTGTGGGCCTCGTCGAGAGCCGGCTCGACCGCGGGCCGGGCCAAGCTGCCGTCACCCGTGCCGGCATGCACGATCCCCTTGGCGCCGGCGGCGACAAAAGCGTCGATCGCGACCCGGTTCATGTTGGCGTAGCCGTAGACGATATCGACCTGCGGCAGCGTATCGAGGTTGGAGACGTCAAACTCGGAATCCGCCGTGTGCCGGCGGGTCGATTGGCGATAGAAATACGGCTTGTTGCCCTGCATGTAGCCGAGAAAGCCGAGCTCAGGTGTGCGGAAGGTGTCTGCCGTCGAGGTGTTGTTCTTGGTGACGTCGCGAGCCGCGTTGATCTGATCGTTGAGAGAGACGAGCACGCCCTTGCCGACCGCCTCCTCACTGCCTGCGAGGATCACCGCATTGAACAGGTTGATCGGCCCGTCCGCGCTGATCGCTGTCGACGGCCGCATCGCGCCCACGACGACGACAGGCTTTTTGCTCTTGACGGTCAGGTTCAGGAAATAGCTGGTTTCCTCGATCGTATCGGTGCCGTGCGTGATCACGATCCCGTCGACGTCGTCCTGCGCGAGGAGCGTGTTGACGCGCTTGGCGAGCTTGAGCCAGTAGTCATTGTTCATGTTCTCGCTGGCGATCTGGAAGACCTGCTCGCCCTTGACGTTGGCCACCGTCTTCAGCTCGGGGACGGCGTTCAGGAGGGTCTCGATGCCCACCGTGGCTGCGGTGTAACCGACCACGGTGGTGCTGCTCGCTCCGGAGCCGGCGATGGTGCCGCCGGTTGCCAGAACCATGACGTTAGGCAGACCGACGCCCCTCGCGTTCGCGACGTCAAAACTGATGAGCAGCGCGAACAGCAAGCTCAATGTTGCCAATATCCGATGACGCACTCGAAGTTGCCACATCTTGACGTCCTTTTGCTGGAAAGCCTTCTCGACGCGCCCCAATTCGCTCAGCATTGCATGATCCGTCAGCCGACGGCTTCTGTCTAGGGTTGTGACGTCATCGGATGATATGGCTTGGGCGCTCGGCGCGCGCAAGAACGTGGATGGCCGGGACATCTAGCGCGAAGACGCGCTTCGCGCTTCTGCCCGGCCATGACGGAGTTCGGTCGCTGATTGCTCGCTAAAGAAGCAACGAATTCGCAGCGCGCCTTACGCGCCCATCTCGCACTTCTTCATGAAGCTGTTCTTGGCGGCACCGGCGAGCGGCTTGCCGTCGGAGCCGACCGCCTTGGGCGCGCAGGCGTCTTCCTTGCACTTCTTCATGAACGAGGTCTTAGCCGCACCGGCGAGCGCCTTGCCGTCCTTGCCGACCGCCTTGCTCTCGCAGGTGTCGTCTGCAAGCGCCGAGCCTGCTGCAAAGGTGGCAACGATCGCAGCCAGGAAAATTCGCTTCATCATGGGTGTCTCCCTAAACCAAAAGATGGCGCGCGAATTGGAGCCCGAAATCGTGGCGCAATCAAGCAGGATCGCGCGCCGGGAGGTCGATCGCAGCTTCTTCCATTCATCCGTGGTTCAGACAGCCCGCTCCAGCAACGCCTTGAAGTCGGCGCGTGCACGCTGCGCTTCGGCGCGGGCGACCTCGGAGGCGTCGCCGAGGCCGAAATAGCCATGGATCAGGCCGGCGCCCTCGTGATGCTTCACCTTCACGCCGGCGGTCTCCAGCGCCCGCGCATAGGCGGCACCCTCGTCGCGCAGCGGATCGAACCAGGCGGTGGTCACGATCGCGGGCGCGAGGCCTGCGAGCGAGGCGGCACGCAGCGGCGAGACCCGCCAGTCGGTGGCGTGACTGGCATCAGCGAGATAATGGCCGGCGAACCATTCCATGACGGCTCGCGAGAGGAAGTAGCCTTCGGCATTCTCGGCGCGCGACGGAAAGCGCGCGTTCTCGCGCGCGTCGGCATAGCCGCCCACGACGTCGGTGACGGGATAGACCAGCAGCTGTGCGGCGAGCTTGATGCCGACATCGCGGCAGGCGATAGCTGTGGCGGCCGCGAGATTGCCGCCGGCGCTGTCACCGGCAACGCCAAGACGCTTTGCGTCGTCGCCAAATTCCGCGACGCGGTTGAACACGTCGCTGGTCGCGGTGAAGGCATCCTCGAAGGCGCCGGGAAAGCGCGTTTCCGGCGGGCGGCGATAGTCGACGGAGACCACGACCGCGCCGGTCTCGATCGCGAGATTGCGCGCCTGCCGGTCGTGGGTCTCGAGGTCGCCCGCGACCCAGCCGCCGCCGTGGAAGAACACCACGGTCGGCGCGGGCACGCTGCCGACGCGATAAACGCGTGCATTCAGGGGGCCGGCGCCGCCCTTCAACTTGATATCCTGCACGGTATCGACGGGCGGCGGCGGTACGGCGGCGCGCGAGGCAGCCAGTGCGCGCAAGGAATCGCGGGCGCTCTGTGGCGTCATCGTCGCGGGATCGCGCAGCGGCAGCAGCGGAATGATCTGGGCGATGACGGGATCGAGCGGTGCGGCCATGATCGGGTCCTTACGGGGGTTCTTGGTCTTGCTTGCGGGTTAGCATAGATTTCGCGCGCCGCATCGGCAACCGGCCAGGTGTTGCAGATGTGGCATCATGCGCTCCGACATCATGCGCGAGGTCGCAAAGAATCCCGAGGACGAGGTCATCATGACTTGCGTTGCGATGGGCTATCCCGACGACAACTTTGCCGCGAATGCCGTTCGTTCCGATCGCGAGGGCAACACAGAGTTCGTACGCTACGTCGGCTTCGCCGACTGACGCGGAAAGGCCGGAGGAGATTATTCCCTCACGAAATTTTTCGTGCGGACTCGTTACGTCCCCTTGCAATCTCTACCGTGCAGGAGGAACAATACGCAGACTCAAGGTTTGTTGCTGGCGCGAGGGAATTGACATGCGGCGGCTGGCTAGCCTGGTTCGATGGTTCTTCGGTCCGCGGATGCGGCGTCCGATCGATGATGATCCCAGCCTTCCTTTTACGCCTGAAGAGTTCAGCAGGCTGGTCCGCAGCGGCCGGCACGAGGACATGAAGCTGCTCGCCGAAGGACTGGCTTGTCGCTCGATGCCGCGCCGCATCAAATACCGGGCGACGCACTAGGCGCACCCGTGACGCCGTTGCCCGCCCGCTGGTTTGGCGCGCGCTCAGCGTGAGAGTGCGACCTCCTTGAAGGATCTGACCAGCGCCTTCTCCAGCCTTCCGGTTATCTCGCAGAGAATATGATTGGCCTCCGTGCGCGGCATCGTCGGCTTGTAGGGCCGGTGCTCGATCAACGCGTCGAAGATGTCCGAGATCGTGAGAATGCGCACGATGTCGTTGATGCTCTCGCAAGGGGCTGGCCAAGTGTGACGGCCGTGAACATCGATGCGATCGCGGTAATCGGTTGATGGAGTTTCGAGCCTACTTGCTCCGGGCGGTATTCTGAGCCGCCGCCGGTCTCTTCTTGCCGTCCGCGTTAATGAAATGAACACCGGCCATGGTGCCGTCGATCCAGACCAGCTCGCAGCGCCGGTACGCGAGCCCGGTCGAGGACAGCAGCATGAAGAACTCCTTGGCTTGCAGCACGTCGAGGGTACCTTCGACCTCGATCTTGGCGCCAGTCTGGGACACGTCGAGCAGCACGCAGCTGCGCCGCCAGGTGCCGTCCGAGCCCATCAGGTTGACGGACTGCTTGTGGTCCATCCGTACGCGAAGCGCCTTGCGACCGTCGAACTTCATCGGCTAACCCCCATTTTCGCGCCGCGATTTCCCGGATCGCCTGTGCTGGCGCTGGCTGCAATTTCCCCCCAGCGCACTGTCCATTGGCTGGTCGACAAAAGAAGCGTTTCGAAAATCAGTTGCGCGCGTTCGCGCTGGGCGAAGGAGAGGCGCGTACCACCTCGATTGCTGAGGATCGCGAGCGTGGTCGTCCAGTTCAGGCGCGAAGCCCGGCAGGCCATCACCAGGCCCTCGCAATCGTCATCGCTCATGACATGCTCGACGATCTCGATCGGAGCCCCCGACAGCACCGACAGGGCGGTGAACAGATTGGCGGTCTCGCCGCGGATGGCGAAGCGGTTCACGGTGGAATCGTTGAGCTTGCCGACGCGGCTGAGCGCAACGATCTCCGGTCTGGCGCTCGCATAGTCGGCGAGGGTGGGCGGCTTTGGCGGAATCGGCGCGGCTGCTTGCGCGGGCGGAGCGGCGGAGGGGTTGGGCTTGGCGGGTGCTGACTTGGCAGGGCGGGCGGAGAGCAGCTTCCGCACGATCAAGTCTGGGGTGCCAGGCCGCAGCACGAGCGCCTTCGCAATCTCGCCGTCCTGGTCGGCCCCACCAAGAGTGGCGTAAGCTGCCTCGGAGAATTTTGTTCCCGGGTTATTTATCAGCACAAGGCAGATCTGCTCGCCTCGCTTGATGAGCGCCTCGGTCACCGCAGGCTCGATGCAGTCGCGCGCCGCGATCGCGCGTTGGTGCCGCTCGCCGCACGAGGCCGCGACTGCCGCAAGATCGGCCGTGGAGAGTGCCTGCGATCTGAGCAGCACAGGACACGCCACGTCGGCGTTGTCATGGGAGGCAAGGCGCCGCAATGTTTCCGGCGGAGCCACCTTCAGGTCGGCAAGCGTCGTGCTGAGCTGAATTAGCGCACTGGCCTCAACCCGTTCCGTTAGTCGCAGCAGAACGCCATCGACCACACCGGACAGCAGTTCCTGAGAGCGGTCGCGGCTGCCGGTGAGCAACTGCACAATGCCGGAGAGAATGCGAGCGCAGCGGTCCAGCGGGCAGCTTGCGACCGCCTCTTCCAATTCGACCAAAATATCAGCAGGCAAATTTGCCATCATGGCAGGGGCCTGTACTCAAATAAAATTCGACTAAGCAATGCCCTTCATTCCGCACCACAGGCGTTAATTTGAAATTTAGACCCCGCCCCTCCGGGTATCAGCGCACCGCCTGCTTGACTGGAAACGCTATCGAAATTTGGCAGGAGGCGAACACCCTTCTTGTCCTTTGCATTGGACGCTCGCCAACTGATCGAGGGAGGCTCGCATGAGTCTCTCGGTCTCAGGGGAAACCGAAAG
The DNA here is from genome assembly GCF_040548225.1 of Bradyrhizobium sp. S3.12.5. Taxonomy (NCBI): domain Bacteria; kingdom Pseudomonadati; phylum Pseudomonadota; class Alphaproteobacteria; order Hyphomicrobiales; family Nitrobacteraceae; genus Bradyrhizobium; species Bradyrhizobium sp. S3.12.5. The sequence goes on from NZ_JBEPRF010000030.1 coordinate 70,800, forward strand.
GGGGAATTCAGACCGGCGTAGTGCCGGACACGCGTCGTTTCCTGGCGCGGTTTTTCATTTGTCATGAACAACAGTGATGCTGCGCCAGCGCTGGCGCCCAAGATATTTCGTTTTGCAGACGTCGACGAGTTTCGCAACGCGATCCGCGGCCTGAATTTCGAGTTCACGCCGCTTGTGCGACGGATTGCGGCCGAGCAGACCATTCTGCAATTGCCCGGCTGCGACGTGAATATGACGCGGGCATTTCCGCGCGTCGTGGACGCGCAGCTCGTTGCCGATTGCACGGCGGTGGGCTTCGCGATGGACGACCTCGAAATCCCGATCCGCTTCAATGGCGCGCAGCGCGACCGCGCCGTCATCGTCATCGGCAGCAGCGGCGCGGCCTACAACACGATCGAGGAGGTGCAGCGGCAAATCGCCTCGGTCGTGTTCCACCCCGAGGTGAGGGATCGCGGCTGGCCCGAGACGAACTCCAGCTTCAAGATATTCGAGACCAGTCCATTGGCGCTGCATAGGTTGCGGAAGCTGGTCAGGGAAGTGCTGGCGGCTGCGCCCGAGCCGATCGATGCAGCCGAGGTGCCGCTGAAGGCGGCAGCGATGAAGGAGTCCCTGCTCGGTGCGGTCGATGCCGTATTCGCCGATGTCGTGCCCGCGCGCTGGACCCGGCGTCCGAACGACGAGCGGCAGTTCAAGCTGTTCCAGGACATCCGCGCACTGTTGTCCGACGACCTCTCGCAGCCGATCTACAGCGAGGAGATTGCGCGCAAGCTCGGCCTGTCCGTCCGCACCTTGCACGATGTCGTGCGCCGCTATCGCGGCATGAGCCTGCACCGCTATTTGCGCCTACGCCGCCTGTGGCTGGTGCGGCAGCGGCTGCTTGCCGGCGCCGACAGCGTCAAGGCCGTCGCGCTCGCGTTCGGCTTCTGGCATCTCAGCGATTTCTCGCGCAGCTATCGCGATCAGTTCGGCGAGACGCCGTCGCAGACGCTGGAATTCGGGCGAAAACGATAGTGCGGCAAATCGGTTGGGGCCGTCCCGCCGTTTCGTGCTAGCCTGCCGGCCATGAGCAATCGCATCCTCGTCCTCTACGGTTCCTACCGGTCCGACCGCATGGGCATCCGCCTTGCGAATTTCGTCATCGATCGCCTGCGCAGTCGCGGCGAGGAGGTCGAGTTCATCGACGCCAAGGCGATCGGCCTGCCGATGCTCGACCGCATGTACAAGGAGCACCCTGCGGGCACCGCGCCCGAGGCGCTGGAGAAGCTGGCCGGACAGATCCGCGGCGCCGACGGCTTCGTCTTCGTCACCGGCGAATATAATTGGGGCATTCAGCCCGGCCTGAAGAACCTCACCGACCACTTCCTGGAAGAGTGGTTCTGGCGGCCGGCTGCGATCGTGAGCTATTCCGCCGGCCGCCTGTCCGGCGCGCGCGCCTCGACCGCGTGGCACGGCACGCTGTCGGAGATGGGCATGGTGGTGATCTCGAGCACCATCGGCGTCGGGCCGATCGCGCAGACGCTGTCAGCCGAGAGCGAGCCGATCGGCGAGGGCGGCAAGGCGCTGGAACGCTCGTTCCCGCGCTTCGCCGATGACCTCAATTGGTGGATCGAGGCGGCCAAGGCGCAGCGCGCGCGCAAGGCGCCGCCGTATTAGGCGCGAGCGCCTTACGCCGCCCTGACTTCGCCGAGGAAGCGGTCGAACTGGCCGGCGAGATCGCGGGACTGCGTCGAGAGCTGCTCGGCCGCGCCGAGAACTTCCCTCGCGGCCGCACCGGTGTCGTCGGCGGCGCGCTGCACGCCTGATATGTTGGTGTTGACCTCCTGGGTGCCGCGGGCGGCTTCCTGGACGCTGCGGGATATCTCCCGGGTGGCCGAACCCTGTTGCTCGATCGCGGCTGCAATCGCGGTGCCGATCTGGTCGATCTCGGCGATGACGTCGGCGACGTTGCGGATCGCAGTGACGGTCTCGTCGCTGGCGGACTGGATCGCCGTGATCTGCTCGGAGATCTCGGTGGTCGCCTTGGCGGTCTGGCCGGCCAGCGACTTCACTTCGGACGCGACGACGGCAAAGCCGCGGCCGGCGTCGCCGGCGCGGGCGGCCTCGATGGTGGCGTTGAGCGCCAGCAGGTTGGTCTGTTCGGCGATGCTCTGGATCAGCGTGACGACGTCGCCGATCTTCTGCGCGCCCTCGGCGAGCGCACGGGCAGTGTCGCCGGTGCGGCGGGCGTTGTCGACGGCGCGGGCCGCGATCTCGGTCGATTGGGCGACCTGACGGCCGATCTCCGCGATCGACGAGGTCAGCTCTTCGGTCGCGCTTGCGACCGTCTGCACGTTGGTCGAGGTCTGCTCGGAGGCGGCGGCCACCACCGCGGCCTGGCTGTTGGTCTGGGCGGCCGTCGAGGTCATCGACTGCGCCGTCGTCTCCATGGTGGAGGAGGCCTGCGACAGGCCGCCGACGAGCTCGGTGACCTTGGCCTCGAAGGCGCGGGTCAGCTCGTCGAGCGCCTGGGCGCGGCGCATCTTGCCGTCGTTCTCGGCTTGCTTCTCGGCCGCGAGCCGGTCGGCCCGGATCATGTTGTCCTTGAACACTTGTACCGCCGCGGCCATCGCTCCGATCTCGTCGGAGCGCTCCGCGCCGGGGATGGCTTCAGCAACCTCGCCGTCGGCGAGCCGCGACATCCGGGTCGTCAGGCTGACGATCGGAGCGCAGACGCGGCGGCGGACCATCGCGATGAGGCCGGCGCTGGCGATCAGCACGGCGAGGAGCCCTGTGAGCGCGATCGCGAAGCTCGTGCGCGCGGCAGCGGACGCGCCGGAAAGGATCTGCTCGGCATTGTCGTAGAACGCATCGCGGACCTCGATGATGGTGCCGAGGCCGCGCTGCGTGGCGGCGTAATAGGTATCCATGTCGTGTTCGTACTTGCCGCTGATCGCACCGTCCCTCACCAGCTTGAGCTCGCGGCCGAACTCCTCGATATAGACCGAGTTGAACTTCTCCAGCGCAGCGGCGACGTTCGCCGGAGTTGCCGGATTGCCGCGCAACTCCTGCAGCGCCATCACGATCTGGTCGTTGCGGCCCTGTGAGCGGCTGATCTCGGCCTTCTCGGCGTCCGTCGCCGGTTTCTTGCCTCCGACGAGATTCTTGTGCAGGCTGGAATTGAAGCCGCCCACGTCTCGCAGCGTCATCGCGATGTTGGCGTAGCTGGCCTGCCGATAGGCGTCACCGTTGAGAATCGCCATGCGGCGGACCTGCTCGTTGAGCAGCGCGGTGACGCCGGCGTTGAGCACGGCATTGTCGGCGACGATCTTCTTGGCGGCGTCCTTGCGCGCCTCCGCCGGTCCCGCCAACGCCTTGTCGATGGCGTCGCGCAAGCCGGTGAATTTCGAATTGATGCCGTCGATGCTGCCGCCGATGGCGTTGCCGTCGTCGAACGGGCCAGGCAGCTCCTTGCGCAGCGCATTCATCCTGTCACGGGCGCCGTCGGTCTGCTTGCGCAGCCTGTCCTGCTCGGCGAGCAGCGCCGGGTCGACAGTGGCTGGACCATAGAGAATGTTGGTGGAAAAGCCGCGCTCGGGGTTGAGATAGCGCGGGATGTCGCTGACGGCGCGGACGATCGCGAGCCGCCCTTGCGCTTCGGTGATCCGCTCCATCGTCTGGTACTTCGTCACGGCGACGTAGACGGCGAGGCCGCCGCCGACGGTCGAGAGCGAGACGATGGCGGTGGTCAGCAGCGTACCGATTTTCATGATCTGTCCGGCAATTGGCGCGGGGAGAGAAAGAAATTCTCCGAAAAATAGGGGGCGCGTGTTAATCGCAGGTTTACGCTGCTCGCTGCGGTTGTCGCGGTCAGTTGGCCCCATCCAGTGAGATTGCTTCCGGCCGCGGGCCAGCTCCGCCAGAACGCCGCGAAAAACCGGGTCCTGAGCCCTGAGGAAGCGATCTAGATCGAAAGGATCGGTCATTGGATACCCTCAGGAGGGCTTGCCGGCCGCGATTATGCCTAACTTTTGGCTCCCAATGTGGTAGCTGGTAGAGAGTCTCCGGGTGGGGGTTGGGTCCCCCGGAGGTGTCGACTTGGGGATCTGATGGTTTCCGACCGCGCAAGCGCCGAGGGGCTTTTGCCGCGCCGCCGAATTGGGCGAGCCGAGACAATATTGCTGTCTATGGCTGCCATCGCGCTGGCGCTGGGCGCCGCCGCTTGGGTCGCGGATATCGGCGATTCCACCCCGCTGGTCACCGCCGCGCTGCCGCCGGCCAATACAACTTCATTCAACGACCGCTACACCTCGCTGTCGGGCAATCAGTCCGGCCTGCGGACGCTGGAGCGCTCGGCGCTGAATGCGGTGGAGCTCAAGCTGCGCGATGCCAAGGCGATGCTCGCACAAAAGCTCCAGGGCGATGACTGGCGCTCGACCTTGACCGATGACGACCGGACCGCGGTTGACGAGAGGCGGCCCGCGCAACGTGCCGACGCCGTGCCGGTGCCGCGCTCGCGGCCGGTTCAGGCGGACTTCAGCGCCCAGATCGCGTCCAGTCAGGCTTATGCCGACACCACGCCCAGGGCCGACAACCGCAATTTCTTCGAAAAGTTCACCGACAAGATCAAGCTGGCCTCGCTGACGCCCGACAGCGGCCTGTTCGGCAAGGCGCCGGATCTGGCCGCGCTCGGCTACGATTCGCGGACGGCGGTCTATGACATCAAAGCCAAGGCGCTGTATCTGCCGAACGGCGCCACGATCGAGGCCCATTCGGGCATGGGCGCGCTGATGGACGACCCCGATCATGTCGACCAGCGCATGGTCGGTGCCACCCCGCCTGCGACCTACGACCTCAAGCCGCGCGAAAAGCTGTTCCACGGCGTTCGCGCGCTGCGCATGACGCCGGCGGATGGCACCAGCGCACTCGGCCGTGTCGGCCTGCTCACCCACACCTACATGCTCGGGCCGCGCGGCGATTCCAACGGTTGCGTCTCGATCAAGGACTATGATCGCTTCCTCAAGGCCTACGACAATGGCGAGTTCAACCGCCTAGTCGTGGTGCCGAGCCTGAGCAGCCCGGCAACTGTCGCGCAACGCGCCAGCACCGATTCCTGATATTCGTCGGACGGCGGGGCTGCCGTTTTCCCTTCATTAAGCCGTTGTCGTCCAGAACCAGCCGATGAGTGATCCAGCAAGCTCCGAGACCCCGCTGCGCACGACGTTCAAGATCAAGCTGAACGGTGACACGCTGGCGATTGCGACGGTCGGCCAGGCCTATCAATTCCTCACCAACTTCAAATCGGTCGAGTGGATGGAATTCCGCTCGCTGCATGAGGATGCCGTCCACGCGCTGGAGGGTGCCGCCGACAATGCCATGCTCGTGGTGCAGGCGACGAACGCGATACGCGCGTTGTTCGTGAGCGCGAAGCTGCTCTGAAGCAAACGTTGTTCTCTTCGAGCTCGCTTAATCTCCTCTCGTGCCCCGGACGCAGCGCAGCGTCTCTTCGACAGTGCGCTGCCGAGCCGGGGCCCATGCTGCATAGGAATTCGTCGCCCCCGGGTCCCGGCTCTGCGCCGCAACGCTATAAGCGCGTTTACGCGCATCTTCGACGCGCTATGGGGCGTTGCAGCGCGTCCGGGACACGAGACTGAGCCGCTACGCTCAGTGCCTGTCGTTGCCGTGGCCGTCGTCATCGTCGTGGAAGTCGTGGTCGCCGCCTCGGCTGAAGCCGGGGTCGACGCACGCAAAGCTCGCGGCATCGCTGGTCAGGCCGCTGCCCTTGTACGCGGGAATGCTGGGATAGACGCAGAGCGGCCGCGTGCCTCCGGTCGGGAAGTTCTGGGCAATGCGCGGATCGAACACGCCGCCGGCCGGGTAGGGCGAGGTGGTGTTGGTATTGGCCGCGACGATGCGTTCCGGCGCGACGCCGTGTTCGACCCAGTCCGTGATCGCCTTGAGCTCGTTGGTGGCGAAGCTCGTGGTCGCTGCGCCGCCGCCGCAATGGGCCATGTTGGGCACCATGAACAGCCGCGCGAAATCGGTGGCGTGATTGTCCATGCGCTGGTTCATCTTGCGGTACCAGCGGGCGATTGCGGCGCCCGAGAAGATGCCGTCATTGACCGAGGACGAGATGATCAGCTTGCCGCCGCGCGCCCTGAACGGACGCAAATCGGTTGCAACCGCCGCCATGAAATCCATCGCGCTTTCCGGATAGGCCGCGGTCTTCGTGAAGATCTTCGGCGCGTCGGTGTCGAAGTTGAATTTGAACACGAAGGCTTCCTGTCCGTTCGGTCCGTTGACGGGCGTGACCACGGGCGGCGTCTGGAAGATCATCGGGATCGCGCCGGCGCCGAGCGTCAGGTTGATCGCGGTGTTGACACCGGGCACCGGCGCGGTGACGACGTTCCAGAATTGCCAGCCTGCGCCCGGCGCTGTCGGCGGCGTCCAGATGCCGGCATCCCAGAACCAGTTCGAATAGAGTCGCTCGCCCTTCGAATTGACCGGTCCGGCGTAGATCTTCTTGAGCGCATCGACCTGGGCGCTGGTGAGGCAGGTGCCGCCATGCGGCGTGCTGCCGTGCGAGCCGGTGCCGCAAGTGTAGCTCGCGAGTGCCGGATACACCTTCCTGGCCGTGCAGGCGTGGTAATTGTCGACGATGCCGTCGACGAGGCCATCGAGCGCGTCGCAGGCGCTCAGGATCGCAGCCGAGGCCACCTGAAGGTCCTGCTGTGGGAACGTGTCGGGAATATACGGTTGGCCGTTGATGTCCTTGCTGGTCGAAAGCGTGCCGAGCACCTGCTCGTTCCAGGCCTCCGCGAGGCCCGCCTGCGGCAGGTTGAAGCCGGGGTTTTGCGAGATCACGCCGTCGAACAGCCAGGGCGATCGTTGCGAGGCGACCATCGCGTCGCGGCCGCCGTTCGAGCAGCCCATGATGTAGGAATAGACGGTGTCGAGGCCGTAGAAGTAGGAGATGATCTGCTTGGCCGTCGTCGCGGTCTTCTCGATGCCGTTATAGCCGTAGTCGCGGCGTGCCTGCGCATCGATCGCGAAATGCGCGGAGCCGCCGGCATTGGCGTCGTCGTCCTGATAGCCGCCGAGGACATTGGTCGCGCTGTCCTCGTGGCCGCCGTCATCGGCCGCCACCGCCCAGCCCTGGCCGAGCTCGACGCCGGCAGCACCTTGCGGATCGCTTTGCAGGCTGCCGTCGGTGCCGCCGCCGCCCATCATCTCGAAGCGGCCATGCCAGGTGTTGGGCAGGTTGAGCGCAAAGCCGATGCCGTAGGTGAAGTGATCGGGATCCTGCGTGGAAACGCGCTTGTTGATGAGGCCGACCACGTTGCAATAGCCCGACTTCTGCGTCGCGCTCAGGATCTGCGTGTTCGGCAGAGTGAGCCCGGTGAGGGCGGTGCAGGACGAGCGCGGGGCCACGCCGCCCGGCGGCAGCCCGTGTGCGGCCGCTTGCGGCCCGAGAGAGGCCCATGTGGCGACGATCGTCGAGGCGAGGAAAAATCGTTTCATGTCATGCCCTCCCAGTTTCAACGTTGATGATTGAACGAAAGCACCCGACGCGCCGCGAGCTGACGAGGCGTCGCGTGGTCAGAGATGTTTTCTGAATTGCTGTCGGGAGACATGCGCATGCGCCGGCAATGAGCCATGACGCAGTTGCGGTTGCGCGCAAAACCATTCTTCCGCGATGCGCTGTGGCACGCGGATCGTCGCCCACCCCTGATGACGGCACGGACGTTCGCTCCCCTTGAACCTGCTCGCGAAACGGCAGGCTTTCACGATCCTTAGGCGAGCCATGTTGCCGTGTCAACATGACGCATTGCGCGATATTGCCGTGCAACCTGTCATAGAAGGTGTAGGGCGCGAGCGTGGGATCGCGTTCGGCTTCTCGATCCGGCTGCGTTGCGTTAGACTCGCTGTCCGAATCCCTGAGGATACCGCCGGATGCGCCTATGCCGGCTTTGCGAAAGATGCGCGGCGATGCAGCCAGGCAAGGCACGGGTCGGCAAACGGATGGCGCGACCGCGGCGGGCGGCACGCGTGACAAAACCATCGCGACCGGCACCGCGCGTGGTACCCGGCACCAAGACGGCTAAGGTGAAACCGCTTGCGCTCGGGGACCTTTCGCAGCTGCTGGGCTACAGCATTCGCCGGGCGCAGCTCTGGATCTTCAAGGAATTCAGCCGGCAGTTGGCGGCGTTCGAGATCAGTCCCGCCCAATTTTCCGTGCTCTGCGTGATCGACGCCAATCCCGGCGTCAACCAGCTCGCGGTCGCGCAGCTTCTGTCGATCGAGCGGGCCGGGCTCGGAAGGCTGGTGGATCATCTGGAGGCTCGTGGCCTGGTGCGGCGCACGGCGTCGGCGATCAACCGTCGCTATTACGTGCTCTATTTGACCGAGGCCGGAACGGCGCTGCTGGGCCGGCTGAGGCCGGCGGCCGCAGAAAGCGACAAGGCGCTCGCAGCCAAGATCGGACCGCGCGCCTACAAGGAATTGCAGCGGGCGCTATCGGTCTTTGTCGGCGATGCCTGAGCGATCCGCGGCGCCGACAACTATCTGCTCGGCAAGATGCGCAAGGGCTGAGGACGCCGTCATTCCGGGGCGCGCCTCTTGGCGCGAACCCGGAATCCATTTCACCGCGTGTCTTGCCGCCCGATGGATTCCGGGCTCGCGACTTCGTCGCGCCCCGGAATGACGGCGGAGGGGCTACCGAATATCACGCCGCGCCCAAGCCCAGCTTCGCATAGATCCGCCTCGCATACGCGCCGAACGCATCCGTGGTCTTGAGCGTCAGGTCGCGCGGGAAGGGCAGGTCGATCGGGAAGTAGTCGGCCATCTTCGCCGGGCCCGCGGTCAGCACGGCGCAGTGCGAGGACAGGAACACGGCTTCCTGGATCGAGTGGGTGACGAAGATGATGGTCTTGCCGCTCTCCCGCCAGATCCGTAGCATCTCCAGATTCATCTGCTCACGTGTCAGCGCATCCAGCGCGCCGAACGGCTCGTCCATCAGGATCAGCTTTGGATCGTGGATGAAGGCGCGCGCGATCGCGGTGCGCTGCTGCATGCCGCCGGAGAGCTCTCGCGGATATTTCTGCTCATAGCCGGCAAGCCCGACCAGCTTGAGCAGGTCGCGTGCCCGCTCGCGCGCAGCCTTCATCGGCAGGCCGACGATCTCGGCCGGCAGCAGAACGTTGTCCAGGATGGTGCGCCATTTCAGGAGCAACGCTTGCTGGAACACCATGCCGATGTCGCGGGTCGGGTCGAACGGACTTTTGGCGTTGCCGATTGTCACTGTGCCGCCGTCGGCGCCGTGCAGGCCCGCAAGAATCTTCATCACCGTGGTCTTGCCGCAGCCCGACGGGCCGACCAGCGACACCAGCTCACCTTCCTGCACGTCCATAGTGACGTCGGACACCGCGAGAAACTCCGTGCCGCCGCTGCGATAGACCTTTCGGACGCCTTGCAGGCTGATGAAGGGTTTTGAGCTCATGCCAGCCATTTATCCACATTGGCTGCGACGAAGGCATCGTCGCTGAGGTCGGCGTGCTCGCGCGTGACGCGGTCGATCTCGCCCGTCTGGCCCGGGCTCAGGCCCTCGTTCGGATCGAGGCACCACAGGCCCTGCATCAGGCCCTGGCGCCGCAGCACCTCGTGGCAGCCGGCGATGCAGCCGTGAAAATTGTTGGCGACGTCGAAGAAGGCGCTGTTGCAGTCGGTGACGCGGGCATCGAGCGCGAGCAGATCAGCCGGCACGCTGTCCTTGTGCCGCGCCGCCTTGCAGCGTTCGAACTGTTGGATGGCGCTCGCCGTCCACACCGACCAGTGGCCGAGCAGGCCGCCCCTAAAGTAAGTGCGCGTGGTGACGCCCCTGTCGCGCAAATCGAACGGCAGCATCAGGTCGAGCAGGATGTGATCGTCGTTGCCGGTGTAGAGCGCGACGCGGTCGAGCGCGCCGGCGGCTGCGACGCCGCGCAGCACGTCGAGCGTCCGGTAGCGGTTGAACGGCGCGATCTTGATCGCGATCACATTGTCGATCGAGGCAAAGCGCTGCCAGAACCGGCTCGACAGGATGACGCCGCCGACCGCCGGCTGAAGGTAGAACCCGACCAGTGGAATCTCGGCCGCGACGGCGGTGCAGTGCGCGATGATCTCGTCCTCGGAAGCGCTCTTCATCGCGGCGAGGCTGAGCAGGCCGGCGTGATAGCCGATGTCGCGCGCGGTGCGCGCCTCGGCAGTTGCCTGCTTCGTCGGACCTGCGAGCCCCGCGACCATCGCCAGCGGACGCTTGGTCCAGCTCGCTGCGGTCTCGGCTGCGAGCTCCAGCACCGGCCGATACAGGCCGACATCACGGATCGCGAACTGCGTCGTGTGCACGCCGACCGCAAGGCCGCCGGAGCCGGCGTCGATGTAGTAGCGCGTCAGCGCGCGCTGATGCTGTTTGTCGAGCTGGCGCTCGGCGGTGAGCGCGAGCGGATGCGCCGGCAGCACGGTGCCCTCGGCAATCAGCTTGCGGATGTCGCTGTTGATCTGGCTGTGGTGCATGGTGTCCTATCCGAATTCGGGGCCGGCGACGGCGAATGGCATTTCCTCGGCCATGGCGGGGGCGGGGCCGAGCCGCATGCGCTGGAACGGCCGCTCGATGGTCCAGCCCGAGGTCGTCAATCCTTCGAGGAACGCGGCCTGCGGGGCGACGGCGTCGAGCAGGAGAGGGCCGGTCTCGGAGCGTACGATCGTTTGCACCAGGGCCAGCGCTGCCGCGGCATTGTCGGCGAATAGCGGGCCGATGTGGCGGGCGGTCCGCCCGTCGCGAACCAGCGCGATGGCTCCGTTCGCGGAGACGATACGCGAGCCGGAGCGCTGTGCGAAGGCCGACAGCAGGGCGGTGCGATCGAACCCGGTGGCTCGCCGGTCGCGCGCGCGAAGTGCATCGATGCTCGCGGATGAAGGTGGTGGCGCTTCGGCCCGCGTCTGCTTCGTGAGCTTCAACCGCCGCAATTGCAGCGTCGGCGTGAAGCCGAGCGGCCCGTACACCGCGACCCCGTCCGGCGTGGCGTCAAGCCAGCTGGTCAAGCCGTTCTTGCGCGCGGTTTCCAGGCAGGCATCGACGAGGCGCGTGGCGAGGCCGCGCCGGCGGTGGCTGGCCGTCACCAGCACCATGCTGATCCAGGCGTTGTTGCCGGAGTAGGGCAGCAGCGCCGCCGTTGCGACCAGCAGCACGCCGGTGCGGATGCCGAACACAACGCCGTCGCGGAGGAAAATGCGCCAGTCCTCTTCGGTCTGGTTCCAGTGGGCTTCCGTCGAGAGCACGAGCCCGGCCATGGCATCATCCAGGCCGAGCTTGAGGACCGGAGGCCCGTCAGTAGCGGCCATCGCGCACCTCGTATTTGGTCGGCTTGCCGAGGCTCGGCATGGCGCGCGAGACCCAGTCGGCGGTCCAGGCGATCAACTGCTCGGTATCGACGACGGGCAGGCCGAACAGCTCGACGGCTTTCGACGTGTCGGTCAGCCACGCCGTCGGCTCTTCCGTGCCTGTCAGCACCGGCGCGCGGCCGAAGCGGGCGCCGAATTTTTGCGCGAGGTCGCGCACCGCCAGAATCTCGTGGCCGCTGATATTGATCGGCGAGGTCGGCGCCGTGCAATGCGCCAGGCAGCGCAGCGCCTGCGCCGACGCATCGCCCTGCCAGATGAAATTGACGTGACCGAGGCTGACGTCGATCGGCGTGCCGCTGAGCACCTTGATCGCAATGTCGTGCAGCACGCCGTAGCGCATGTCGATCGCGTAATTGAGCCGGAACAGGCGGCCCGGCGTTGAAAATCTGTGCGAAAAATACTCGAACATGCGCTCGCGGCCGACGCAGGACTGGGCGTATTCGCCGGGCGGGTTCGGCGCCATGTCCTCGGTCGAGCCCTTGCCGTCGACGGGCACGAAGGGATAGACGCAGCCGGTCGAGAACGCCACGATTCGCGACGACGGGAAGGCCTGTGCCACCAGCGCCGGCACATGCGCATTCATCGCCCAGGTCAGCGACAGATCGCCCTCGGCGCCGAACTTGCGGCCGGCCATGAACACGATATTCGGCGCCTTCGGCAGCGCCTTGATGGCGGCCTCATCAAGCAGGTCGCAATTGATCGTCTCGACGCCGCGCGCGTGCAGCCAGTCCTTGACATCAGGATCGCTGAAGCGGGCGACGCCGATGACGCGGCGTTCGGGGGCGGCGGCTTTGGCAAGCCCCGCCAGCGTCGGCCCCATCTTGCCGGCGACGCCGAGGATCATGATGTCGCCTTCGACCTTTTTGAGGTCGTCGATCAACGCCTGCGTCGGACGGCAGAGGAGATCGTCGAGGGCTGCAATATCAGGAATGGTCTTCGGCAGCGTCTGGCGGGTCAGCAGCATGAATTTCGTCCTTGGTCTTCAGGTCTGCCTGGCATCGCCGACGACGAACATGCGTTCGAGGGCGAGCACCAGGCCGTAGAGTGTGACGCCGAGCAAGGTCAGCAGCACGACGGCCATCACCATCGCAGGCGTGTCGAGCGACGACTGCACCTGGATCATGAGGTAGCCGAGCCCGCGCTCGGAGGCGATGAACTCGCCGACGATGGCGCCGGCGACCGCAAGGATGGCGCCTACCTTCATGCCTGAGAACACGTAAGGCAGCGATCCCGGCAGCTGGATCTTGCGGAACAGCGTCCAGCGCGAGCCGCGCAGCGATTTGACGAGATCGAGCAAATCCGGCTCGACCTCGCGCAGGCCGCGCGCGGTCGTGAGCAGGATCGGGAAGAAGCAGATGCTGAAGGCGATCAGGATGTTCGGCAGGATGCCGTAGGAGAACCAGACGATGAAGAGCGGCCCGAGCGCGACCTTCGGGATCATGTTCAAGGTCACGAACAGCGGCAGCAGCACGAGGCTCACGAGCGGCGCCCAGCTGAAGATCACCGCGAGTGCGACGCCGACGAAGGCGCCGAGCGCGAACCCGCCGAGGATCTCGACCGCGGTCACCAGCGTGTTGGCGCCCCAGGCATAGCTCGCGGTTCCCAGCGTCTGCACCGTCGCAAGCGGCGAGGGGAGGATGAATTTCGGCACGTGGAAGGCATCGACCAGGACCTGCCAGAGCACGAGCACGGCCAGATGCACGATCAGGATGATCGCAAAGTTGCGCGCCGGACTGCTGGCTCCGTCACCTGCCACCGTCTGCTCCCTGTTGCCTGGGCCTCACTGCCGCAACGCCGAGCCTAACCGGCCTTGGTGCAAGTTTCAACCAGTTGGTTGATTACGGCCGGAGGGACTGCAGCACCAGATCGGCGACATGCCGGCGCCGGGCGCGGCGGGCGGTGCGGCTCGACAGGTCCTTGCCGAAGATCGCCGACAGCGTCGGCGTGTTGGAGAAAAAGAAATAGCTGAGGCCCGCGATGGAGATGTAGAGCTGGAGCGGGTCGATCCCCTTGCGGAACATCCCGGCGCGCACGCCTTCGTGGAGGATGTGGGAGACGCTCTTCACCAGCGGCGAATGCATCGCCTCCAGCCGTGTCGAGCCGCGGACGTGGCGGGCGCCGCCGCGGTTCTCGTCGTTCAAAAGCACGATAAAATCGGGGTTTTCCGCGAGATGATCGAACGAGGCCTCGGTCAGCCGGCGGATCGCCTTGTCCGGTGGCAGACCCTCGAGATTGAGCTTGCGCTCCTGCTCGCGGATGTCCTCATAGACCCATTCGAGCACGGCGAGGTAGAGCGCGTCCTTGTCGCCGAAGTAGTGGTAGACCAGCTGCTTGTTGACGCCGGCGCGCTCCGCGATCTCGTCGACGCGGGCGCCCGCAAAACCGTGCCGGGCGAACTCCAGCCGCGCCGCGGTGAGCAGTTTCTTGCGGGTGGCGACGGGGTCGCGGCGCTGCGGCACGGTGTCGCCGGATCGTTTTGCGAGCATTTCCAACCAAACAGTTGACAAGTTGAGGACGGGCTTGTTGCATTGGTAGCCTCACATCGGGAGAGCGACAAGCCGGGTCGCGGCAATGGGGAGACAGGCGATGAAGCGTTTGCAGGCGGCGATTGTGGCTCTGACGCTGGGTTTGCCGGCAATGCCGGCGAGCGCAAGCGAGGCGGTCAACCTGATCCTGAACTGGACGCCGACGGCCGACCATTCGCCGTTCTATTACGCCAAGGCGCAGGGCTGGTACGAGAAGGCCGGCATCGACCTCACCATCGAGGTCGGCAAGGGCTCCGGCGTGTCCGCCGCCAAGGTTGGCTCCGGCGGCTCGCCGTTTGGCATCGCCGATCTCGCCACCATGCTGGTCGCCAAGAGCAAGGGCGCCGACGACGTCGCGCTGATGAGCATCTACGCCAATACCGGCCAGACGTTCTATTGGCTGAAGAGCTACGGCGTGAACGGTGCGAAGGAGTTTGCCGGCCACAAGATCGGCAATCCGCCGGGCGACGCCTCGCGCGTGATGTGGCCGGCCTTTGCCAAGGCCGCCGGTCTCGCGCCCGACTCCGTCAGCTTCGTCAATATCGGGCCGACCGCGAAGATCGCCGCGCTGAAGAGCCACACCGTCGATATCATCAGCGACTTCTACAACGAGCACGACCTGAAGGTGATCGAGTTCGGACAGGACCTCGGCTACGTCAACTGGAAGGATATCGGCCTCAACCCCTACGGCAACTCGCTGATCGTCAACGGTGCCTATCTCCAGAAGAATCCGAAGCTCGTCGAGGAGTTCGTGCGCATCTCGCAGAAGGCCTTTGCGGCCTGCGTCGCCGACGTCACGCCGTGCCTGAAAGCGCTGCTCGACCAGGTCTCCGGTCTCGACAAGGAGAACCAGGAGCGCCAGTGGGAGCGCATCAAGTACCTGATGACCGACGAGTTCACGACCACCAAGGGTCTCGGCTGGATCGACGGCGAGCGGATGAAGAAGGACTATGAGCTGGTCCAGACGTATCTGGGCATGGAGAGGCCGTTCGACGTGGCGACGGCGTTTTCGACGAAGATGCTGGATTCCGCGATCAAGATGGATGCGAGCAAGGTGAAGAAGTAGGGGCTCTCTCCTCGT
This sequence comes from Bradyrhizobium sp. S3.12.5, assembly GCF_040548225.1. NCBI lineage: Bacteria > Pseudomonadati > Pseudomonadota > Alphaproteobacteria > Hyphomicrobiales > Nitrobacteraceae > Bradyrhizobium > Bradyrhizobium sp. S3.12.5. The sequence continues at coordinate 85,821 of NZ_JBEPRF010000030.1, forward strand.
CATTGCGAGCGAAGCGAAGCAATCCAGAGTCTCTCAGCGGCGGCAGTCTGGATTGCTTCGCTTCGCTCGCAATGACGGCGTTGGGGCAGTTGTGCCACACATCGTCTAAATGCTGTTCGGCGAGAGTGCCCGTCATGCCATCCCGCCCACGTAACCGCACGGAGAAATTAACTAGCCATTAACCATATCGGCGGCATCGTTAACTATTCAATAAGGGAACGAGTCGGTCGCTATGGAGGCTGTAGCAAAAGTCCAACGCCAAATGGTGCGCCTGCGCGGGCGCTCCTATGTGGCCTTCGTGTTCGTGCCGACGGTTCCGATCCAGGACTGGCTGCTGGAGATCGACACCACCATCGCGCGCTCGCCGGGCTTCTTCGCCGGCCGGCCCGTGGTGATCGACCTGTCCTCGGTCGATCTCAGCCAGTCCGGCATTGGTCATCTCCTCACCAGCTTGCAGGACCGCAATATCCGCGTGCTCGGCATCGAGGGCGTGGAGGAGGCGCGGCTGACGCCGTCGATGCCGCCGCTGCTTTCGGGCGGGCGCAGTTGCGTGATCGAGCCGAGCGCGCCCAAGAAGCCCGAGGCAAAGGTCGAGACCAAGCCGACCTCGCTGCTGCTCGATAGCCCCGTGCGCTCCGGCCAGACCGTGATCTTCCCCGAAGGCGACGTCACCATTCTGGGCTCGGTCGGCTCCGGCGCCGAGGTCGTCGCCGGCGGTTCCATCCACATCTACGGCGCGCTCCGTGGCCGCGCCATGGCGGGCGTGAACGGTCACACCAGCGCGCGCATCTATTGCCAGAAGATCGAGGCCGAACTGCTTGCGATTGATGGATTTTATCAGACTGCGGACGACATCGACGCCGCCTTGCGCGGCAAGCCGGCGCAGGCCTGGCTGCAGGGGAATACCATGCGAATTACAGCACTGAACTGACCAGCAAAGGAGATATTTCAGATGAGTAAGGTACTGGTCGTGACATCAGGCAAGGGCGGGGTCGGCAAGACCACGACGACCGCCGCGCTGGGCGCCGCACTGGCGCAACGCGGCGACAAGGTCGTCGTCGTCGATTTCGACGTCGGCTTGCGCAACCTCGACCTCGTGATGGGCGCCGAGCGCCGCGTGGTGTTCGACCTCATCAACGTGGTGCAGGGTGTGGCGAAACTCCCGCAGGCGCTGATCAAGGACAAGCGGCTTGAGAACCTCTGGCTGCTGCCGGCCTCGCAAACCCGCGACAAGGACGCGCTGACCGAGGAAGGCGTCGGCAAGGTCATCGACGACCTGCGCAGTCGCTTCGACTGGGTGATCTGCGACAGCCCGGCCGGCATCGAGCGCGGCGCCTCGATGGCGATGCGCTTTGCAGACGAAGCCGTGATCGTCACCAATCCGGAAGTCTCCTCGGTGCGCGATTCCGACCGCATCATCGGCATGCTCGATTCCAAGACGGTGCGGGCCGAGAAGGGCGAGCGGGTCGAGAAGCACATTCTCATCACCCGCTACGATCCCTCGCGCGCCGCACGCGGCGAGATGCTGACCATCGAGGACATCCTCGAGATCCTCGCAACACCCTTGCTCGGCATCATTCCGGAGAGCCAGGACGTGCTGAAGGCCTCCAATGTCGGCACGCCGGTGACGCTATCGAACGCCGAAGGCGCGCCTGCGCGGGCCTATATCGACGCGGCGCGGCGGCTGTGCGGCGACACTGTGCCGATGCAGGTGCCGACCGAGCGCAAAGGCTTTATGGATCGTCTGCTACGACGGAGGGCTGCATGAGCATGGGTCTGCTCCGGCTTCTCCGTGGCAACAAGGCGTCTGCACCCGTCGCTCGCGAACGGTTGCAGATCCTGCTTGCCCATGAACGCGGCCAGCGCGGCCAGCCCGATCTGCTCGGTGTGCTGCGCGAGGAAATTCTCGCCGTCGTCTCCAGGCACGTCACGCTGGATCCGACCAAGGTGATCGTGCGGCTCGAACGCGGCGACGAGGTCTCGACCCTCGAGGTCGATATCGAAGTGCCCAACGATTTCGAGCGCAAGCGCGTGGCGGTCGCGTAGGGGACGCGACTGAAACTGAGTGGGTGATCTGGGGTGGGTGAGAAGGCGGTCCGCCGGGCATGGCGGACCGCCTTTGTTTTTGCGGGCCGCGTGAGCGGAACGCGACACGCGGCTCGGTCGTTGTCAGCACTCCGGGGGGCGCGCGGGAGCGATGCACCGGGGCTACGTCAAACGGGAGAGCGCTCATGATGTCCGAGGTCCAGGTCCACACCGTCGCGCGGCAGATGCTGGAACGGCATGGCTTTGCTGCGATCGCGAAGGCCGCGGAGCAGGCGCAGGCTTGCGAGGGCCGCGGCGAGGCCGACGAGGCCAAGGAATGGCGTCATATCGCGGACGCCATGAAGATCATGCGCGGTCCTGCCCACAGCTGATCCGCGATCAAGCAGGTTAAGGCCTGCCGGTTCCCGCTCGGGAGCCTAGTGTTCGCTCTGGTCGGCGCCTTGCGTCATCGGCTTATGCTGCGTCTGCGGCTGCGCGCGCTCGCCGGTCTCCTTGCAGGGGAGCTGCTCCCAGGAGCCGTCCGCCGCCTGCTGATAGGCGCTGCAGGACGATGACGATGAGATCGCCTTGTCCTCACCCTTCTGGGCATCGGAATTCTTCGCGACGGCCGGGGCGGTCAGCACGGCGCCGGCCGCGAGAGCTCCGGCGAAAACGAGATGGGCAATTCGCATGGGGGTCTCCTGTTCGAAGAAGCCGCATGCTGGCGAGGATTGTGACGATTCTTGGCCGCGACGGCGGTTCCGTCGCGGCGTGCTTAACGGCGAGGGAGTGCCTAGCCGCCCTTGCTGCGGATCAGGCCGGCAAGGCTCGTCTTCTGCTTTTCGCACCAATTGCTCATGCCCAGCCGGCGCTGGTCGAGATCGGTCGCTTGCGTCGCCACCGCGACCTCGGCCATGACGTCGTCGGCCTGCTTCTCGCCCATCTTGCCGCCGGTATGCATGAAGGCGATCGCCTTGCGCACCTGCTCAGTGGTGCCGTCGGGCAGCTGCATCTGCTGCGCCTTCTGCACCAGATCCTGATAGACGACGTCCGTGCCCGGACACTGAACCTTGGCGGCAAAGGCCTGCAGGACCAGTGTCACGTAGGTCGAGCGCGGATGCTCGTCAGCCGCTTGGGCTGGAGCCGCGATCAGCAACAGGCCTGCTATCAGGAAAGGGGTGCGCATCCTAGGGTCCTCTGCGTTTTTTTGGGAGGCTAGCGTCCGGCGCGCCGCAGCGCAATGGTCGCCGGCGGATTGTCGCTGACGAGCTGGTTCGAAGCGCCGGTGCTGGACACTCTTTTTCGACGCGTTTTCTTTACGCGAACCGGCACGTTCACTTCGCTCAAAAACGCTACGGCCGGGCTAGCGGCGCCAGGCCGGCACGGGATCGAGCGGCGTGCGATAGACCTCGTTGTGATCGCGATCGGTGACGCGCACCGCGCAACCCTTGCGCTGCAGCTCAGGCTTCACCTGCGACAGCTCGCTGGCCAATTGAACGGCGCGATCGGAGGCGACCTCGATGTCCTCGAGGATGATTCCGCCCTGGTTCTTGAACTCTTCACCAACCACGAGATCGAAGGAGTAGTACGGCATCCGAATTTCCCCGGTGTGACGACCCAAATCCTCAGACGAAGCCTTCAACGGAAGTCTTCAAAACGAGAGCGATCATACCACTGAGTCGATATTTATCCGATGAACGGAGCGCGCAATCTCTGTGCTTATGGCGCAGAAATGATGTGCAACATCCGAGTGCTTTAAGATTTTATTAAATATGTCGGCCTGATCATAAGGCATCGAATTGCAGCAGAACCGGGCTCCGGGAACCGGCAGCTGCAAGAGAAGGCCGGCGGCATAAATCCCGACGGCCTTTTCTCATCGCGCCGAGCTGCGTATCACCGTAGTTGCACGGATTCACGTCGTCACATCGAGTCTGACAGCTTGCGTTGTCGTTCGATGCAGGCCTAGTGCACCGGCATCGGTGGACGCACGACAGGTCCGTCATCATCGGCAACGGCTTGCGTCGTCGCGACCGGTGGTGCCACCGGCGGCGGGACGGCGGCAGCTTGCGACGGCGGAGGTGCGAGCGGCGGCGAATAAGCCGGCATGTAGGTATGCGACACGACCGGCTTCGGCTTGCGAACAGGCGGCGGCATCGACCCCGGAGCGCGCGGTGGCAGCGCAGACACGCGCGCGCGTGGATCGACCGGCGGTTTCGCTTCGGCGATCGGCTTTGGCGCTGATGGCTTCGCCATCTCGCGCACCATCTGCTCCTGACCGGCCTTCAACTCGGCGATGTTCGCCTTGAGCTGCTCGATCTGCTGCGCCATCGCGGCGATGTCGCGCGTCATTGACTCCACTGTTTGCGACTCCACTGCTTGCGTGGCATCGGCTTGTGTCGCGGCGGGCGCGGCAGCGGCCGTGACAATCGGTGCTGCGGGCGTTGCCGCAGTCTGGTCGGCGGCCTGATCCTGTGCGACGGGCGGGACTGCCTGCGCGGCTGCGACCGGCGCTGTCTGCGGCGTCGGAGGCAGTAGCGACGTCGAAGACAACAGCGACGCCAGAGCCGGTGTCCATTCCGCGAGCATCTGCGTCGCGGTGTCGCCGTGCTTCTCCCAGGCGATCGTGGCAGCGGCGCTGCCACCTGCAAACAGGAACGTGACGAACGCGCCGCGCAACCACTTACCAGCAGTCGATCGCTTCGGCCGGCTGCGACCATCGCTGGCCGTCACGCGCACGGCGGTGTCGACCGAGGGCGCTGCCGCTTGCGGCTTCGAGACGGGAATGAATTTCGGCTCCGGATGAATCTTCGGACTAATCTTGGGTTCCGGCACGAACTTCGGCTCAGGACGGGCCGTGAACGCGGGTGCAAGCGTGGCCGCCTCGCTGCTCACGCGCGAACCCCGCACCATTTCGGGTGAAATCTGGACGGCGTCGTGCGGATCGTTGTTGCTGACTGTGTCCTTCACGATCTCATCGACAATCTGCCGGCTGTTCAACGTCGCGAGCATCGCAGCTCCTCTGAAGATTGGTCGTCCGCATTGGCGCGAGCCGATCTGTTGCATGAGCTCACCCCAAATCTAATCAGGTTGGCCCGATGTGGCACGAGTCCAGCCGGGTTTGACCAAAGCAAGGCGAGGCGATGGAGACATCGCGACGGTCTTCCGCCGTTTGTGGTGACGGAACCCGGGCAGCCGAACACGGCCACGTGTTCCGTGCTGCCATGTTTTCAGCACGATTTGGGCAGCATCTACGGGGGCTGGGGGCGCTGCTATCCGCTATCGGGGGCCGGCGGTGCCAAAATCTCTACTCGCTTTGTTCGTGCTTGCCTTGCTGCCGCTCGGCGGCTGCATGCAGACGACGCTCTCGCCATCGACGGATGCGAGCATGACGGCGCGCGACCGCCAGTTGCTGGCGCACACGCCTTACGCCCAAGCCAACGTGCCCGAGCAATATCTCCGTCACATCGTCGATTATCCGCGCAAGGAGCAGCCGGGCACGATCCTGGTCGATACCGATGCGCGCTACCTTTACTACGTGCTGCCCGACGGCAAGGCGATCCGCTACGGCGTCGCGGTCGGCGAAGAGGCGATGGCGTTCTCGGGCGTCGCGCGTGTCGGTCGTCTGGCGGAATGGCCGGACTGGGTGCCGACGGCAGAGATCCAGGCGCGGTTGGGGCCGTATCCGGCGCGCGTGGCCGGTGGTCCCGCCAATCCGCTGGGCGCGCGGGGCATCTATCTCTATGTCGGCAACAAGGACACGCTCTACCGCATTCACGGCACCAACCAGCCGGAATATATCGGGCAGGCGATCTCCTCGGGCTGCATCCGGATGCGCAACGAGGACGTGATCGATCTGTTCGACCGGGTGAAGCTCAACGCGACCGTCGTGGTGCTGCCACCCGGGCAGAACGCGCGGGTCGAGGCAGGGCCGAGCTGGCACGGGTGAGGCGGCCGATCTGACTTGTCGCTTCCGCCGCGGGCGGCGACGGACGCGCGCCGTTCCGGCCCTAATCCTCTGGCCGAGCGACGCGCCATTGCAACGTTGTGGCTATGCCATTGGCTTCGCCCGGCGCCTTGTCGGCCACTGACGTGTAGAGGGGACGGTAGCGGAAGGCCCACATCTTGCTGCCGTCGTTGCGGGTAATCGGCGTGAAATCGCCGGTCGCTTGGGCATTCGCGGGCGCAGCAAGCGGAATCCAGGCCTCAGCGCATTTGCCGTCACAGCTCGACGTCTTGCCGCTGGTGTCACGCTCATAGAAGTAGAGCGTCATGCCCTTGAGATCGACGAGCTTGGGGCCCTGCTTGGTCAGAACGTAGCGCGCGGGGACGGGCACCGCCTCGGCCTTCGGCGCAGCAGGGGCTTCGCCGCCGCCGCCATGCCCATTCGCGAGCGCATGACCGGTAGACAGCGCGATGACCGCGGCGGCAATGACGAACCTGAACATCCGAAGCTCCAAACCGGCAAAGTTAATCGCGCGTTAAGCGCAGAATTGGAGACGACGGTAGCAACTGAAGGTTAGTTCCACGTTTCGCAGCACTGCGACAAATGCGGGCAAAACTACGGGGTTATGGCTTTTTGTCTGTCGCGTTTTCTTGACGCGAACCGGTACCCGCTTCGCTCGGAAGCGCTTTAGGCCTCGCGCAGGGGCGCGCGGCTAAGCTCGTTGCCGGCGGCGATGGCCTTGCGCAAGAGCCGCATCAAATCCCCACCTTCCTTCGCGCTGAGACCGCGCAGCATTTTCTGCTGCGCGGATTCGACCGCGGGCGTGATCTTGCGCAGCGTTCGGCGGCCCTCGTCGGTGATCTCGAGCTCGCGGGCGCGGCGGTCGCGGCTACTGGCGCGACGCTCAGTGAGGCCCTTCTGTACGAGGCGATCGACCACGCCGGTGATGGTGGTCCGGTCATAGGCGATCAATCCTGCGAGCGTGACCTGGTCGAGCCCCGGATTGGCCTTGATGGTCGCAAGGGCCGCGTACTGCACCGGGGTGAGATCGAACCCGGCTTCGCCGACCTCGGCCAGAAACACGGCGACCGCGATCTGCTGGAACCGCCGCGCCAGATGGCCGGGCATATCGTTGTTGTCTTTCACCGAATTCTCCGTGAGCCGGGACGACGGGCTATTATTGACAAGTATACTGATAGTCAGCATACTGAGCAATATCGGACAAGACGTCAACGGGAGAGGTGCTCATGCAATTCCATCTCAATGGATTCCAGCCGGGCGACCCCGAGATTGCCGATCCCGCCGCGCGCGTTCAGGCCTCGGGCGCTATCGGCGCCGTGCCCGACGAGGTTGACGTCCTCATCGTCGGCTGTGGCCCCGCGGGCCTGACGCTCGCGGCCCAACTCGCGCAATTCCCTGATATCAAGACCTGCATCGTCGAGCAGAAGCCGGGCCCGCTCTTGGTCGGCCAGGCCGATGGCGTCGCCTGCCGCACCATGGAGATGTTCCACGCCTACGGTTTCAGCGAGCGCGTGCTGAAGGAGGCCTATTGGGTCAACGAGACGACGTTCTGGAAGCCGGACGGGCAGGCGCCGGAGAAGATCGTCCGCAGCGGCCGGGTGCAGGATGTCGAAGACGGGCTGTCGGAATTTCCGCACGTCATCCTCAACCAGGCGCGCATCCATGACGGCTTTCTCGACATCATGCGAAGGTCGCCGGCCAAGCTCGAGCCCTATTACGGCAGGCGTCTGCTCGACCTCCAGGTCGATGCGGCCGCGGGGCCAGCCGACCATGCCGTGACGGTGGGCCTCGAATGCGTCGATGCTGCGAACGAGGGCAAGGTCGAAACCATCAGGGCGCGCTACGTCGTCGGTTGCGACGGCGCGCGCAGCACGGTGCGCAAGTCGATCGGCCGCGAGCTGCATGGCGATTCCGCCAACCAGGCCTGGGGCGTGATGGACGTGCTGGCGGTGACCGATTTCCCTGATATCCGCTTCAAGGTCCTGATCCAGTCGGCGAAGGACGGCAGCCTTCTCATTATTCCGCGCGAAGGCGGCTACTTGGTCCGCCTCTATGTCGAGCTGGCAAAGCTCGACGTCGGCGAGCGCGTCGCCAACCGTGACATCACGGCCGACGACGTGATTGCGAAAGCACAGCGGATCCTGAAGCCGCATACGCTCGAGGTGAAGGAGATCGCCTGGTGGTCGGTCTACGAGATCGGCCAGCGCCTGACCGACAAGTTCGACGACGTGCCGGAAACCGAGATCAACACGCGTTTGCCGCGCATCTTCATCGCCGGCGATGCCTGTCACACCCACAGCCCGAAGGCGGGGCAGGGCATGAACGTCTCGATGCAGGACGCCTTCAATATGGGCTGGAAGCTCGCCTCCGTCCTTCGCAAGCAGAGCACGCCGAGCCTGCTGCATTCCTACTCGGCCGAGCGGCATGCGGTGGCCAAGGAGCTGATCGACTTCGATCGCGAATGGGCGGGCATTCTCGCTTCCGCGGCCAAGGCAGGCGGCGCCGATGCCGCCAAGACGCAGGATTATTTCGTCAGGCACGGCCGCTACACGGCGGGCACGGCGACGCATTACACGCCGTCGATCCTCATCGGCGCGGCCTCGCATCAGCATCTCGCGCAAGGCCTCGTCATCGGCACGCGATTCCACTCGGCGCCAGTGATCCGGCTCGGGGATGCGAAGCCTGTTCATCTCGGCCACGCGGTGCAGGCCGATGGCCGTTTTCGCATCTACGCGTTCTCCGGCGCCGAAGACCCGGCCGCTGCCGGCTCCGCCATTCGCGCGCTGTGCAATTTCCTCGCCGAGGCCAGGGAATCGCCGCTCAGGCGATACACGCCAGCCGGTGCCGACATCGACGCCGTGATCGATCTGCGTGCGGTGTTTCAGCAGGACCATCGCGCGCTCGCGATCGAGGCGATGCCAACGCTGCTGCTGCCGCGCAAAGGGCGCTACGGCTTGCTCGACTACGAAAAGATGTTTTGTCCGGACCTCAAGAGTGGTCACGACGTTTTCGAGATGCGCGGCATCGATCGGAAGGCCGGCTGCATGGTCGTGGTGCGTCCCGATCAATACGTTGCACAGGTGCTGCCGCTCGATGATTTTGCGGCGCTCGCCGCGTATTTCGACGCCTTCATGTTGCAGGTGAACTGAAGCGTGCTCCGCCGATGAATGGCGGATGAATATTGAACTGCGCGCGCGGCGCGCCTCTCAATCTTTTGGCTGATACGACCTTTGCGCGCGGAACGCTTCGTTCCGTTCGTGCGTTCCGCCTCTCAGAGGAGGACTTTGCCATGAGATTGAAAACCGCTTTAGTTGCCGCATTGCTGCTCGCGCCGACGGCCGCATTGGCCGCGCCGGGCATCGTCACCGTCTCGACCGGCCTGCGCGCCGGCCCGGGGGCGGGCTTTCCGCTGGTCGACCGCGTCCCCGAGGGCGCCCGCGTCAACATCCATGGTTGCCTGCGTGGCAATGCCTGGTGCGACGTGAGCTTTTCCGACGATCGCGGCTGGGTGTCGTCGCAATATCTCGAATACCTCTACCGCAATCACTACGTCTATCTTCCCGACTATGCCGATGAGGTCGGCGTGCCCGTCGTCCCCTTCGTGCTGAGCTCGTACTGGTCGAGCTACTACGAGGGGCGCCCCTGGTATCGCCGTCACGCCTACTGGAACAACTACTGGACCTCGCATGAGCGCTTTGCGACGCGGATGACGATCGATCCGCGCGCCGCTCGCATCGGACGCGCGGCGACGCGTGACGCTGCGGTCGCGCTAGGCCGCGACGCGCATGCCAGCGACAACGTTAAGGGTAATGTCGCGGTCTCCGGCCGTGATGCCGCGACGGCGCGGCATCATGATGCGGCCATCGCAAAGCGCGACGCTGCGGTTGGCGTCGATCGCAATCGTGCCGAACGGAGCCAGCGTTTCGTCAACGAGCGGACCGCGGTGCAGGGTCGCAATCCCCGTGATGCGCAGGCGCGTATGATGCACGAGCAGGCGGCAAGTCGCGCTGCAGTCCACGCGCAGCCGGTGGCGCGTGCACATGAAGCGCCGCGCGTGTCGGCTGCGCCGGCGGCCCGGCCCGTGACGCCGCATATGGCTCAGCCGAATGTCAGCCACGCTGCGCCGATGAACGCTCATGCGCAGATGCCGGCGCCGCGTGCGGCCGCGCCTGCGATGCCGCATCCCGGTGGAGGCGGCGGCGCTCCGCACGTCAATGCGGCTCCGCATGGCGGCGGCGCGCCCAGCGGCCCGCAGAAGCACGAGCATTGAGCAATGAAAGCCCGGCCTTCGCGCCGGGCTTTTGCTTGGGTTAACCCGGTTCCGTGCGCGTACAATTTAAGAAAGTTCTTCGCGGGCAGATTTCATCGATCGTAATATGTGTATTCAAAGCTGTAAGCATCCACTCGGGGCAGCGGGGCACGGGAGGATGAAGATGAGACAAAGTCAGGCGGAGTCGCGTCGCCAAAATGTCGCGAAGCGGTCGATGACCAAAGAGGCAAAGCAACTGGCCGGCCTGATTGCCGGCTTGCGCAAATCCCTCGACGGCATCCACAAGGAGCGGACTAGCACAAAGCTTTCCGGCGCCGAGATGGGGCTGCTCGACGAGCGCCGCAACAATTTGTTGCTCACCATTGCTGCCCTGGACGATCGTCTGTCGGCTGTGCAGGGTCTGATTGATCTCGGCCGTCCACACATCATCCGCGTCCACTGAGCGGATCGGCTCGGCATTATCGGTTCCGTCGCGGCGGCGATGGGCCGGCGCCAGGCTGGCGGCTCTGCACCGCGTAAGGGTTAGAGCGTTAGCCCATCTGACTGAATCGTTGGGGATTCACAAATCAGCGTTTTGGTGATTCAAGCTACCCGCCGGGACGGGAGGCCGGCGGGC
>NZ_JBEPRF010000031.1:0-93718 GCF_040548225.1 Bradyrhizobium sp. S3.12.5
CCTGCGAGATCGACTTGCGCAGGATATACAGCCGGCGCTCGAAATCGTCCTCGGTCTTGGCGGTGCCGTTGCGGCCGATGAACACCTGCATGCAGTCGGGCTCGGTCGGCTTCACGGTGACGCCGAGCGAGGAATTGTCGGTCGGCACGTCGCGCCAGCCGAGCAGGGTCAGGCCTTCCGCCTTGATCTGATCGGCGATGATGCTCTTGATGACGTTGCGCCAGGCGGTGTCGCGCGGCATGAACAGCGCGCCGATGGCGTATTCGCCGGGCGCCGGCAGCGCGAAGCCGAGCTCTTTCGCCTGGCGGCTGAAGAAGGCGTGCGGGATCTGCACCAGGATGCCGGCGCCGTCACCGGCGCGCGGGTCGGCACCGACGGCGCCGCGATGCTCGAGATTGCAGAGGATGCTGAGCGCGTCCGAGACGATCGCGTGCGACTTCTTGCCCTTGATGTTGGCGATGAAGCCGACGCCGCAGGAATCCTTCTCCAGGCTCGGATCGTAGAGGCCTTCGGCCGGCGGGCGCGAATTGTGCTCTTGAATCGAATCACTAATCGAATCGGTCATCGGGTCGGTCGTTTTCGAGGCGACCGCCGACAGCTCTTCTGCCACGATGTTTGCGCGCTCGAATTGCGACCCGTTCATGTCCTCGTCCTCTCCATGCGGCAAGCTGCCTCACCGCCATCTTCGGCGCACCTTGGGCGTCCCGCGGCACCCGGTTTTGGGCCACCGCTCGTCCGCTGCGAGCCGCATTTTCTTAAATTCAGGCCAAGAATTCAGGCCAAGACGTTCTCCGTCCCCGAGAACGGCTTTGCCTCCTCATCCTCGTACTTGGCGAAGGCGTTAAGTAACAGTCGCAGGCAGTGCGCCTTCTCTTCAGCCCCCATTGGCCTCGGACCGTCCAGCGACTTCACCGCCGACTCGACTAACTCGACCGCACGATCCTTGTTGCCGCTTTCGAAATAATACTGAGCGACCGCCACATAGGACAGAAACTTGGGGCGGCCGCGGCCTTCTGGAGAGTTCAGCGCGAGGATGTGTTCGGCCAACTCCTTGGTCATCGCAAAGCGATCAGAATGCGGGAAATCAGAGTTGTCCTCCGCTGGATTAGAGAGTTGGCGGATCGCTTGCACCTTCCACAACTCGGATTGTTTTTCGATCGCATCGCCAACCAATTGACGCACAACGGGTAACCCCGTCCGCATGTCATGGATTTTGTGCAGGAGCAGATCCGCATGAACGAGGCGAACGTTGATGTCGTCCGGCATCACTGCGACGCCCTCTTTAGCGGCCGAAAGCGTCGTCGACGAATCCTGCGCCTTCAGCGCCGGTCCAAGTTTGCCCCAGAACGCTTGCATCCGGGCTTTCTCGCGCATTTTAGATTCTGCTTTAGCGATTCGCTCCGCATCCGCGGCTTTGGCTTCATCGCTGGTGCGCCAAGTGCCATTTACGATTTTTGAAAACACGTCATTCAGTTGCATCGGGTGACCGATAAAGGCGACGTGACCGTCGCGGTCGATGACGAATGAGGTGGGGATAGTGGTAGAAAAACTGGGCGCCATCCAGAGCTCCTTCATTTTTCCGGCGTAATCGAACGCGATCCGAAATTTCAGCTTGGAGCCTTTCTCGGTCAACCACGCGTCCAAGCTTGTTCGCGCCTCCTCGGCCGTTGAGCCTCGCTCGGAAGCTGCAACTGCAATGACCTCAACTGCGCTATGGTTGTATTTCTCTTGCAGCTGCGCGAGATGGGAAATCTCCGCCCCACATCCGCCGCACCAAGTCGCCCAAAACTCGACAATATACAGCGTACCCAGCTTAAAGTTGGTGAGGGGCTCGCCACGTACCCAGCTGTCCACCCTGATCGGAGGAGCTGGCGACTCCATACGAAGGATCACGTTGTTCTCCAAAGCTATTCCCACACCTTCGCGCGATCGTATGCGCAAGCTCGTTTGTCTCTAAGAAACGGGGCACGAGTTCAATGAACGAGAGAGCGCGTCTGCATCCACTCCCCCTGACACCGTGCTCAATCCCAGCAGCAATGGCCGTGCCAACGCCAGCAACGAACATCACGCACCTGATCCGGTCTAAAATCCCTCGGCGGCTCAACACGACGGCGCGTTTGTAGCTGGCGGTCTCGTTCGATGTCAGACATCAGACGCGGGTTGTGCGCTTCGAGCCGTGGCGTTTTGTGTCCCGTCCATCATGACGATCGCACCTGACGTTTGGATGATCGCGGCCGTAAGCCGGGGTCCGGAACCGGCAAATAGCTGTGAGTATGAGCCTCGCTCGCTCTGCTGGTCTGATTGCGCTCCTCCTACTCGGTGTTCCTGCTTCCTAAGGAAAGTGCGACCGCGGCTGCCGCCGCTGGAAGATAATCCAGTAGCCGAATTGAGCGTCTGCGCAAATTACAAATGGTGGTTCGAACTTTGAATGGCGAGCCTTTGTGAGGATACATTCTAAAGGGCAGACAAGACGCAGTCCAGTCACAGTCCTGGAAGATCACGCGCAGCACCGGGATGAGATTCAGCACGCAAGTGAGGTCATAGAGTTGGTGAAGAGAAACCGTCCTTATCAAAGTCCCGGCGAGACACTAACTCCACCATGCGTTGGTTCAAGCGCCAGGATCTCGAATCGGTCGTGCGGGAGGACTGGACGTCGGTCAGATCGCCCTCGCCCTGGTCGATATCGTACGAATGTCATTTGGCAATTGCGTTAGCTCGGTGACGCCTCCCCGTCCTGCCAGCCAATCTTGCTCTTCAGAAATTCAAAGCCGAGCACCTGGAAGCCGGCGCGCTCCTTGTTGTCCTTGCCGTAGCCGTGGCCGCCGGCGGCCGGCTCGTAGAACCAGGCCTCGTAGCCCATCGCCTGCAGCTTCGCCGCCATCTTGCGCGCGTGGCCGGGATGGACGCGGTCGTCGCGTCGTGTGGTAGCGATCAGGATCGGCGGGTAGGGCTGACCTGGTTTTGCATTGTGATAGGCGGAGTAGGTCTTCAGCCACTCCCATTCCTCGGGCTTGTCGGGATCGCCATATTCCGCGATCCAGCTCGCGCCCGCGAGCAGCTTGGTGTAGCGGCGCATGTCGATCAGCGGGATGGTGCAGAACAGCGCGCCGAAGCGCTCAGGGTATCGCGTCAGCATGTTGGTGATGAGGATGCCGCCGTTCGATCCGCCTTGCGCGGCGATGCGCCTTGGCTGCGTCACGCCGCGGCGCACGAGATCGGCGGCAACGGCTGCGAAATCATCATGCGACAATTTCTTGCCGGCGAAACGACCGGCATCGTGCCAGCGCGTGCCGAACTCGCCGCCGCCGCGCAGATTCGCCTGCACGATGGTGCCGCCGCGCTCCAGCCAGAGCTTGCCAAGCGACGAATCGTAGTGCGGCTTCACCGCGAGACCGAAGCCGCCATAGGCGCTCATATAGACCGGCGCATCGCCGGTCTCGCCCGCCGGGCCGGTCTGTACATAGGGAATGCGCTCGCCGTCGACCGAGATCGCCTCGTGCTGCGACACCACGAGGCCGTCGGCGTTGAACGTTCTCGGCGCCTGCTTCAAGACCGTCGGACTTTCGACGCCGCGCTCGATCAGCAAGAGCGACGGCGGCGTCAGCGGGTCCTGCACATTGGCGAGCAGGTCGCCATTGCTCTCGGACGAATGGCGATCGAGCGGCCAGACATCGACGACGCCGATCTCGGGAAGACCGCCGAGCGTCTCGCGGCTCCAGCCCGCGGCGGATGGCGTGCGGATCTCGAATCGCGGCTTCAGCTCGTCGAGGATCGACAGCACCAGCTTGCCCGCGGCCCAGAAAAAACCCTGTAGCGCTCGCCGCGGTCCGGGCTCGAACAGAGAAGTGAAGTCGCGGCTGCCGGCGAGGAACGATGAGAGCGAGATGCCGAGCAGGGCGTCGGCGGCATAGGTTCGTCCTTCGACCGGCCAGTCTGTGCGCAGTTTCATCGCAAACCAGTCGCCATGCGCCTGCATCCAGATGCCGGTCGGCAGGTCGAGCTTCGTCGTGGTGCCGGCTTCGTCGCGCAGCCAGATGCCGTAATTGAAAAAGTCGATCTGGTCGATGATCCAGGCGCGCGGCTTCGCGCCGGTATCGTCCACGCTGCCGAAGATCCCCATATGATCGGCCGCGGTCTGGAGGATGATCTGCGCTTGATCCACGCTCTCGCCACGCCGCCACAGGCGAACGGTTCGTGCATAGCCTGATGTCGTCACCATGCCCTCGCCGTGCGCGCTCGACAGCAGCAGCGTGTCCGGATCGAGCCAATCGACGCCGCCCTTGGCTTCCGGCAGCGTAAAGCCGTCGGCGACAAAGCTCTTGGTATCCGCGTCGAATTCACGCAAGGTGACGGCGTCGCTGCCGCCCCGCGAGAAGCTCAGGATCGCCCGCGAGTGTCCCGGCAGCGAGCTGATCAAGCTCAGCAGCCAGTCTTCGCCCTCGCTGGCCGCAAGTTTGTCGATATCCAGCACGATCTCCCACGCCGGATTGGATTTGCGAAACTCCGCGAGCGTGGTTCGCCGCCACAGCCCGCGTGGGTTGTTGGCGTCCTTCCAGAGATTGTAGAGATAGCCGCCGCGCCGTCCCACATACGGAATGTTGTCCGGACGATCGTAGATCGCTGCGAGCGTATCGCGGTCGCGTTCGAACGCCGCTCCGCCGAACACCCGCACCCGTTCTGCTATTCTGCCGCTCGACGAAGTTCAACGCCCGTCCGCCTTCGATCTGTTCCAACCATAGATAGGGATCATCATCTGGAGCCGAGGCCGTTGGCCTTTCAATCCGCGACTTCAACGGCACACCTTTTTTGACCTTGATTCACTGCAAGCTTAGCATTGACGCGCACTTTCGACGGGGTTCAAGGCTTCGCGCCGTACATGTCGTCGCTCGATGCCGGATCTCCCGCTACGTTTGTCTCTGACAAACCACCCCTGTTCATAGCGAGAGAAACGTCGGTTCAAGCAGCTGGCGCGTGGGTCTGACAGTTTGTCGGGCAGACCCGGGCGCAGGCGCTGCAGCCGATGCAGGCCCCCTCGTCCTTCATCATCATGACCTTCTTTTCGACCTCATCGTCGTCCTCATCGAGATCGATCATCTCGCCATCCTCGCTCAGGCCCTTCAGCGTCATGACCTCGCGGCCGCAGACCTTGTAGCAGCGGCCGCAGCCGATGCACTTGTTTGGATCGATCCAAACCAGGTAGTCCGGCCTCCAATCGCGGCCGTCGCGGGTCCTGAATGACATGGCTTGAGGTCCGTTATCCTTTGTGTAGTGCCTGGAGATCTTGGCGCTTGCTTTCGAGCTCGCTGAAGGCGTCGTGGGCCTTCTGCGCCACGCTCAGGATCGCGGTCCAGTTGACAGGCAGATCCTCGGAGAGGTCGTGGAGGTCCATCTTGGCCTGGGTCGCTTTGGCCGACAGCTTCTTTATTTCCGCTTTCAGGCTTTCAACATCGCTCATACTTGCCTCAATAATTCGCCACTTCCGGGAACTCGCGGATCATCTCAACACCACTGCTGACGATTTTGTCGCCTTGCTCGGCAAGATGAGAGAGGTTGTTGAAACCAAAGCGATGCACGTCCCGTAGCTGCTTACTCACGACAACGAGCCGGCCCCCAATCAGCACGATCCGGCCGAACCCTTCATGATGCATCTTCAGCATTGGCGAGATCATCACACCCGTCGCCTTCTCGATCGAGAGCGCAATGGCGTCAAAGAACAACTGCAGTCGCCATGTCGTGTCGGGGTCGGGATTGCCGACGATCGGCAGCGCGCGGCGCTTGCGCTTATCGAGAATGTAGGGTTCTAGCAGGTCGAGGTCCTTCGTGCCCTCCCAGGCGCCGTGGGTGTCCTGGGCGCGCCAGATCTTGATGAGCTCTTTGAGAAATGGCCGCTCCGCCGCGGCGGCGGCTGGAGTGATTTCAGACTGATCGGGCATCCTCTTTCCTTCAGGATTCGAAATCCACCGTACGTTCCGGGCTTTTAGTGAGCAGCTTCCGTAGCCAGGGCGGCGGCGACCCCTTCAGCACGGCTTCGAGTTTGACGCAAAGGTCGTCGATGGGCTCTGGTTGCAGCACCTTCATCGGATGGATGTTGCTCGCGACGACTCGCGCAGCACCCGAGCCGCCGATCGCCGCAACATAGAGGATTGCGCAGTCCCTGATCGCGTCGATCTTCGGCGCCAGCTTATCCTCATTGCCGTCTTCGGTGAGATCACCGCTGAACTGAACTGCCTCAATAAACCGATGCCCGTCCGGGCCGACTTCGTAGATCGCGATGTTCTTGGCCCAGCCGAAGTGCGCATCGACGTGCTTCAAGTCCTGAGTGGCGAATGCAACTTTCATCCGTGTTTTTTCTCTCCCTGCTCAATGCAACTGGGGCGGATGGACCTGCAGGTCACCGCAGCTGATGGCCAGGTGTCGGGCGTCGGCCCATGGTTGGTTTCGCGGTCGGTGATGATCAGATTGGCGATATCAAAGATCAGATCGCGCGTGCCGCGATAGCCAACGGTCGTGAGGTGCCCAGCGCCAAGGCGATCGAACATCGGAAAGCCCACCCGGAGGAACGGAACATTGAGTCGCGAAGCGGCCTGGCGACCATGCGAATGCGACATCAAGAGGTCGCAGTCACGTGACCTGGCAAGCTCTTCAAGATCCTCCAGATCGCCGATCAGGACGTCCTCGGTCCTGACCCGCTGAAGCACCGGTGAGTTCGTCGTCGTCACCACAGCCGTTACCTGCGCCCCCATCTCGTGGAGGAAGCTGGAGAGATCGAATAACAAGTCCGGCTCGGCGCCGATCGCGAGCTTGCGGCCGCCGATATGAAAATGGGCATCCAGCATGGCGTCTGCCAGCTGTCCACGCTGCCGGCGATATTTCGAGGGCACCGACCGGCCGCTGATCTCGCTCAGAAACGCGATGAATTCGTCATTTGGAATAAGGCCGCAGAGCCGCTCGAACAGACGGAACGGCGCGCCTGTCCGCGCCTGCATGATCTCGGCCGCACGGTGCATTTGCGCGCCGATCGCGATCGTCCAGGCCGCCTGCCCCATGGTCGCGATCTCGTCCACTCCAATGCCCCCGATCGTGGTCGGCGTGAATTGGTCGGGGATGTGGCCATCCAGCGAACCGGCAACGTCCGGCAGGAAGGAGGGCTTGAGCCCAAAATCCTCAAAGATCGTGCGAAGCTCGTCGAGATCGCCGGGCGTGAGATGGCAGCCAGGTAGCACATTGACGCGGGAGCCATCGCGCGGTCCGCCTGCGTCGAGGGGAGCCACGAGCACCTCGATCATCCGCGCCACTGTTTTGCCCCAGCCATCCTGAAAGGCATCCTTGAAATCCGGCGTCGAGACGTAGACAAGGGGAAGCTTTTCGAGCTGCGGATGCTTCTGACGGATCAACCGGATGAAGGCCTCGACGTCATCGCCGTTGGTCTCGGTGACGCCAGTCGAATTGATACCAATGATCTCGGGCTTGACGCGATTGTAGATGTTGAGGATCGCCTGTTCGAGATTCTCGTGACCGCCGAGCACGGTGGCAACCTCGCTCATGGCGGTCGTCTGCATCGGCACGGCTTCATTGAAATGGCGCACGAACAGCGTCAGCCCGAACGAGGCGCAACCTTGCGGGCCGTGCAAAAGCGGCATCGCGCCGCGCAGGCCCATGAAGGCAAATGAGCCGCCGATCGGCTGGCTCATCTTGAGCGGATTGACCGAACAGGCTTTCTTCGAGGCAGTGACGATCGCCATGTCGTTCTCCTACTCAGCCGCCTGCAGCGCTGGGGGCTGGAGATCGGAACAAATGTCCTTACAAGCAAGGCTCCTTGCGGTGGACTCGGTGCACGGCTTGGCGGGCTCGACGACGTTCGGGCCATGCGCCGCAATCGCGCTCTCACCATCGCCGATCTCAGTTTTGTTGGAACAACTTATCGTCTTGACGCCGTTCGTGTTCGCGCCCCGAACTGGATCAACGGCTTGCGCATGCATCTGCGCAACCGTCTTTGCCTGACGCTTCCAATCGAGCTCATCCCAGGGCGCGGCTTGGCGGAGCTGATCCCATATCGGATTGTAGAGCGCTTTCTCGATCTCCTCCATGAGCTTGACAATCCCGACATAGCCCATATAGGCGTGGCAGCGCTCCTGGTTGATATCGAGCCATGGCGTCGCCACCTTTAGTGCAACGAATTGCGACTTGCCGCCCGAGAGCATGATGTCGGCTTTTGCGTCCTTTAGCATCTTGTAGATCTCGTGAGGTGACATGTCCTCGATCATGTGGGCGTGCTGGCCCATTAATTCCTTGATGCGTTCCTTGTCCTTCTCGGTCGATTTCTTCACGGACGTGCCTACGATTTCGAGCCCGGCCTCCTGCAAAGCGGCCACCATCGACCAGGACTTCACGCCACCGGTGATGAGAACGACCCTCTTGCCGGCAAAGCGCGGCTTGAAACGTTCGATCGCAGTCCAGGCTTTGGTCTCTTCGCGTGCGATCAGGGCTTGCGTTCGTTCCATCAGCTCAGCCGGCGCGCCACGTTCGATCAGCATGCGCGCAATCTGGCGCAGTGAATCGCTGGAATCCTCAATACCGTAGAACGAGCCTTCAAAAAACGGGATGCCGTAGCGCTGCCTCATCTTGCGTGCGACGTTGATCATCGCTCTTGAACAGACCATCATCGCGGCTTTGGCTCGGTGCGAACAAGCGACCTCGCGATACTTGCCGTCCCCTGAGATGCACGAAAGGATCCGGATTCCGAGCTCATCAAGCAGCGGCTTGACCTGCCAGAGCTCGCCGGACAGGTTGTATTCGCCGATGATGTTGATGTCGTACGGCGTGGTGTAATCCGGCTCTCCGGTACCGACGACGTGCTCCAGCAGTGCTTCGCCCGCGAGCTTGTTACCCAGGTTCTTCGACCCCACAAATCCCGGTGAATTGATGGGAATGACGGGTTTGCCGAATTTGGCGGAGGCCGCCTTGCAGACCATATCGATGTCGTCGCCGATCATCGCGGGCACGCACGTCTGGTAGACGAAGATGGCCTGTGGATCGTATTTCTCTGTGATCTCCTTGACTGCCCTGTACAGCCGCTTCTCGCCGCCGAACACGACGTCGGTCTCGCTCATGTCAGTGGTGAAGCTTCTGCGCCACAGATCAGAGCCGGAGGAGGCGGAACCGCGATTGTCCCAGGAATTGCCCTCACAGGCAATTGGACCATGCACAAGATGGGCGACATCGGTGAAGGGCTGCAGTGCGATTTTGGCGCCATCGAAGGCACACCCGCCGGCGGCGCCGCCCGGCTTCAACTGCTTGGTGCATCCATTCTTGCGCTCGACCTTCGACTTGCTCGCGTTCCTGGGGCAGCCCGGTTCGTTAAAGACGTCCTGTATGATCGTGGGAAGCGAACTCATGGTGTCTCTTTCAGGGATGTCAACACACCGCACAGACCAAGAGGATGGCCGGCGGATAACATGTGATCCCCGCCACAGCGCCGCTGTTCCTGCGGACGATGAGGCGGGGCGCTCGCGTTAGCGTATGATGTCGAAGCTGTAGTCTGTCTTGCCAACCGAGCTGGTTTTTCTATCGAGCTCATCAAAGATCTTATCGAGAATCTTGACCAGCACATTCATGCTACCCTGATAGCCCCACACTGGATAACGATGGTGATGATGGCGATCGAAGATGGGAAACCCGATGCGGATTAGCGGCGTTCCAGTGTCACGCTCGAGATACTTGCCATAGGTGTTACCGATCAGGAAATCGACGGGTTCTGTGAACAGAAGCGAACGCATGTGCCAGAGATCCTTGCCCGGAAAGGCGCGACAGTTCTTACCGAACGGCGAACTCGCGAACAGTGCCTGCATCTTCTGCTCCCAGGCCTTACTCCCATTGGTCGAGAGCACGTGGATCGGCTCAGCGCCGAGCTCCAACAAGAATGCGGCCAGGCCATAGCAGAGGTCGGGATCGCCGTAGATCGCGAACTTCTTGCCGTGAACGTGCGCGCTAGAGTCAGCCATTGCGTCTACCAGACGTCCGCGCTCCTGCTCCAGCGCATTTGGAATTGCCTTGTTGGTAATACGCGACAGCGTCATCAGGAAATCGTCTGTGGCGCTGACGCCCAGCGGGTGATTGAAGGCGACGACCTCCTGGTCGTGCCCCTTGACGAAGGCTAACGTCTTCTCCGTGCAATATTGCTGCATGGAAATCGTTGCCTTCGCGTGGACTGCGTTCGCTGCATCCTCTAGTGTGGTGCCGCCATCGTACATTCGGAACTCGCCATCCGTGGGGGTGTCGAACACGTCGCTGTTATCCGCGAGGATCGTGTAGCCGATCCCCATCAGCTCGAAGATGCGCTTCATCTCACGGATGTTGCCGACAGTGTAGCCGTCGAATCCGCCGATCAAGTTGATCGTACCGTTCGCCTTGCGCTGGAGTTTTGGCGCCGTCCCGGCTTTGCCATCCCAGAAATGCTCGAGGATGCCCTTGAGCGCGTTGTCGTAGCCGGTAACGTGGCTGCCGACGAATGCAGGAGTGTGAGCGAATGGTACGTCGTAGTCCGCGGGGACTGAACCCTTTTCCTTGGATGTTTTGATGAAGGCGTTGAGATCGTCCCCGATGACTTCCGCCATGCAGGTCGTGGCGACCGCGATCATCTTCGGTCTGTACATGTTATAGCTGTTGGCAAGCCCGTCGGTCAGGTTGTTGAGCCCCCCGAACACGGCCGCGTCTTCCGTCATGGACGAGGAGACGCACGAGGTCGGCTCCTTGAAATGCCGTGACAAATGGCTGCGATAATACGCGACGCAGCCTTGGGAGCCGTGGACGAACGGCAGTGTGCGCTCGAACCCGAGCGCGGCGAACACCGCACCGAGCGGCTGGCAAGCCTTCGCCGGATTAACGGTTAGCGCCTCCCGGGCGAAGTTCTTTTCGCGGTATTCGGGCGTCTTGGACCATTCTCTGATGCGGTCGACTTCGGCGGGATCGTGCGGATTCTCAAATAGCGCCTTCTTGTTGGCCAGCATCTGCTGGTATTCGTCTCCCTGGAAAAGCTCAGAGTGGTCGAGTATGTGTTCGGCGTTCTGTGTCATCATGGCACTCTTTAGGTTCTTGTGTTCGTTCTCCTGCCCCTCCCCTCCTCCGCGGAAGAAAGGGTCCAGGCGCCGGCTTTCCTATTCCGCCGCCATGAGGCTCGGCCGCGGAGCGTCCTTCCAAGGTGCCTTGGTCTTTCCCCAGATCGGGGAGTTGATCGCCATGTCCATGTCGCGGGCGAAGATCGCGAAGCCGTCATAGCCGTGGTAAGGACCCGAGTAGTCCCAGGAATGCATTTGGCGGAACGGCACGCCCATCTTTTGAAAGACGTATTTTTCCTTGATACCGGAGCCGACGAGGTCTGGCCGGATGTGTTCAACGAATCGCTCAAATTCGTAGCCAGTGACATCGTCGTAGATCAGCGTGCCATCCTTGACGTAGTGCTGAGCGGTGCGTTGGTAGTCATCGTTATGGGCGAACTCATAGCCTGTGCCGACAACATCCATGCCGAGGTCCTCGTAGGCGCCGATGACGTGGCGAGGACGTAAGCCGCCGACGAACAGCATTACGGTCTTGCCTTCGAGCCGCGGACGGTATTTCGCGGTCACCTTATCGACAAGCGGCTGATATTTGGCGATGACCCGCTCGGCGCCTTCCTTGATCTTGTCATCGAAGAAGCTTGCAATTTTACGCAGCGACTCCGCGATTTTGGACGGCCCGAAGAAGTTGTACTCGCACCAGGGAATTCCGAATTTTTCCTCCATGTGCCGTGAGATGTAGTTCATCGAGCGATAGCAATGCAATATGTTGAGCTTCGCCTTCGGCGTCGCCTCCAATTCAGCGAGAGATCCATCCCCGGACCACTGGGCGATGACGCGCAGGCCCATTTCTTCGAGCAGGATCCGAGACGACCAGGCATCGCCGCCGATGTTGTAGTCGCCGATGATCGCAACGTCATATGGCGTCGACTCAAATGTAGAGCTGGCCTCTGGGGTGCTCTTGTCGAAGATCCAGTCTCGAACGGCGTCGTTCGCGATGTGATGGCCGAGCGATTGTGACACGCCACGAAACCCCTCGCACCGCACCGGCACGATGGTTTTGCCGCCATATTCCTTTGACTTTTCTCTCGAGACCGCCTCGATATCGTCGCCGATCAAACCGATCGGACATTCGGACTGAATGGTGATGCCCCTGTTGAGAGGAAATAGCTCCTGGAGCTCGTCGATGAGTTTGGTAATCTTTTTATCGCCGCCGAACACGATATCCTTTTCCTGGAAATCGGAGGTGAACTGCAGTGTCACGAAGGTGTCGATGCCGGTCGTGCCGACGTAGTAGTTGCGCCGCGATCCCCATGAGTACTGACCACAACCGACCGGACCGTGGCTAATGTGGATCATGTCCTTGATCGGTCCCCAGACCACGCCCTTGGAACCTGCGTAGGCGCAACCACGGATGGTCATCACGCCCGGAATGGACTTGATATTCGACTTGACGCCACAATCCGACTTTCCCGCCTCGTGAACACTGAGATGCTTGGCGCGCCTTTTGGCGGTCTTCTCTGGGTAGACCTTCAACACCTCATCGATTAGCTGCTTGTTGCGCGCCTTGATCTCAGCGACGCTCTGGGTAGTTGCTCGGCTCATACAAATTTCCTTTCGATTGTCGCCTCAAATCAAGAAGCGACGCTTTTCCGATAGACCGACGGATTTCCGATCCGGCGTTCAGGTGTACAGCGTGCAATCTCCGTGACCGGTCCTACCGATCGCAACTTCGCGGCCTTCTGGATCATGCGGCAGCGGTCGTCCACGATCTTGTAGTTCGTCTCCGCTGAGCGCTTGCGAGCGCCGTGTGTGTGACGCTGTTGATTTGTCGACGGGATCGCTGACCACGACGCGTCTCGGTGAAGTCATGCCTGCTCTCCAGCGGTTGGTCATATCGGCTTCTTTACTCACTGCCTGCCATCAGGGGCGTGTCCCTCTGCATGTTGATGCAAAGGGCTAACAGCCGCCTCTTGCGCAGGGGTGTGCAACGAATGTGCCAGCGCTGGCTCAATACAAAAACCCACGTCTGTAGAGCTAGATAGCTGGCAGGATGCGGATTGTTGGAAACCTGACCCTGTCTGGCACCGACAGGCGTACCCGCTAACGCCCTGTCTGAAACAAAACAATCAGTTGCGCTCTCCGCGAAATCGACGCCGCCAAAGATAGGTTATTCGCCGCATTAAAGGTTGAGTCAGGGACGAAGAAAGATATCGCCTAGGAGACATCGCTCACCTTGAACATCACCGAGCACCGGCATTTCGGGATTGGACTCATCGCTGCCAACGGCGCGCTTTCCGCTTGATGAGCATGTCCGTCGGACTGCTCTGAATGATCCCGCTGGCCGCGGCGTATTTTCTGCCAACCATCATCGCCTTCAATTTTCGGCATCACTACGCCTGGGCGTTGGCCATCCTGAACGTCGTCCTTGGCTCCGCCGTGCTCGGCTGGCTTGGGTTCTTCGTGCGGGCGCTGATTTGTCTTTGGAATCGGCATTGGCCGCCAGGTCACAGCATTCGGCACCCGGCCTGGCGAAGACTCCAGCCGGAGATCCGGCTCAACGATGTCCAATTACGATCTGCGCTCCGGATGGAAGCCGCCCGTCTTGCAAGCCGAGATCTTCGCCTTCGAAAGAGCGGGAGCCCGGTGGAATCAGCCGTGTCCATCAAGCTGCATTGCGCGCCTTCCTCGCTTCTGAAGCGACGAGTTGGCTGCACTCAGCCGCCAGTCGGTTCACACCCTCGCGTCGGCCTGCTCACGACCCCTTTTGACCTTCTCGCGCTCCTGCTGGAGCGCTTCGGTCTCTCGGGCCGACCTCCGCGTCCTTGCTCGCCCAGGTGTTCCTGGAACCGCTGGCGGGTCTCGGTGAAAAGAGGGACGGCGATTAGCCCAATCCCATGGTTGCAGATCGGGCACTGCAGGGTGGGTTCATGAGCGCTTTTGGCCGCCGTCGCGTTAGATGTCATGCCCCCTCCCCTTTCGGCAGCTCCTCGGCCGGAATAAACGTGATCCGGCCCGCTCTGCCGCGCTTCCGATGTGGCTTTACCGTTATTTCGACGTCCTGGTCGAACGCTGTCAGCATACGCAGCAGCTTTACGACCGAAACCAGCCTGAACTGGCCCCGAAGCAGCTTGGACAGGTTGGGCTGCTTCACGCCCACCAGCTTCGCGGCTTCGGTCTGCGTGATCTCCCGCTCCGCCATCAACCGCTTCAGTTGTACGACGAGGGCTGCCTTGAGTTGGTGCTCCTGAGCATTCGGCAGGCCGAGACCAGTAAAAATGTTGCCGGAGCGCCGACTGTGGGCGGGCAGCTTCTTCTTCGCGCTCATCATCAGGCTGGCTTTTTCCTTGTGGATAGCTTCGGTGTCGCGCAGGCGCTGCCGAAGAGATGCCCTTCTGCGAGGCCAGTTCGGTCCTGACGCTGATCAGCGCTCTAAAGAGCTGCTGATCGGCTCGGGCGGAGGTCAATTTGAACGCTCTACCGGGCTCGAGTGCCTTCGGAGATTTAGCTCAATTTGTTGCGGGTGTGCTCGTCTTGGAGGACGGCACACAGGCCGGGAGCACGTATTGTATGACGCTAAGAGTATTGACAGTAATTCGCGCGTCCGAGCGCCTGCTGAGATCAGCGTAGGACACGGATCACTTCCATAGAAGAGTTTCTGGCCAATCTGTGAACTCCAACTCGAAGCTACGCAGGCCAGTGAGTTTGGTCGTAAATTTAAGAGTCTTCCCTGAAAGGGCGGCCAATGAGCCAGATGCGAAGTTGAATACTGTTGTGCCGGAAGCTGCGACCGCGATTCCTTGCTCGCCTTCTAAGCTAGAGAAGCCGGTCGCCTCGGAGAGTTGCCCAATTGCAACTCCCTCCAGCGCGCGGTGAAATTCCAGGGACGCCAAGTATGTTCCCTTGTCAGCAGCCCACTCGCTGACCGACACCGCTGTAATCCCCGCGCCGCCCAAGATGCCATCCGCGATCCGACAGCCATATTGAACCGTGAGAACGACCCGCTCATTCCGAACTCCGACGGGCTCTCGATCGGCGGCGGTGATCGTGCACGCGTACCGCCTTGTATCCGCAACCGCGCCCGTGCTTGGCCCGAACAACTCGATAGCGGAACATAACAGAAAAGCGAGAACGGGTTTTATCATGCGGCTGCACCTGGTCTGGAATATCGTTCGCCTGCTCTGTACAATCTGACGCTACGGCCGATTCAAGCTTCTTCGATCGCTCTGTCGGATGAACGACACTCACCGTGACCGCGGTGTCGTAGAACGAGGCGAGCGGTTTCCCCTGGCCCCTGGATGGGTGCCCGAACCATTTCACTGCGGCGCTCACGGCGCGCAGCCAGCACGTCGGTGAACCAACGCTATGGACCGATGCCTTTCAGCTCAGCGGCAGCGAGGGGTGCGACGACCCGCGGCGCCGCAGCGCTACGCTCCTGACGCAGGCGCAGGCGTTCTGTGGGCGGATGCCATTTCCGCTTCAATGACCCGCGGCACAGGTCCCGAATTTCGCTTCAGTGTCAATGTAAAAGGAAACGTGGTCGCTAGGAGCCGTTCAAAGGCAGACTGACGTTCAAGCAGACGCTCTTCGAGGATCTTACGCTCAAGATCACTTAGCTCGCTTTGAAGCCTTCTGCGACAGCGCCAAATGTCATTCCGCACGTATCTGATCTCATTCAAGCGATCGTCAATCGAAGTCATCACGGATACCGTATCCAACTTGAACCAGCCACGGACAACTCGACAATCACGTCCTTCCTCGGTAAGACGCCGATGAGATCTCACGATCTGGCCATCTGCGGACATGATGTAACGATTTGCTCCCAGCATGTTCTCTTGTATCGACGTCTTTCAACGCAAGAGCACGAAGTGACGGCTCGTTCTGCAGAAGTTCAGCTTTTTTTGCCATCAACGCGCAGGACTTCAAAAGCTGCCGTTCGCCCGTGAGTGGCCGAATGGCTATCTTATGCCAACCAACACGCGGCCAGATCAGGTGTCAGGCCGCCCACTCAAGCTGGTGTCGAATGGGAGTACGAGTAATCGGACGGTCGCACCATCCAACTCTGGGCAACCGCGCCTTTCCGATTTGAGATCAGCAATTGCCATGCCAGCGAACCTCAGGTGGGATTGAAGACAAGCCATGTTCAGACTCGGGGCTCGTCTGTTACAAACGAGCGGGACTTCGCGGCGGCGGCGCGCTAGAGCGGCCGGACATGAGTCGGAGAGACTTTAGTCGGCAGGGCTCGGCGAAATCGTGAGCGATGCGAACCGCTGGGCGCCTCGGCTCAGTGTCTCGTGCGCAGATCTTATTACCGCCGTCATGCGTGCGGCCCGCAAGCCGGCAATTTGATCTCATCACAAAAGTCCCTGCGCGATGGTGTCTAACCGGGACTGGCGCTTGTCGCATTTGGGACACTGAATGTAGTCATCAAACCAGGACATCCGACTTTGTTTGTTCGCCCGGACTCCTTCTACAACTAAATCAGCAGCTTGCACGTCAGATGCAACTGGCATCTCAGTTGCTATTGTCCAGTAACACCGTGAGCGCTGAGTGCGACCAGCGGTGTAAGACGGATACATCAGCTTTGCGGGAGCGTATTGGCCACCCAATCGCTTGATGGAGCACCGATGCGACCACCGGACAGCTTACTCTTTTGCGGCACACCTGTTGTTGTCAGATCGACCACCAAGACTAGTCTGATCTACCAACACGACGTCGTGATCTAGCTCAAAGCGAACTCGCCAATCAAATAAGGGCCGAATGCTTCGTGGGCGAACGCCGGCAGCGAGCACCTCGACACGCACAGTTTGATGCAGCCTCGCGTCAGAAGATCCGGTGCATGCTGCGCCGGCCCGTCGAGGGAACGGGGGCTCGCATCGCTGTCGACTGTTCCCTAGATTAACAATCAGAACTGATGAGTGGGGTATGAACAAATCGATCCGGGAGCTTCGGCTTTTAGCTGAAGCATCTGTTTTCGTGATTGGGCTGCTGATGTCCTCAGGAGCTAACGCCGACGATGATCTGATGAGAACCGCCAAGGAGATCTTCCATCCGATTCCCTCAGTCATTCCTGAGGTAAAGAACAATCCAATCACGCATGAAACGATTCAGCAAGATGCTGTTCTTCGATCCGCGGCTATCGGCAAGCGAGATCATCAGCTGCAATACGTGCCACAATCTCGCCACCGGCGGAGTCGATGCCGGTCCGACCTCCGTCGGTCACGGCTGGAAGGTCGGCCTACGTCGGGCCCCCACCGTCTACAACGCAGTGTTCAATACGGCGCAATTCTGGGACGGACGCGCCGTGGACCTCAAGGCGCAAGCCACCGGCCTGTGCAGGCGAGTGCCGAAATGAATGCGACTCCGGATCATGTGCTCGACACCTTGAACTCAATGGCCAGCTATGTCGACTTGTTCAAAAACGCTTTCCCAAACGAAGCGAGACCGGTCACCTTCGAAAACTTTGCAAAGTCAATCGAGGCTTTTGAAGCAACTCTCATTACGCCTGCGGTCCCATTCGATCAGTATCTGGAGGGCAATACACATGCTCTCAACGATCAGGAGAAGTCAGGCTTGGCGCTGTTTATGGAGAAGGGGTGCTCCACCTGCCACAATGGAATCAATGTCGGTGGACAGGCCTACTTCCCATTCGCGTGATGAAAAAGCCGGACCCAAGAGTGCTTCCGGACGCCGACGGGGCCGGTTCGCGGTCACCAAGGCGGCCGGATCGACTTCGAACACCGCGTATTGGGCTTTAAAGCCGCCTGGCCCGTATCCGACGTGCCTTTGCGTGATTAGGGATTCGCGTTCTGTGAGACCGCCGAAGTCGCTCTGTGCATCAGCATTTCCGGTAAGACATTGAAGGATCGCTCGGATCCGGGAACACCCGCGCCAATTTGACCGCCAAACCGAGACGCCGCTCGGCCATCGCCAGAAGCATCACGCCCCCATTCGAGGTCAGGCGCCCGCCATCGAAGGGTGCTGTGACTTTCTTGGCCTGAACGGCTGGAAACGAGAACGGCAGAATCGTATCATCAGTCATGGCGGGCGTGGCGTTCGCGGTTGAAGGTGATGGGGTTGGCTTCAGCAACCCAATCCTACGCCGCATCAGCTCTTTACACCACGCTCGCCAGCCTCTCAGGCGCCCTCTGGCGAATAAGATGGGCTAGGGTCTGTTTGGATTCATCTTGAATTTATCACGGCGGCGGTGAGGTTGATCATTGCTCCGAAGCTGATGTCAGTTTTGTCGGCACGCATGGCGATCCGCTTGAATTCCTTGAGCTTGCAGAAGAAGTTTTCGATCAGATGCCGCCATTTGTACATTTCCTGGTCGATGGCGAGAGGTTTTGCGCGCCGCGGGTGCTGGGAGATGATGACCTTGGCGCCGCGTGTGTCGAGGTCGGCGATGATGGCGTTGCTGTCGAACGCCTTGTCTGCGATCAGGGCATCGAAGGCCAGCCCTTCGATCAGCGGCGGGACGCCGACCGTGTCGAAACGCTGTCCGGGCAGCAGCACGAAACGCACGAGATTGCCGAGCGCGTCGGTCAGTGCCAGGATTTTGGTGGTCATACCGCCTTTAGAGCGGCCGATGGCCTGGTTTTGCGTCCCCCTTTTGCGCCCTGTCCGTGGCGGTGGACCTTGACGATGGTGGCATCGACCATGACGTATTCCATGTCCGGCTCGTCTGAGACTGCGTCGAACAGACGCTTCCAAACGCCCGCCTTCGCCCAGTCGCGGAAACGCGTGTACACGCTCATCCAGTTGCCGAAGGCGCGCGGCAGATCGCGCCACGGGCTGCCCGTACGGGCGATCCACAACACTGCTTCGACAAACAGCCGGTTGTTATTGCCGCTCCGGCCGGGATCGCCCGGCTTGCCGAGACAAAGCGGCTCCATCTTCGCCCATTGGGCATCAGTCAAAACGAATCGCTGCATCCCAAGCTTGAATCACAATCAAGCCCGGATGAGACTCCTGAATCCAAACAGACCCTAGTAAGTCATACAAGTGTTGCGACGGCCGGTTGAATCCGCCCAGTATTCCAGAGACGTCAATTGGTTACGGACAAGCCGCGGCGTACTGGATGCCCCGGTCAAAGCCGGGGCATGACAGCTGAGTTTGTGGGACGAGCTTGTCGCCTCGTACGAAGCCCCTACCCGTGTAGATGCAGCAGATGCGGCCACCACGCGCCGAGTATGGTCATCACGAGGCCGGCAAGCGTCAGCAGGCCGCTGATATAAGCGAGCGCGACTATGCCGGTGATGATGGTCGCCGACGCCAGCACGATGCCGATCTGGAAGACGGCCGAGGCTAGCTCGAAGTGATGATATTTCGCGGTGGTCTCGTCGCGCTCATGCTCGGCATGCTTGGCCTTCTCGGCGAGCTGCTCGGTGCCTTCGCCGGTCTCGGGCTCGGACCGGTAGCGCGCCGCGGTCTTCTGCCAGTCCTCGATCTGCTTCTGTACCGCGGCCTTGGTGGCATCGTCTGGCGTGGTGATCAGCTTGGCTCCCTCGGCCGCGGTCTGCACCACGGTGCGGCGGGCGTTCTTGGCCTGGAAGAAGGCCCAGAAATTCGAGGCCTCGACGTTCTTGCTGATCGATTCGGTCTGGGCGCCCTTGCCGAGCATTTCCGAGATTGCCAGGAACAGTGCCAGCACGGCGATCAGAAGGGCGATCTTCCTGTTCTCGCCGGATGCGTGCTCGGCATGCTCGGCATGCTCCATGCTTTCATGTGCGCTCATGATTTCCCCTCCTGCCCCGATGCCCCACCCTTGACCGAACCGCGCGGCCTACGCAAGAGGCAAGCAAGTTGTGACGTCAGTGTGTCAGCGCCGGGGATGCGCGCTCGCATAGACTTCCAGCAGCCGCTCGGAATCGATGCCGCTGTAGATCTGCGTTGTCGAGAGCGAGGAGTGGCCGAGCAATTCCTGGATCGCGCGTAGATCGCCGCCGCGCGACAGCAGATGCGTGGCGAAAGAATGCCGCAGCGCGTGCGGCGTGGCGCTGTCGGGCAGTCCAAGCGCGCCGCGCAGCCGTTCCATCGCGAGCTGGATGATGCCCGGGCTCAACGGACCGCCGCGCGCGCCGACGAAGATCGGTCCTTCCGGCGGCAGCGTATGCGGGCACATCCCGACATATTCGTGGATCAGCGCCAACACGTTTTTGCAGCACCGGCACCATTCGGGTCTTGTTGCCATTGCCGGTGACATCGACGAATATGTCTTCCGCGCGGCGCCGTTGCGGAACGTCGCCTTGCGAGCCCCTTACTTCCATTCGGGCCAGGTTTGGAATCAACCTGTTGCCCTGATGAGTGAAGTCCAGCTCGGCGCCAAGCTTAGCGATGAGGAAGAGAACGATATCGTAGCGTTTCTAAATTCGCTGACCGGGCGGGCTGCCTAAGATCGAGTATCCGAGACTACCCAGGCGTACGAACACCACACCAAAGCCTTCTATAGAAGATAGGTCAACGCACCGGCCTCATACGTTGGCGTCGCAGATGCGACAACAACCCGGCGCCCTGCAATGAGGCCAATGACTGATCTCGTGAAGGCACAAAAAAGCCCGGCCTCCTCGGGAGGCCGGGCGAAAGTCACGCTGGAGCGACGCCGCTTTATGAATCGCACCAGCTTTCGTCGGTAGGGAGGACTACCGGCGATCGATTTACGGCGAGGGCATTCGCCGTCAAGCAACGAGGAGCGGATATCGCTCCGCACGAAATCTGGAGCCGCTTGCCTTCCACTCCTGTGGGAAAACCTCAGGACTTGACCACCACTCGCCCGCTGTCCGGTTGGCAAGGCAGTGCCTTGCTCAAGCTGGGATCCTTCGCGCAAGCGGTTTCGGTGCCGTGCCCTGAAACTCAAGCCACCGTTTGCGTGGCGCAGCAGCATTTGGCACCGCCAAACACCAACGGCGCTCGATTACCTTTCCCGAGCATCGTGCCAAGCCGCCAATTTCGTATGACATTCCGCAAGGGCGGTAAAATTGATTGTTGTGATGGCACGCATCCACGCGATGGATAAATGAAACAGTCGGGCTGCGGTTCGCGTCCAGCGTTAATGACAACGGAACATGTCACCTGATCGGCATCGCCGGCATGCTGTCGGCCGTCGGATCGAGACTCGAGCTTGTCGCCAGCTGTATGCTACCGTCTCCGCCAACGCCCGCTGGCATTGCCGGGCGCTGGAATCCTTGGGAGCCCGCGGGCGTCACAAGCTCCCAAAGCGTATTCACAAACGCGTTGACCAAACGCTCCGCACCACCATGACTCAGCCCGCAACTTGCGTGCGGCGGACACCATATTGACGAGCACGGGACGCACCTCCTCCCACCTTCGCGTTTCAAGTCCGCAGTCGGGATTGATCCAGAGCTGCCGATCGGAAACTCGCTGCCGCGCCAACATAATCAGCTGCTTGATCTCCGCCGCTGCGGCAATGCGCGGTGAATGAATGTCATAGAAGCCGTGCCCGATCTCATTGGGATATTTCTAGCTCTGGAAGGCATCGAGCAATTCCATTTTAGAACGCGAGGTCTCAATTGAAATCACGTCGGCATCCATTGCTGCGATCGCATCGATGATTTCGTTGAACTCGGAATAGCACATGTGGGTATGGATCTGAGTTCGGTCGTCGACCGCCGAGGAGCAAACGCGGAAGCTGTCCACTGCCCAATCGAGCTAGTTCTTCCACTGCGATTTGCGTAGCGGCGATCCCTCGCGCAACGCAGCCTCATCGATCTGGATCATGCTCGCTCCGGCTGCCTCAAGCTCGATGACCTCATCCCGGATCGCGAGAGCGATCTGTCGGCATGTCTCGCTCCGCGGGATGTCGTCACGGACGAACGAACAGTTCAGGATCGTCACCGGTCCGGTCAGCATAGCTTTGACGGGTTTTTTGGTCAGAGACTGCGCATAGCGCCACCACTCAACGGTCATGGGCTTCGGCCGGGAGACATCTCCGAACAGAATAGGCGGACGAACGTACCGCGAGCCATAAGACTGAACCCAGCCGTGCTTGGTGAAAGCGAAGCCCAACAGCTGCTCGCCAAAGTATTGAACCATGTCATTGCGCTCGAACTCACCGTGGACGAGCACGTCCAGGCCGATATCTTCCCGCCGCTGCACGGTACGGGCTGTCTCCGCTTTCAGAAGGTGCTCGTACTGCGTGTCATTCAGCGCTCCCCGTGCATGAGCCGCACGCGCATTCCGGACGTCGGTCATTTGCGGGAAGGATCCTATGGTTGTCGTTGGAAACATCGGCAATGCGAACGCGGCGCGCTGGACGTGGGCGCGCTGGGTGAATGCGCTGCGACTGCGACGCATGCTATCGTCGATCGCGGCCATTCGTCCGGCGATGTTCGCGTTGTGGATCGTGGGGGATGTTGCGCGCGTGACGGCGGCGTCCTCCGAGAACGCAAGTGAATCGGCCACCTCGACAGCATGGCCGGCCAGCGCTTTGCCCAATATCGAAAGTTCCTTGATCTTCTGAACTGAGAACGCCAGCCACGTCTTCAGATTGGGATCGAGATCGGTCTCTAGCTCAATGTCGATCGAACATGAAGCAGCGAGCAGGAGGGAGCAACCTGAACACAGTCCCTGCCCAGGTTTTTGACCAGAGGGGCAAGTGGCGGAGCAGCGACGGAAGATTGGAGCGCCACACGTTGCGCCCATCGACGACGCCTAACGAGACCACGAGATCTCTACGGGCGGTGGCCACAATTGTGTCCAACTGCTCGGGCGCCCGAACCAGGTCCAAATGAAGCCCGGCAACGGGCAAGGCCAAGGTTGTTTCAAGATTGTCGCCGATGGCCCCGAAATAAGTGGCCAGCATGATTTTAAGCGCCGGCACGGCCTTTGCGAAATGAGCATAGGCCCGGCGGACAGCCGCCCGAAATGCCTCATCCAGGTCCATCACTAGGAATGGCTCATCGAGCTGAACCCATTCAGCACCGCGCGAGGCTAGTTCGCGGAGAACATCGACATAGACTGGGAGGAGCCGATCGAGCAACGACAACGGATTGAATGCTGGATTTGAGCTTTTGCCGAGCTTCAGGAAAGTGACTGGGCCAACCAGGACGGGACCCTGGGAGCCGAGACTTTTTGCCTCCTCATACTCCTCGATCGGCTTTCGAGAGGAATACCTAAGGATTTGATGCTGTTGAAATTCCGGCACCATGTAGTGGTAGTTGGTATCGAACCACTTCGTCATCTCCTGCGCGGCTACGCCAGGCCCATGCTGAGCGTGACCACCATCCTGAGCGCCACATGCCATGGTGAGGTAGGTCTTGCGCGACACAGGACCGCCGGTCCAGCCGTATACGTCGGGAATGGCGCCGACCATTACGCTAGTATCGAGCACATGGTCGTAGAGCGAGAAGTCATTCGAAGGAATGACGGTCGCGCCGCGGGATTTCTGCCGTGCCCAATTCGCGGCACGAAGTCCACTTCCCGCCTCGAGGAGCTCGGCTGCGCTGGACTTTCCCGCCCAGTAGCTCTCGAGCGCGAACTTGAGCTCGCGTCGTGGGCCGATGCGTGACGTCCCCAGTGTGGCAACGGGAAGCGAACGAATAGACATAGCTTAGACCCCATGATTGGGGCAAAGGCCATGGCGGACGCGTGCAGCGAATGTCGCGTGAGCGACAGCTGTTAGGTGCACCACCGGGACACCCCGCCCGTGGACGATATCTTGTCGAGGCAGGTCTGCTGGCTCGCGGGTCGTCGCTGCTGTCCGGCCTTCCCGAAGCCGCCTGGCTTCAGTGACTTCGTTGGACAGCGGCTCGCCGCTCACAGTTGCGGGGGCAGCGCCGGGATTACACCGGCTTCCCTCTTAGCTCCGGATCAAACCGGAGACCACGACTTCCGGCATTTTGCGGACGGGGCTCGATGCGTCAACCCACCGAGCCTGGCTGCGTGTTGCCCAAGTCATTGCGAGCCGTACTAGGTCGGCTATGACGGTCTTAGGCGAAATCGAGCGATGAAGGTTTCTCGACGCGGGTTGGTTATGCTGTCTTAGACGGGACACAGGTGTCAGGCACCGGACAGACGACCGCGCATTGCGGCGTGTCGCAATGGCCCTCGCACTCCGTACACTTCTTGGCGTCGATAACGTAAATGTCGCGCTTGAGGCTGATCGCCGCGTTGGGACACTCGAACTCACATGCACCGCAAACCGTACATTGCGAAGCGACGATCTTGTAAGCCATACCTTCCGACTCCTTTGGGCGAACGATGCCATTCGCGATCCCTTTCAAGGGCCGTGCCAAACGGACGCGCTCAATGCTGGGCAATTCGCGCAATTGTGCTGCCCGGGTCTGAGACCATGTTGCGTCTGCGACAGCAACAGGCCGCCTTAATTTCGAGCGATACGAGCCCTCGGGCCCTACTCCGAGAGCCACTCGCGACTCATCCGCTGCGCGCTGCCAGGTTTGTCTATCACAGCAGCGCGGGACCAAGCGAGGCTCGACGATTACGAACCGGCGGCGCGACTAAAAGCCGCGAGCCAACGCGCGTCTACGCCGGATCTCGGCAGACCTTCGGTCACACGCCTTGACCGGAGGTTTTGTGCAAACCTCGCTGATGGCTGCAACGTTATCTCCGCGGAACTGGCTGAGACTGGCCAAGAACAGTCTGTGCTACAAAACGCTACGCGTGGCTTCGGAGAGAAATGAAGTTGCGCTGGGAGGAGCGACGCTGGCTTTGCAAAGTGACCGCCTGTCAGCACGCCTGGTACCGACTAGGCGCAGCAGTGCGGACGAGCGCTGGTCCGCTTTGCCTGACCGTGCTTAGCCACCTGTCGTGCAACTATTTTGGACGAAGTGGAGAAGGGCTGAAGGATGATTGTGCAAATTGCTTCAGCGGCATGGCCTTTCCGAACAGATGGCCCTGCGCAAGGTCGAAGCCGAGTTCGGTCACAGCAATCAGGTCGGCCTCGCTCTCCACACCTTCGGCGACAGTGCGCACA
This sequence comes from Bradyrhizobium sp. S3.12.5, assembly GCF_040548225.1. Lineage (NCBI taxonomy): Bacteria > Pseudomonadati > Pseudomonadota > Alphaproteobacteria > Hyphomicrobiales > Nitrobacteraceae > Bradyrhizobium > Bradyrhizobium sp. S3.12.5. Next base: position 25,003 of record NZ_JBEPRF010000031.1, read on the forward strand.
CTGTACTCTTTGGCTAGATCAACGATATGGCGGCACACGGTTCGCTTCAGGGCCCCATTTCCGCAACCAGCGATGAACTGCCGTTCCACTTTCAACTTCATGAACGGGAATTTTTCCACCCCCATGAGCTGCGGCCAATTGGTGCCGACATTGTCGATTGCAAAGCCAATGTTGTGAAAGCGAACCTCACGCGCGACCTCGATCAGGAGATCTAGGTTCTGGATGGCCTCCTTGCTCTCGATTTCAATCGTCAAGCCGCCGAAATCCGGGTGCGACGGCATGCGCTGACAGAGATCACGTACCGCCTGCGGGTCAATCAGGAATGCGGCCGGCAGATTGACGGAGAGATCGATGGAAGTTTGGTGCTCCAGAAGATAGTGCCAATCCTTGATGGCGCGGTCGATCACGAACTGCGACAACTCCCTAAAATGCGGATCGTGAGGCTCCGGGATGAAATAGGCCGGTGGAACAACGCCCCAGGTCGGGTGCCGCATTCGCACAAGCGCCTCGGCGCCGCGGCGGCTGAGGGTACACGCGTCAAACTTCGGCTCATACCAGAGCTCAAGCCAGCCAGCGTGTAAGGCTTCTCCGACATGGACCGCCGGACGGGGCGCCGGCTCTCTGGGCAAGAGCATGGCGACCCGATCGCGCAACGTCTCAGCTGCAAACGGCGTTCTCAGTGGCGGCAGCATAGCAAGTCCATATTCGCCCCCGACCTGTTGCACTGCCGTGATGATGATCGACTCGCGGGCGCCGAACGCCAGCACTTTGCCCGCAAATTCTTCGCGTACGAGTATCTCGAGCAATCGTCCAGGCTCGATGCGATCCGAGCCAATGCCGAGCAGGATCAGATCAGGGAACTCCGTGCAGAGTACGTGCGACAACTCGTCAGCAGTGCCGCATTCGCTGATAACAAACCCCATACCCTCCAGCACATCCCGAAGAAAGGCGCGCAGATGCCGCTTTCCGACCGCCACGCACGCTCGCGGCCGCACCTTACGGTGCCCGAAGATTACAGGTTTTCGTCCGACAAGTTCGGCCTGCCCATGCCCCATCGCAACCACTCCCGTTCCGTGATGGTCCCTTAAACGAGGAGCGAAGGTCCAAACAAGCTGTGCTTGGCATTATCTTTCGATTCTTCGAGGTAAGCTTAAGATGGTGCATTAGCGTGCAAAATCTTTCGCGATGTTGTTCACACGATTTTGTCGGCGCACGCGTATGACACCTGGTGGACTTCGCGCAACTTTGTACGGGTGACGCACGCGACTTGGGGCATCTCACATTCCGACGCGCCGAGCTGATGCGCCTATGGCCGCGGCGAATATCATGGTGCAAGGTCTACAGCATGGAGCCGCTCGTGAGCGACGGTCGGCAATCGCTTGGGCTGTCCACGCGCGAATGTACGGTCTGGTGGATTTATGTTCCAATCGAAGAAAGTCCACAACGAGTTCTCAGCTGATCAAGTCGCAGTCGATTCTGAGAACGGCAACAGCTTGCACTTTCTTCACCTGTGTTGCTTATACCGAGTGCGGAGGTCCTATTCCCTACCGAGGTTGATAGTTGCTCTCAATTGCGTTTTCTGTATCTTTCTGACGATGACTTTCCTCAAGAGGGGCTAACGCGGCGGGTGTTCGTATTGGCGCTGAAGCGCAAGGCCTGCTCCACGCGGGCACGGCTATGCGCAAAGGCCGGCCGGGAGATGAGGACACGATCGCAGAAGCGGTCGAAAAGCTACTTTCCGAACTAGGTGGCCCCGGACCAGAGTTCAGCCTTGAAGACGCGAAGCAGGCGGCCTTGTCGCCTGATTCAGGATCCCGACAAGGTCTACATTTTTGTCATCGAGCAACAAGCCACACGGCAGATTGTAGGGGTCGCCACCATCTCCGCCGTACAGGCCGTGAGAAGCAGCTGGAGCGTACGGTGTGCTTCAGGTATGGATTTCCCGCGACTTCCGAAGCTCTCACCACGGTCGGCATTTGCTCGAGGCGGTACATGCGGAGGCGAAGCCCGGTGCTGGCAGATGATTGAGGTTGCGTTGCCTCCGGATAGCTATCCGGCCCTGACGGCGCTTGGTCTCTGATCATCGAATACGACGGCTGGCCGAAGGGTTTGAAGATAAGTCGGCCTGAAAGGGTTCGAGGAGCGCTATCCGCATCAATTGTCCGGCGGGCAGCGCAAGCGTGTCGCGATGGCCCAGACGCTGATCCAAGCCTGGAGCGCCGCTGCCGACTGCGATGATGTTCACATCGCGCGGGCCCAATCCTGATTTCTTGATGTAGTAACGCGCCATGGTGTCGGTCGATAACCCCGGCGCCGTGATCCCGAGCTTAAGACCCTTCAGGTCGGCGCCGGCTTGACTTTATCGCCTAGCTCAGTGGGAACGCCGAGAACTTGCTCGCGTCGCCTGAGCCGTGATCGTGTCAGGGCCGCGCATTCTCGCCGCTGACGAACAGCCGTTTTGCCCGACGGTCGCTCGTGTCGAAATCCGCAAAGCGGTCCTCATTATGCGCCGGCCACCGGATAGGCGACATCGATACAAGCCTCGGTACACCGTCCCGCTTTATCACCGCTCCTCCACTCGCCGCCCACCGCACATTTGCCGCCACGAAGTCCGGGGCAATTGATATTGCACTGAATTCCGTGACTGAGACTTCAGGATAAGGCGCATTGGGTCCCGTACCGTATGCTTCCAAAGTTAATACGCAATCGACCATGGCCGGAAGGTTCTCGGACGTCAGTTGCGTGGCAGGATAGCCATCAAATTCAGCTGTGCAGCTGAATAGCCCATTGTTTTGCGCCGTAAGCGTCATGCGACCGATCACGACCGTGCCCGGAGCGACCTCTTCCCAGTGCGTCGTAAACATCAGATCGTTCTGGCCTCCGACCCAAAAGCTCGCGAGCCCCCACGCATTGGTGCTGCCGCGAGCCGGAGATGGCCCCCATTGGAGCACCGGCTGAACGATATGATCGCCGGCTGCATCCTGCAGTCCGCTGAATAAGTAAATCGTCTGACCATTCGCGACGGCTGGAGGTGCGGGCACCGTCCATCGCGCCACAAATGAGGCGATTGGCTGTGCAGACCGGTTTGTCCAGCTAGACCACGACTGCCATCCTCCCGGCGCCGCCGCCACTTCGACCGCGGCCTCGTGGTCGATGGATGTCCACGCGTCGGTCCGGAATGTTCGTAATTCCCAACCCCGATCGGTCTGGCGTACATGCGTTCCGCCCCGGACTTGCCGAACTTGCGACCCCCTCCGCGGCCCCTTTGAAGTAAAAAAGATCTCATTCATTGACGTACCCTGCGCAATGACATCATCTCAGCGGGCGGACTCCCGACAACTGCGTTGTAAGTTGATTAATGTTGATCTGCTCGATGAGCCGATCCGCCTTCGCTCTGCCAGACGTCCGGAATGGTGTTCCGGCCGTGTCGCCGCGCGCAAACGCAAACGTCAGTTTGTCAGTGTTGACTTCGGAGAAGGACCCAAGATTGCTCCCAGGTCCGATAAAGCTGGTCAGCGTCCAGGTCGGCCCGCCGTTTACATTTTTCGTCACGACGAAATTGACGTACCTTCCGAAGACACCGCCGTCATCGGAAAGCTTCTTACCCCAATCAACATGTTGCGAGGTAAAGGCAAGCTCGACGGTTCTCTTCAGACCCAGCTCACCCGCGAGATTTGTATCAATCGGCCAGCATTCCGCCAGACTGCCGTCCGCCCTCCTCACGGCCTCGGCCTCTTTCCACAGCGCCCGCGTCGAGTAATAGAACTTCTGCGTGAAATTTTGCTCCCGCGATTGGCTGAGCGTTCTGCCCAGACTGAACGCAAAGGGCGCATTGGCATAAGTCAGCGACGGGCTGAGGCCTCCCGTATCGTTGACAGTCAGGTTCAACTGAACAGCGACCTCCACGTCGTCACCAAGCAGAGCATCTGAGATCGCGTCGCCCCGCTCGATCAGCTGGACCAGCTCGCAGCTTACGCGACGCGAGATGGAATGTATCGTCGGTCCATTTTGATCGACCGGAATGTCGAAGTTAGGAACCGCCGTGGCACATCCAGAGAGCCAAACGCCAGAAAACAATACCCAGAGGCAGACGGTCCGCTGTCGCACTATCTCCCTCGCCTCGCGCCCTCCCGCAAACTGGCACAGAAGCCCACTTTGTGCGGCACCGTATTGACGTCGACCCTGATCTCACCCATCGCCTCACAGACTGACGTTCTCCGTGTCTTGCATTCGATGGTGGTGCGCCCCGCGATCACCTGACAGTCGCACAATGGATCGTCGGCCGGGACGACCGTTTCCCGCTCTAGCTTTTCGAACGCTGCGTCAATCTCGGCAGATGCCGGCGGCGACTTACCGAGAAAGTACATGGTCGAATAAAAGCGGCGCTGAAGCCCCTTCCACATCTGGCCCCCAAAAAAAGTGATTTTGCCCAAAGCCTGATACCGACCGCATCCTGGCGAGAAACAATGGCCCAGCGCTCGCTGTGGTCGATTTTCCCCCGCTCGCTCCTGACGTGCAGAGTTTGATGCAGTGCACCGATCGCGCGATCTCGGCCTTGCCTGCCGGCTACTTTGGTCAACCGCTCCTTCGTTTGGCGCGGGGATTGGACGCGCCACAAAAACCATCCGCAGGACGCTGGCTGCGGCTCGGTGAGCCATAGCGCGCCGTCTGCCACGCGCTCGATCGGGTTAGCCAGGGAGTGCCCGGCCCATTCCGGGCGTGACCACCGTTGCGGTTCTGCTCCCGAGATTCAGGAAGGTGCAGATCGGCCAAGCACCAAGGGGGTCTCATGTGCCCTTGCGATTCGCAGCGGATTGGCTGCCTTCGCCGCCGGCTAGAAGGCGCGCGACGAGGTCTTGCCACTCGTTGGCCCGTCCGACCCCGCGCAGGACTCGATCTCGTCCGCTACGATGCCGAATCTTCTCGGGATCGTCCACAGGCTGCGACCCCCAGTCGGGCGGCGCGTTTGGCACCAACAGCAAAGAACTGGACGATCTTGGCGGCAACGCCCGGGAATGGACCGAGACTTGCGCCGCCCTCCATGACGGCCGCGAGCGCATCACGAACCCCAACTGCGGCGTGCGCGTCGTGGAAGGCGCCCATCGCGCCTACATGATCGACTTCATCCGCGATGCCAAAACGGGGAGCTGCGCGGCGGACGTTCCGCCCCAATCTTGGCTTCCGGCTCGTCATCGAGCCATCGGAGCCCCGCCGTTGCCGGCATTGCCCGCAGCATCTCCACCTTGCTCGGGAGAAGCTGATCCAGCATCGATCTAATTGCGCCAGAGCAAGGTCCTTCTCTCACGATGCCGGTAAGCAATCCGGATCAGAAGGAGACAGAGAATGCGATCCGATCTGGCGCACTCGTACGGACAGGACAGGCTCCCCCACTACACGAGCTACCCTCCCGTACCACATTTTTCTCCGGCCACCGGGGAAGCCGACTATCGAAATTGGCTGAAGTCGCTTTCGCCCCGGAAATCCGCATCGATCTACCTGCACGTCCCCTTCTGCCGGTCCATGTGCTGTTATTGCGACTGTCACACCTCGGTCACGAAGAAGGACGATCCGATTGCCGTCTACACCTCGGGCCTGCGCACCGAGGCGCACCTCGTCGCCCAAACCATCGGTCACCGCCTGCCGATCTCCCATATTCATTTCGGCGGCGGCACACCAACAATCATGACGCCCGGGGCCTTTGCGGATCTCGTCGGCGCGCTCCGCTACTCCTACTTCGTGCTGCCCGACGCCGAACTCGCCGTGGAGATCGATCCGCGCACCCTGACGGAGGCAATGGCCGAGGCCCTGGGCTACAGCGGGGTCACCCGCGCCAGTCTCGGCGTACAAAGTTTCGACCCGGCTGTGCAGCGCGCCATCAACCGTCTGCAGAGCTTCGAGCAGACCGCTAAGGGTGTCGAGCAACTGAGGCGTTCCGGGGTTGGCCGGCTTAACTTCGATCTTCTCTACGGTCTGCCGCTTCAAACGGTACAATCGTGCTTGGACACGGTCGCCAAATGCATCGAACTTCGTCCGGATCGCTTCTCGGTGTTCGGTTACGCACACGTTCCGTCGTTCAAGAAGCATCAGCGGAAGATTGATGAAGACGCCCTTCCCGCCAGCATCGAGCGGCACCTGCAATCCGAAGCGATCGCGCAGGCGCTCGTTGACGCCGGCTACGTGCGCATCGGCTTCGACCACTTTGCCCTGCCCAACGACAGTCTCGCCGCGGCGAAGCACGAGGGGCGGCTGCGCCGGAACTTCCAGGGCTACACCGACGACGCCGTAGAAACGCTCATCGGGCTCGGCGCAAGCGCCATCGGTCGGATGCCGCAAGGATTCGTACAGAATGTCGTGGCGACCCGCGACTACCTGGCGCGCATCGCCGAGGACCGGCTCGCCACGGCGAAGGGCTGCGCTTTCACGGCTGACGACCGCTTCCGGGCCGATTTGATTGAGCGGGTGATGTGCGACATGGCAGTCGATCTGTCGAAGATTGCTCGTTCCCATGGCTGCGCCCCGGAGACGGCCATCGTCGATCGGTCCCGTCTAGAGGGCCTCATCGCGGACGGCGCAGTGACAATGGAAGGCGAGGAGCGACTGTTCGTCCCGGATGGCGCGGAGTTTCTGGTACGCAGCGTGGCATCCGCATTCGATGCTCATCTGGCCCGATCTGCGGCTGTCAACAGCCGCGGAGTTTGAAGCGCTTCGCCGAGTGCCCAAACCAGGCTGCGTCCTTCGGTTCCCGCTCGGTCTCACCGAGCAGTCGGAGGGCACTTGCTGCTCTACGAGCTCGCGTATCCGGCACCTATCGGCGTCGGATATTTGCTTGAAAGCTCTCAGCTGCATATCCGCGCTGCAACTCCATGGTCGCTCTCCGTGCGCAACCCGATCAACCGCAGGCGTGGCGGCACACGATGTGTCGAGATGACGATAGAGTTTTGGCTGCAAGGTTAAGCTCCATCGCGACAGGATGCCGGAATATGGCTGTGCCGAGGCGCCTCGCCTCCTGCACCGCCTTGCGCGTGTCCTCGATGGCGAAGCGCCCTTCGTCGTGATCGACATCGTTCGGCTTGCCGTCGGTGAGCAGGATCAGCAGCCGCTGGGGCTACTCGCGAGCGCCTGGGACCGGAAGCTGGCGAAAGATCTCGCCCAGGAGATCGAGGTTTGCACGGGCGACAGGCGCGAAACGTTCGCCGAGATGCGCCGTTTTCTTGCCGTCAAGGGTTACCGGGAATTGCTGCCGCGGTTATGGGAGGCTCGCGCAAAAAGAATCGCCGAAGACGCCATGATAGCAATCGCCCGCGCGATGCGCTCCTACGCGCTTGAAAGGCCGCCTCTATCTGCCGCGTCGTTCTGGACCGCCGCCGGATTTCCCGAATGGCACCAGGTTGATCGAAGCCTGCATGCCCTGATGACAGTGGTCCTCGCCGAATGCGGGCTGTGCGGCGAAGCCGTCGAGAACGCCTTATCATGCTGAGGAGCCTCGTTCGCGGCTACATGCTGCAAGAAGTGATGCACACTGTCGTGGGGTCGATTCCTATGACGAAGCGTTCAGCAAGGCCATGCAGGCCCTTGTGACCGGGCTGCCGGCCTTTGCTTCCTCGGGGATGCGGCAGACCGTTGCAGCGGGAGCTTGCGGATGCGGCCGATCAGGAGGTCCGATCGGCTTTCGTCTATCGGGGGAAGGTGAGCCCGAGGCAAGCGTTGGGCGACATTTTGGTTCCATGCGCTCCATGGCCGGGCGCAGAAATCTTACGATCGCGGAGGGCTGAGACTCGCTCGAAGGATATTTCGCTGGCGCAACAACTTCCGCCGATGGCTTGATACGACAGCAGGACACCCGAATTGCGAGCGGATCACATAGAACGTTGAGAAGACCGACCCCATACTCGATGCTCGGCTGGACATTTTCGCCGACTGGCTCAGGTCGCCGTGAAATCCTTGAGTTGCGTCAACTCGATAGCGGCACATTGGATAAAATAGCGCGCGATCTGCGCGTCGCGCCTGCAGACCTCGATACGCTGGTCCATCAAGGAACGCATGCGGCTGACGAATTGTCCAGCCTACTGAAGGTTCTCGGCATCGACGAGGCGGACGTCTCGCGATCGAAGCCGGCAGTGATGCGCGACATGGAGCGGGTCTGCAGCCAATGCGAACGGAAGGTTCAGTGCAACAACGATATTGAGATCGGGGTGGAGACCAGAGACTTGGAAGGTTACTGCCTCAACGCTGCGACAATGCAAGCGCTTTGAAGCGACCTGGAGAGCGACCGACCCGAGTGACTGGGATTCCGTAGATCTACGGTACGTAAGTTCCCCTAAGCGAAGATACCGAATTCTATGGTGTCGCAGTTTCCCGCATCATCGAGCCATCGAAAAGGAGATGGAAGATGCTTGCGGCCACACTCAACGCCACCCGGGCTTCCTCGAACCGCTGCCCGTCTGTGCCGTCCAGTGCATTCGGCGGGTTGGTCGGCCAGCCGGCGCTCGTCGCCAGCGAATTCGCATAGGGCAAGGACGAAGAGATCTTCGGCGAGGGCGAGCCCTCCGAATATATCTATCAGGTCGTCTCCGGCGCCGTCCGGAGCTACAAGCTCCTGTCCTTGGCCGTCGTCAGATCGGTGCCTTCGCTCTGCCGGGCGACGTGTTCGGGCTTGAATCCGGCGCCGCCCATCGTCTCAGCGCCGAAGCGATCATTCACACCTGGGGGCGCCTAGTGAACCGGGCAAGCCTGGACAAGGCAGCCAACGCCGACATTCAGGTCGCGCGCAAGCTCTGGAGCCTGACAGCCGGCGAGCTGAAGCACGCGGAGGACCACATGCTGCTGCTCGGCCGCAAGAACGCTCTGGAGAGGATTCGCGACCTTCCTACTCGAGATGGATTCCAGGACCGCCGGCGCCGGGCTGATGGCGCTTCCGATGTGCCGCCGGGACATCGGCGACTATCTCGGGCTCACCCTGGAGACGGTTTCGCGCGCCCCGTCTCAGCTTCACATCGAAGGCGTTCTCGGCTTCTCTGGAGCGCGCCAGATCGTGCTGCGTATTCGCAAGCATCTGCGCGACACGAACGCCTGACTGCCGCCACGCCCATTCGTTCAGTTAAGCTGATTTCGTTCGCATCAATGCACCGGCTGCGGTGACAAAAACCTGCCGTCGGAAGAAAGCTGACGACAGGGATTCTCCCATTCAGAGGAGGCCACCGCTGCTCGAGCGGAAGGCTATCGCTCTAGGGCTTAGCCGGCGCTTTCTACGGCGGCTCGTCATCAGCAATTGCGCGCCAGGCGGCGCCGTCGAGATCGTCGTACTGGCCGCTGCGGAGCGACCAGAGGAAGGCGACGAGACCGGCTCCGCCGAGGGCCAGGGCCAGCGGGACCAGGATGACCAGGATTTCCATCACACGATCTCCCGCGAGCGGCTGCGCGCCCGCAGCGAGTTCAGCATGACCAGAATTGAGGATCCGCTCATCGCCGCAGCCGCGATCAAAGGCGTCACCACGCCGCTGATTGCAACGGGCACGGCCAGCACATTGTAACCGATCGCAAGCCAGAGATTTTGCCGCATCAGATGCAACGCCTTGCGTGCCGAATCGATGGCGACGACGACCGGCGCCAGCGGCCGGCCGAGGAAGACGAGATCGGCGGTGGCCTGGCTAAGATGCGCGGCCGAGATCGGCGACATCGAGACATGGGCTGCCGCGAGCGACGGCGCGTCGTTCATGCCGTCACCGACCATCAGCACCTTTGCGCCGCGCTGCTTCAAATCCTCGATCCGCGCGATCTTGTCGGCCGGCGTGACGCCGGCCCGCCATTCGGCGATGCCGAGCGCATGGGCTGCCGCAATCACAGCGGGCTCGCGATCGCCGGAGAGGATCTCGATGCCGATATTGCAAGCCTTCAGCGCCGCGATCACGGCTCGGGCGTCCGGGCGAAGGCCCTGCCGCACGGAGAAGATGAATTTTTCGCTTCCCCTGCTGAAGGCCACGATGGAGGCCTCGGGATCGAGGATGTTCCCGCTGACCAACGCTTCTACGCTGCAGAAGGTTGGACGGCCGAGGCGGATCTCAACGTCGTCGATGGTGGCGCGCACGCCCTGCCCGGCCTCTTCGACCGCATTGAGGATCGGCGATTTGGCACCCGCAGCCTGCGCGACGGCAGCCGCGACAGGATGATGGCTCGACAACGCGAGCCGGCCGGCGAGTTGGAAGATATCAGCGGGAATGTCGGCCGCGTTCGTGACTTCGAGAGCCGGCAGCGTCAGCGTGCCGGTCTTGTCGAAGATGACATGGTTGACTTCGGCCAGGCGCTCGTTGGCATCGCCGGAATTGAGCAGCACGCCGGATTTGAACATCGCGCCCGAGGCGATCGTCTGCACCGTCGGAATCGCAAGCCCGAGTGCACAAGGACAGGTGATGATCAGGACCGCAACGCCGGTGACGATCGCATCATGCCAGCTCGCGCCGGCGATGACCCAGCCGAGAATAGTGATGAGCGCGGTCGCATGCACCACCGGTGCGTAGAGCCGCGACGCGCGATCGGCGAGCCGCATGTAGCGCGAGCGCGCCTGGAGCGCGTTGTCGAGCAGTCGCGTGATCTCGGCGAGCAGCGTGGCTTCCGAGGCGGCCGAGACCCGCACCCGCAGCGTGCCGGAGATGTTCATCGAGCCGGCATAGACCGTCGTGCCGTGCTCCGCCGTGACATAGAGCGTCTCGCCGGTGATCAGGCTCTGATCGATCTCGGAACGTCCCTCGATCACGGTGCCGTCCACGGCGCAGCGCTCGCCGGGCCGCAAGAGCACGATGTCGCCGGGATGAATCGCGGCGACCGGCACCTGCGAGATTTCATCGGGCCCGACGAACTTGGCTGCGGTCTCTGCCTTTAGCGCCGCGAGATTGCCCGCGACCGCGCGGGTCCGCCGCCGCATGTTCTGGTCGAGGAAGCGGCCGACCAGCAGGAAAGTCAGCAGCATGATCGCCGCATCGAAATAGGCGTGCTCGGCGTGGTGGACGGTCTCGACCACGGACATGCCGAGCGCGAGGCACACGCCGATCGAGATCGGCACGTCCATGTTGGTGCTCTTGTTCGACAGCGCGCGCCAGGCCGAGCGGAAGAACGGCTGGCCGGCATAGGCCGCCGCCGGCAGCGCGACCAGCGCCGAGAGCCAGTGGAAGAAGTCGCGCTGCTCGGGCAGCATATCCGAGACGTTGCCGGACCACACCGGGATCGACAGCATCATCACGTTCATGGTGGCGAACGCAGCAACGCCGAGGCAGCGCAGCAGGAAGCGCGATTCCGCGACCTCGCTCGCTTCCGCGCTCTCGGTCTCGTACGGATAGGCCTTGTAGCCGAGCTCCTCGAGCCGATCGATGAAGCGGCCAGGGTCGAGCGTGCCCTCTTTCCATTCCAGCGCGACGCGCCGGTCGGTGAGGTTCAGCCGCGCAAGCGTGACATCAGGAATGGCCGACAGGCTGCGCTCGATCTTGGCCATGCAACCGGCGCAGTGAACGCCCTCGACCGCGAGGTCGATGTGCTGAAGGCCCGCGCCTGCGGCGCGGACATAGTGAGAGAAATCGCGTGTCATCTGCATGGTGGGATCTCAGTTCAGGATCACGCGGTTACGCGACAGGAACACGCGGTCGCCCTTGGCATCGCCCTCGATGACGAGATCCCACTGACCCGGCGCGACCGATGCGGCATCGCCGCGATAGATGCCGCTGCCGGCCTCGGATAGCTCGACCGCGAGGTCCGCGCGCTTATCGGTCGGCCGCTCCAGCCGGCCCTCGAACTTCAATCCGGTCAGAGGCTGGCCCGCCGCATCGCGCGCGTCGAGCTGAAGCACGGCATGGCCGTCGGCGCGCCGCTCGATATGCGCACTGACTTTCCAGTTGCGCGCGACCTGGTCCTGTGCCGCCGAGATCTCGCGATCGTAAGTGAGGCCCGCGGCATAGGGGCTGTCGACGTCGGTGCCGGGCAGCGTCGCGATCGCGAGCTTCATCATGGTGACGTTGACTCCGATGACGACGCCGAAAAAGGCGACCAGCATCAGGAACACCTTGGTTCCGGTCAGCGGCTTGGTGGCCATCGCAGTCTCCTGGTGTTACGGCGAGACGAAATTGTCGGTGGTGGTGGCAACCTCGCCGAGCCCGATATCGGTGACGTGGAAGCGCACGGGGATCGATTTCTCCGGATTGCTGTCAGCCGGCGCGGTGACGAGCAGCCGCAGCTCGCTGGTGGAGTCGCGCGGGATCACGATCATCGGGCGGTCCGGAGTCACGGAATCGGCACCGACGACATGTATGGTCAGATTGGCCGGGCCGTCCGCATCGATCGCGACGACGCGATCATATCCGCTCTTGTTCAGAAGCCGTACCGTATAGGCGTTTCGAATCGAACCGTCGCTGAGCTTGACCGCGACCGGGTTGCGGTCGTGCAGAACGTTGAGGTCGAGCAGAGTGCGGGTCGCCAGCACGTAGAGCATGATGCCGCCGACGGCCGCGATGATCGCACTGTAGGCGATGGTGCGAGCGCGGACGATGCGATAGATCGGCGCCTTTCCGTCCAGGCGGCGCTGGATGTTGATGTCGTTGTCATAACCGATCAGCCGCTTCGGCCGGCCGATCTTGGTCATGACGTTGTCGCAGGCGTCGATGCAGAGCCCGCACTGGATGCATTCGAGCTGCGGCCCGTTGCGGATGTCAATGCCGGTCGGGCAGACCGCGACGCATTGATAGCAGTCGACGCAGTCGCCGACATGCTCGCCGAGTGCGCGCAGCTCCGCGGCCTTCTTCACCGAGGTGCGCTTCTCGCCGCGATCGTAGCGGTAGGTGACGTTGAGCGCCCACTCATCGGTGAGCGCGGCCTGGATGCGGGGCCAAGGGCACATATACGTGCAGACCTGCTCGCGCATGAAGCCGGCGAGCACATACGTCGTCGCCGTCAGGATGCCGATCCAGATATAGGCGATCATTGGCGCCTGGAACGTGAGAAGCTGCTTCACCAGCGTCGGCGCATCGTTGAAATAGAGCACCCAGGCGCCGCCCGTCCACCAGGCGATCATCAGCCAGATCGCATGCTTGAGGGCGATCTCGGAGACGCGCTTGAGCGTCAGCGCACCGCCCGCCTTGTCCTTGCGCATCCGTTCGCGTCGGTCGCCTTCGATGAGACGCTCGACGGCGTAGAATAGGTCGGTCCAGACCGTCTGCGGGCAGAGATAGCCGCACCAGATGCGGCCACCGACCGAATTCATCAGAAACAGCGCCACCGCGGCGACGATCAGCAGGCCCGTGAAGTAATAGACCTCCTGCGGCCACAGCTCGACGAAGAAGAAATAGAAGCGGCTGTTGGGCAGGTCGATCAGCACCGCCTGGCTCGGGGCGCCCAGGCCGCGGTTCCAGCGCACGAAAGAGAGGAAGTAGTAGACGGTGAGGCAGAACGCCATGAGGCCCCATTTGATCCGACGGAACGCGCCGGAGACGCTCTGCGGATAGACCTTCTTGCGGGCGGCGTAGAGTGGCGCGAGATCGTCGTCCGATGTGAGCTCGCTTGGGTTCACGGTCTTGTTCATCGCCTGGAGTTTTTCGAGAGGTGCGATTCAACCTAGGCCCGGCGCCGAAGCGTCGGTTGATCCAGCGCAAGCGGGGACATTTTGTTCGCCCCCGTCCGCACCCAAATCGACTATTTGCCGCCGCCGAGCGAGTGGACGTAGACCGCCATCGCCTTAATGGTGGCGGGATCGAGCCGCCCTTCCCAAGCCGGCATGACGCCGGCGCGGCCCTGGCTGATGGTCTCGATCAGGATCGCCTCGTCCGAGCCGTAGAGCCAGATCTTGTCGGTCAGGTTGGGCGCACCGAGCTCCTGGTTGCCCTTGCCACCATCGCCGTGGCAGCCGACGCAATTCTCGGCGAAGATCTTTTCGCCCTTGGCGCCATCGTAGTTCTTCCGCGTCGGGAGTTCCGACAACGAGCGGACATAGTTGGCGACCGTGACGATCTCGTCCGGCTTCAGCACACCGTCCTTGCCGAAGGCGAGCATCTGGCCCTCATGCGTCTTGGCGTTGCCGGAGCGCGCGCCGAACTGGATGGTCTGCATGATCTGGTCGAGCGTCCCGCCCCACAGCCAATCGTCGTCGTTGAGATTCGGATAGCCCTTGGCGCCGGCGCCGCCGCTGCCGTGACATGGCGCGCAATTGTCGCCGAACACGGTCTTGCCCTTGGCGCGTGCAAGCGCCAGCAGCCCCGGGTCCTTCTCGATCTCGGCGAGCGAGGCCGCGCCCAGCGCCACCATCTTGGCTCCGCGGATCTTCTCGAGCTTGGCAAGCTCGACCGCGACGTCGGCGCGTATCGAGTAACCGAACAGCCCCGTGGTATTGCTGGAGATCAGCGGCCAGGCCGGATAGACGATCCAGTAGCCGATCGCCCAGACAATGGTGAGGTAGAAGGTGATCACCCACCAGCGCGGCAGCGGCGTGTTGAGCTCCTTGATGCCGTCCCACTCGTGGCCGGTCGTGGACCTGCCGGAGACGGAATCGATTTCGTCATGATGATCGTTCATCATCTTTTACTCCTCCCGCAACGGCAGCTGTGCCGCTTCGTCGAAAGCAGCCTTGTTACGGGGCCAGAGTGCGTAGGCGATGATCGCGAGAAAGATCGCGACGAAGACCGGCGTCCAGATCGTGGTCACGAGACCGGACGCAAGATTGTCGAGTGTCAGGATGACTTTCATCGTTGATGCCTTCTCAGCGAAGATTGGCTTTCTCGTTGTAGATCTTGAAGTCGACCAGCGTGCCGAGCATCTGCAAGTACGCGATCAGCGCGTCCATCTCGGTCGGCGTCCCGGACTTGCCGTCGAAATTGCGCACCACCGCCTTGGCGTAGCGCTTGGTGAAGGCGTCGGAGCCGGCATTGTCCGGATCGGCCTGAGCCTTCATGTCGGCACCGGCGTTGGCGATCTGGTCGTCGGTATAGGGCACGCCGACGGTCCTCAACGTGCGCATGTGATCGGCGATCGTGTCGGGATCGACCTCGGTGTGCGCCAGAAACGGATAGCCCGGCATCACCGATTGCGGCACGATCGCGCGCGGGTTGGTCAGATGGGTGACGTGCCAGTCGTCGGAATATTTGGCGCCGACGCGAGCCAGATCAGGCCCGGTGCGCTTCGAACCCCACTGGAACGGATGGTCGAACATGCTCTCGGCCGCCAATGAGAAATGGCCGTAGCGCTCGATCTCGTCGCGCAAGGGCCGGATCATCTGGGAATGGCAGAGATAGCAGCCCTCGCGAACGTAGACGTTGCGTCCGGCGAGTTCGAGCGGCGTGTAGGGCCTGACGCCATCGACCACCTCGATCGTGCTTTTGAGGTAGAACAGCGGAGTGATCTCGACGAGACCACCGATTGCGATCACCAGCAGGATGGCAACGATCAGGATGATCGAGTTCTTTTCGAAGACTTGGTGGCGTGTCCAGAACGACATGCTGGAGCTCCTCATTCCGCCGGCTGAAGCGCGACGGGCATCTGGACTTCTTCCACCTCGCCGACGCGAACGGTCATCCAGAGATTATAGGCCATGATCAGCGCGCCGATCAGGAACAGCGCCCCGCCGGCGGCACGGATGATGTAGAAGGGATGCATCGCCTCGACGGTTTCGATGAAGGAATATTCGAGGAAGCCGAGCGAGGTGTAGGCGCGCCACATCAGGCCCTGAAGGATGCCGGACACCCACATCGCGGAGATGTAGAGAACGATGCCGAGCGTGGCGATCCAGAAGTGCCAGTTGACGAGCTTCAGGCTGTAGAGTTGCTTGCGATTCCAGGCCCATGGCACCAGGCAGTAGAGCGCGCCGAAGGAGACGAAGCCGACCCAGCCGAGCGCGCCGGAGTGCACGTGGCCAATGGTCCAGTCGGTGTAGTGGCTGAGCGAGTTGACCACCTTGATCGCCATCATCGGGCCTTCGAAGGTCGACATTCCGTAGAAGGCGACGGAGACCACGAGCATGCGCAGCACGGGATCGGTGCGCAGCTTGTCCCAGGCACCGGACAGCGTCATCAGACCGTTGATCATGCCGCCCCAGGAGGGCATCCACAGCATGATCGAGAAGGTCATGCCCAGCGTCTGCGTCCAGTCCGGGAGCGCCGTGTAATGCAGATGGTGCGGGCCGGCCCAGATGTAGAGGAAAATCAGCGCCCAGAAGTGAATGATCGACAGCCGGTAGGAGTAGATCGGCCGCCCGGCCCGTTTCGGGATGAAATAGTACATGATGGCGAGGAAGCCGGCGGTCAGGAAGAAGCCGACGGCGTTATGGCCGTACCACCATTGGAACATGGCATCCTGGATGCCGCCCCAGGCGATGTAGGACTTCGAGCCGAATACTGAAACCGGCAGCGCGGGATTATTGCCGAGATGCAGAACCGCGATGGTCACGATGAAGGCGAGATAGAACCAGTTCGCGACGAAGATATGCGGTTCCTTGCGTTTGATAACGGTGCCGAGAAAGACGAGCAGATAGGTGACCCAGACGATGGTCAGCCAGAAATCGGCGTACCATTCCGGTTCGGCATATTCCTTGGACTGGGTGACGCCGAGCAGATACCCCGTGCCGGCGATCAGGATGAAGAAATTGTATCCGACGACGACGAACCAGGGCGCGAGATCGCCAGCTAGGCGCACGCGGCAGCTCTTCTGTACAACGTAGAAGGACGTCGCGATCAGGACGTTGCCGCCGAAGGCGAAAATCACGGCGGAGGTGTGCAGTGGCCGTAGGCGGCCGAAGCTAGTCCAGGGCAGATCGAAGTTCAGCGCGGGCCAGGCCAGTTGCGAGGCGATGATGAGGCCCACGAGAAATCCGGCGATGCCCCAGAACACCGCCATGAAGGAGGAGAACTTGATCGGCCCCATGTTGTAGTTGGGACGGCCATTCACCTCGGCCGGCGGCAGCGCCGCCGGGCGGTCGAAGTAGCGGTTGACGATGCAGAAAACCGCAGCCAGGCTCCCCGCCGCACCGAGCGCGGCGTGGAGGGCGAACGGCGCATCGAGCGCCTTCGCCGAGGCGATCACGCAGACATAGGCGGTGATCGCGAACACTGCCGCCAGGCCGCTTTCACCGATGGTCATGGATTTGGAATTCGAGGGCTGGCGCATCGCGGATTCTCTCTCGAAAGAACACGAGGCCAGAAACCACATTCACCCTCGCGGGGAATTGATTGAAATCAAAATATGCCGTTGAGTTCTGCCAATCCGGCGAACATCTTCTGGTTTTCCCCTGAACGTCTTCGACGTCGTCAGTTCAAGTGCCTCTCCCCTTGACCACCGGCGTGACAAGCGAACGGGAGCAACCTCCGTAACGCACGGAGCCATGAACTCGCGAAACTCGCGAACTCCTTTCAGTCGCGCGCGGTGGCCTTGAGTGACGCGATGACGTCCTCGCGGGCGATGATTCCAACCAGCTTCTGGAGGCTGTTGAGCACAATGACGCTCCTGATGCGGTGCTCGACAATAATCTGGAGCACGCGCGTCAGTCTCGTTTCGGGACTGACATAGATGAACTCTGGCGACATCACGTCGCCAACCTTGCGGCTCATCAGATCACGATAACGCGGCAACATCTGGCTCGGAGTAAAGGCGAAGCACTTCAAAATGTCGAATTTGGTGACGACGCCGACCACCTGCCCATCATCCTCAACCGGGTAGCTGTTGAAATCGTCGCGCTCGAACATCGCGCTCAGCTCGAGCAGATCGAAATCTCGCTTGGCCGTCTGGACTTTGCGTGTCATGTAGCCGTCGACGGTCTGATCAAGAAACTTGTACACGGCGCGTTCTCCTCGCTTTGTCTGGGTTCGCTGGCCGTCGGTGCGACAGAAACACGCAGGGGGCGGATTGCGTCAACAGATGCTATTTGATGGCCGAGGATCAACTCGCGGCACCGCGAATAGCCGGAGCCGTCTGGGACCTGAAGACACCCGTCGTTCGCGTGATCGAGCGCCAGGCTGACCATCACTGTCGCATATGTTATCGGGAGCCTCCGGGCAGCGAGATGCGACAGAATCTAGCTGCGCCGACGCAACGCTGGAATGAGGTAGATCAAATTTCGTCGCAACGGCCGAAAGAAGTCCGTCAATAATGCCGGACATCCGAACTTGCCTCCGGCCCGGCCTTGGACGAAATTGCCGCCACGTTCGCAGCAGAGGGCCCACCGCATGAGAATGGGAGCAATAGTTTGGCGCCGACACGCGTGACCCATCCGCCAGCCGACAGTCGCGGCAAGCATTTTGACGAGCGTATCGAGGGTTTTTGCGTTGGCACCTGGGATCTCGATCTGAGGACACGCGAGCTGGAGTGGTCGGAAACCGCAAGAGTGCTGCTGGGCATCGAACGGGATCAACCGGCAAGCTATGAATTCCTTCTCTCGCGCCTTGCGCCCGCGGACCGCGAGCGAGTGGAGAACGCGATCAAGGACGTTACCGAGCGCGGCGGCGGCTTCGACGTATCCTTCAGAGTCCCCAGTGCCTCGGGCCTGGGCTGGATTCGCGCCCGGGCGGGTCTCATTCGAGACGAGGCCGGCGCCGCCCGACATCTCAGCGGCATCTTGCTCGACATCGACGAGGAGAAGCTGGTCGAAGAGGCGCTGCGCCGTCGCAATACTCTGCTGCGCTCGATCCTTCAGACCATCCCCGATGCGATGATCGTCATCGACGGCCGTGGCAGGATGCTGCTCTTCAGCACGGCGGCCGAGCGTCTGTTCGGCTGGTCCGAGCAAGACGCCACCGGGCAGAATGTCAGCATCTTGATGCCGGAGCCCGACCGGTCCCGCCACGACAGCCACATCGTCCGCTACCGCACTAGCGGCAATCCGCACATCATCGGCATCGGCCGCATCGTGACCGGCAAGCGGCGCGACGGCACCACGTTTCCGATGCACCTGTCAATCGGCGAAATGCGTTCACCCGGCGAGCCTTTATTCACCGGTTTCGTCCGCGACCTGACCGAGCATCAGCAGACCCAAGCGCAACTCGAGGAATTGCAGTCCGAGCTCGTCCATGTCTCGCGGCTGACCGCGATGGGCGAAATGGCCTCCGCGCTCGCTCACGAGCTCAACCAGCCTCTGGCAGCGATCAGCAACTACATGAAGGGCTCGCGACGGCTGCTCGCCGGCAGCAGCGATCCGAACACGCCAAAGATCGAGAGCGCATTGGACCGCGCCGCCGAGCAGGCATTGCGCGCCGGCCAGATCATACGGCGTTTACGCGATTTCGTCTCCCGCGGCGAGTCGGAGAAACGAATGGAGAGCCTGTCCAAGCTGGTCGAGGAGGCCAGCGCGCTCGGGCTTGCCGGCGCTCGCGAACAGAACGTGCAGATCCTCTTTGATTGCAATCCCGGGGCCGATCTGGTGCTCGCCGACCGGGTGCAAATCCAGCAGGTGCTGGTCAATTTGTTCCGCAATGCGCTGGAAGCAATGGCGCAGTCGCCGCGGCGCGAGCTCGTCCTCACCAACCGCCGCGTCGCCGATGATATGATCGAAGTGGAGGTGTCGGACACCGGATCCGGCTTTCAGGAAAGCGTCGTTCCAAATCTGTTTCGGACCTACTTCACAACCAAAGAAACCGGCATGGGCGTGGGACTGTCCATCAGCCGCTCGATCGTCGAGGCTCACGGCGGCCGCATGTGGGCCGCGAGCAATGCATCGGGCGGGGCGACGTTCCGTTTCACCTTGCCAGCAGCCTATGAGAATTGATCCATGACGACCAAGGGACATGTCTATGTCATCGACGACGACGAGGGTATGCGAGACTCGCTGAACTTCCTCCTGGATTGCTCCGGCTTCATCGTCACGTTATTCGACAACGCGCAATGCTTCCTCGAGGCACTGCCCGACCTCGCCTTCGGCTGCGTCGTTTCCGACATACGGATGCCGGGCCTTGACGGAATCGAGCTTCTCAAGCGCATGAAGGCGCGGCACAGTGCGTTTCCGATCGTGATCATGACGGGTCACGGCGACGTGCCGCTCGCGGTCGGAGCGATTAAGCTTGGTGCGGTTGACTTCCTGGAAAAACCCTTCGAGGACGACCGCCTCATCACCTTGATCGAATCCGCGGTTCGCGAGGGGGAGCCAGCCGCCAAGAAAGAGGCCATCGCGCAGGACATCGCCGCGCGTGTCGCCTCCTTGAGCTCGCGCGAGCACCAGGTCATGGAGGGGCTGGTCGCAGGTCTCTCCAACAAGCTGATCGCCCGCGAATACGACATCAGCCCGCGCACTATCGAGGTCTACCGGGCCAACGTGATGACCAAGATGCAGGCCAATAGCCTCTCGGAACTTTTGCGTCTGGCGATGCGCACTGGCATGCTGAAGGATTGAGGCAGGTCAATGCGCTTGCGCCGGCCTATGGTAGCCAGGCCACATGATTGAAATCGGCGCGCACCATCAGCGGCTCTCAAGCCGGGAATCCGCAAAGCCCACCGTCTACGTGGTCGATGACGACGCCGCTGTGCTGGCGTCCCTGAGCTTCCTGCTGGAAATCGAGGGCTTTGCCGTGCGGACCTTCAGAAGCGCGACGGCGCTGCTCAATACGACGACCCCACCGGGCGCGGACTGCTACGTGATCGACTACAAGATGCCTGACATCAACGGCATCGAGTTGGCTTGGCGGCTGCGCCAATCCGGCGTCGACATACCTGTGATCCTGATCACCGGCTATCCGGATGGAAATATCTCGGCACGGGCGGCGGCGGCCGGCGTCAAGCACGTGATTTTCAAGCCGCTCTTCGATGAAAGCCTGGCGAAATGCATCCGCCGCGCCTTCAGGATAGGCGCTGCTACAGACCTACGGGATTCTCCTTAGGTAAACCTCCTTAAGATATCGCTCGAAATTTTCGAACCGAACGATCCGGCGTAGCAATGCTCCATCATAACGGAGATGGCGCAGATGCTGATCCAGACGCTCAAGCCCCAGGCGATCAACACCCAAATAGGTGGCAAGATCGCCCCCGCGCATCTGGTCTGTGACCACTTCGGCGCGATCGCCGGACATGTCGGCCTCGTTGCCACCGAGTTCCCCTATCGCAAGGGTGAGGAGATCTATGGCGAGGAGGAGCCCGCCCAATATGTCTATCAAGTTGTATTCGGAGCTGTGCGCCGCTACAGGATGTTGTCCGACGGCCGCCGCCAGATCGGCGCCTTCCATCTTCCCGGTGACGTATTCGGCCTCGAATCCGGCCAGACGCATCGCCTTGCGGCCGAAGCGATCATCAACACCAGCGTGCGCCTCGTGAAGCGTGCCAGCCTGGAAAGGGCCGCCGGCACTGACGTAAAGGTCGCCCGCAAGCTCTGGGAGATGACGGCGGGCGAGCTGCGTCACGCCGAAGATCACATGTTGCTGCTCGGACGCAAAACCGCAATGGAGCGTGTTGCAACCTTCCTGCTCGAAATGGATCGCCGCCTCGCTGTCGCCGGCATGATGGCCCTGCCGATGTGCCGGCGCGACGTGGGTGACTATCTCGGCCTCACACTCGAAACCGTGTCGCGTGCCCTCTCACAGCTTCATGTCGAGGGCATTCTCGGCTTTTGTGGCGCTCGCCAGATCGTGCTGCGCAATCGCCAGCGCCTGCAGAATCTCGACGCCTGATCGCTTTCACCCGGCCGATGTTCCTCCTCCGCGACTTGGTCCGCCGAACGCATTTCGGCCGGTCGGCGACGATCTCCCGCAACCGCTCCATCACCTCGGTCTCCGCACCCCGATCGAGACGAAAGGCGCGCTGCCGGTGCGGGCCGGCATCGGTTGGATTTGCAAGGCCCAAGAAATGGAACGCCGCGCTGGCCATTACTTGCGGACACGAACACGAACTCGTGTATCCACAGCGGAAGCCCTGCCGGACGGGTTCGACGAGACGCGCTTGAACGATTTCGCTGCTTCACTGATGGACGGCCCCGAGTGGTCGAGGACACGCGGCAAGCCGGCGCGTACTGGCTGGCTCATCCGGAATGGCGGCTCAACGTGAAGAGGGCATCTCGGCATCAGATGAAGATATCCCTGGCATTTAAGTTCGAGGCAGCCCACTGGCTTCCAAGTGTCCCACAGACACATCGCTGTCATCGGATGCACGGTCACTCCTATCGGATCGAGATCGTGTTGTACGGTCCAGTCGATCCGCACACCGGGTTCGTAGCCGATTTCTTCGACCTAGAAGAATCGTTCGGCATCGTTCTAAGGAAGCTCGATCACCAGTGCCTGAACCAAGTTCCGGGATTGGAAAATCCGACAGCGGAAAATATCGCCATCTGGATCTGGGAGCGCACGAAAGCGCGCCTAGCGCAACTCTCGATCGTGAGGGTCTACGAGACGACGGATTGTTGGGCGGAATATGAGGGGCCCGATCGCTGAAATGAGCCGGCACGATCGCATGACAGCTACACGGAGCCGAACTGAGGCCGGCGGCGCGCTGGGAGCCGTGAGCTGGCAGTCAAGGTGGTCAAGCAACGACGCCAGATCCAGCGCCGCATCGACATCGCCTCAGCCCCACGGATGACGGGCCAGGCACTGACGGGAGCGCAACCGCTCGCGGTGAGCTCTTAGCCAGTGTTTCTGACCGCCTCCGCCAGCATGGTGTAGAGCTGCTGCTTGCTGAATTCCTTGGGCTGTCGCCTCTCCGCTGTGTTCCGCGACACCTTCCGTGCGACTGGACTGGCGCAGGCTGCCGACGACGTCGGCCTCAGCTTTGGGGGCGGCCTTATCTTGGGCGTTGCTGTCGGCGGCTTGTGGCCGCGCCTCAGGCCCAGACGGGTCAGCATGCCGCAGACGGCATTACGACTGCACCCGAGACGACGCGCTATCTGCGCGGCGCTCTGTCCTGCGGACCAGAGCCTGTTGAGGAGCGCAATGTCTTTCGCATCCCAGCCCATGGGGAGATATTATAGCGTCGACTGCCGAACACGCTAGTCTAGTCTTCGTCCGGCTCGCGTACGACCGGCGGCTCGTCGGCATCATCTTCGTCTTCGTCTTCGTCGTCTTCGTCCTCCTCGTCTTCATCGGGATCTCTTGGCGGCATCGCGGTGCCCATAACCACGAGCGGTGTCCAGTAGATCGTTGTGGTGGAAAATGCTTCGGAGGTGTGTCGCTTCATGTTGCTACTGCTCCTCGAAAACTACGCGCACTCGCATATTGCTGACGGAAGGCCGGCGCGTGTCCAGGGCGCGATCACTGCAAACGCGACGGGGGCATCAGGTCGAGGACATGAGCAACGGGCGGCATCCGCCACCCAAATGGCAGCGATTTTCGGCTACTTTATGCCCGAGGACTCGTTCGGCTCTATGTTCACCAAAACCTCGCCGGTGGTGATTTCGGGAACTCCAAGGTCGAGGTCATGTAGACTTGCTTGAACAAACGCCACTATCTTGGCGTTCGCTGCATTGGCACTTTCGCGGTCGTCAAATATCATGACGGCGATACCAACACCATCGCCCGCATCCAGCACGTGGTAAGATCTGAATCCGTGCGATTGCCTTAGGATCTGGCCGACGCCGCTCTTGGCGCGGCGAGCGGCGTCCGCTACCGAACGAACCTTGGTGTACTTGCGAATAACCATGTACATGAGGCTACCACGCGCCACACGCATCAACGCATCAAAGCATCAAAGCATCAAAGCATCAAAGCATATCGGTCCCAGTCGGACTAGGGTCAACTTCCGAGAAGGGCCACGGTGTCCGGTCGCGCGGACCGCGCAACGGGCCTTCCAATGAGTCCTCCACGCCCTGCAAGCCGGGGCGAGGAGCTGAGGCTCAGGAGCCTTCGAACTTGAACGATACGTTGAGCTTGGCGCGATAGGCCTCGACGTTTCCCTTGTCATCCAGCTGCATATCGAGCTTGACGACCTCTGCTATGCGAAGATCTCGGAGAGATTTTGCAGCTTGCTCCACCGCATTCGCGGCCGCCTTCTCCCATGAGTCGTTGCTGGTACCGACCAGTTCAATGACCTTGTAGACGCTATCAGCCATGTCGTCCTCCTGTCCGGTATGAGACCTAGGAAATTTAGCATCAGGATCTCGCCGCCGACACGTCTTGGATGCCGTCCGGAGCCGGGAAGGAGAAAACTGCATTTGATGGAGGGCGGCTTTTGGTGGAGCTAACCTGCGAACCAGCTCCATCATGTCCGCTCACAGCGCGCAGACGGAAAAGGGTTGGATTGGCTGTCACTTTCCTGTTTGACCCGCTGGCAGCATTTCAGTTTCGACCACTCGGTCGCGGCTGCTGAAAGCAAAGAAACGTACAGCGTGAACTCGTCTTCCATCTCTGCCGCGGCATCCCTGTCTCGTGCGTAGACATTGAGGATGTCGCCGCCCACTTTCGTCGGGCCGGACGGCACGGAGAGCCGATCAAACTTATCTGCGCCGACGACAAGCGCCGTTCGCGCGGCTATTGCTCGGTCTTGCACCGTCAGTCACAATCGTTGCCCGACGAGCTAAGTTCCTCTGCCGTAGCCGACTGCGAAGATTTGCTGATATTGGCGGAGCATCTGTGTGAACACGATCTCCAATGCGGCGATCTCTGTACAGGCCTTGGTCTCTTCGCCCAACTTGATGAGCTCAAGCACGGAGCTCGCTACTTCTACGTCAAGATGCAAGTTACGATGGTGCCGAGTGCTAGCTTAGCGGCACAACCAAGCTAAACTCAAGCACACCTAGAAATGGCCCGCTGCTGAGTTGGCAAGGATGTTCGACGGAGTGTTCGCTCGCCTGGCGCGTCGCGAAGCAGAAGTCGCGGAGCGTTGCACATTTGCAGCCCGCACAGCCGCCGGAGGTAGTAAGCTGCTCGATCAGAATGATCAAAACATATATCGTGTTTACTTCGACAGGATTAGCGCGGGCGAAAATTGTTTGATGTCTATCGCAATGGAAAGCGTGACCTGTTCGTTCTAAGCACAGGCTCCGCGATACTCGAGGCTTACGCTGCAAACAAGTGGCGCAAGAGCAGAAGAAGAATTCTCAAAGTAAGCGACGAGATCAAGTCACCCGTTCAGCGATAAGGGTATTACGTTCGTAGCTTCGGGTCACGAACAAGGGCATCATTTAGCTCGAGCGCATCTGGACGGCGGGTTTTTGCAGTAGAGCCTGGAAAGGCTTTTCGAATGATCGCCGGATCTACAACCAAACCCGCGGCCGATCTCCGGGATAAGCCTAATCGCGGCGTCAGTATTGCACCACTGAAGAGCGCTCTATCAATTTTGAGTGCGCTGTCACGTGTTGACGCCCAAGAGTGCTGGACGGGCCATTAATTCGGATGGCTAGGAGCATAATTAATCCATCACGCTGCCAGATTTAAGTCGCATGGAGTCCCATGTCGCCGCGAAGGTTCGTGCCGGGTGGGGCGCAACACCGGGAGTTTTGGACGTCCGGTCATTTGCGATTTTACTTCGCCAGTTTGGTCCTTGTTGGAGGTCTTTCGACGGCACCTTCGTGCTCCAACCGTTTTACTGACTTATTCAATATTGCTGCTCACGAGCCGGCTGCAACCTTCTCGGTGCAGCCGGAATGCTTGCCGCGGCCCGCCAATTCGCCTGGCCCAAGCCAGCACTGGGTGTATCGGCGGGACGGCCACCGCAAATGCTGGTTTTTGGCCGAGGGCATCGTAACGGTGCGAAAACCGGTTCCTGGTCGTGTGGCCAACCGCGCCGCCAGTTCCGACGAGAACGAGGCCTCGCGGCAAGCGCGGAGCCCGGTGATCGATGCGCGCGCGGAGTTGCTAGGCTCTTCGTCGGCCGAGCGCCGACGCCGCCGGGACGCGAAGTCAAGGTGGCTGACGCCGCTTCTGTTTCCGACGGCGACACGCAGGCCGTGATGCCGGCGGCACCCGTTACGGCTCTTCCCAGCGGCCAGCTCACGCCCGAGCACTTCATGCCGCCCCAAGTCAACGTGGAGAAGCTTGCCTCAGCCGCGCGAGCCGAGTCACCTCCAGCTATGCCAATGGGCGCGCGCAATGAAGCGGTGCGCGACGAGGCGCGCACCTGGACGGTAACCTGGCTAGGTGTGCTGTTGATGACGCTGGGGGGCATCTCGATCTTAAGCTCGAGCCGCACGCTCCAGCACGCGGTGAGATTGTGCCACTGAGGCCGCGCTACACTGGGCAGGTTACCTGACGCGGCCACCGCGATCGATGAGTTCACGCTGGTGTCGCCGAACTACCACACGTACAAAGGTTCCGCGCGCCTGCACTTTGTTTGGCACTGCCTTAGAACGACTTTCGGTTACGATGACAGTCCCCTTTTGCATCGGACTGCCATCATGCGGTACAAAGTGTTCGTGATGGACAGCAGCCGGCGAGTGATCTGCGCCGCAAAGCTTGATTGCATTGACGAGCAGGCGGCTAGACGTCGAGTTGAGGAAATACACGGCGAGCACTACGTCGAGCTTTGGGAAGGTGGCCGGCTCGTTGCTGTTTTTCAAGGGGCAAGGTCGAACAGAGATCGGCGACCGCTCTGTCCGGAATAGACGCCGGTCTCGCCGCCGAGTTAGTTCACGGCTCCTGCTCTGCTGCCCAGTTTGGCACGCGGTCTTCTCGGTTTTAGGCTTCATATCAGTTTCGAATGCTACCAACACGAATATGCGAAGCTCGTAGCAAGCATCGCAATGTCAGAAGCCGCACCGACGAGACCCGAGGACTCTTCTGTAATGCGTCCGGTGCTAAGAACCTGAACCACTTAGCGATAAGCCCGGCGCAAATGCCGGGCTTATTCGTCAGGTCATCCCTGGGACGGCCGGATTCGAATGAACGACTAAGCGGTGGGCTAGCAAGCTACCGCTGCCTGGATTGTAATCGCGGTCGCTCGGACTCGCTCCTCGATCACGCTCTCATTTCCATTGCATCCCGCGATGGTCGTGGATCGCTCAGGTGGAGCAGGACATCGCCGCCATCAAAGCCGGGCTCCAGACGCTTTCAAAGCAGCCCAGGGCATAACTGCGGTCGGAGATCTCCACTCGCATAACCATCGCCCGTGCCATTGAGCTGCGGAAACATACGGGATCATCGAGGGCGGTCCTATGGGGGCTTTCGAAACGTTTGGTCGCAAAGCTTATCAGTGGACAAATTCCACAGTTCGGTACCCGTAAAACCCGACAAGCGGATTCGACTGCGTTGCGCAACCTTGGAAGCTTTTCTGATCCTGGTTTTCTATGGAGGCTGGTTTTCTATGGAGGAGAGAATCTAGAGAAAAAGTTTGCTCCACCGCTGCATCTCAGATGCTCTCAGTAGGCCAGAGGGACGGGATGCTCCGGCTTCTCCGCGTACCGTTGCGGGTCAAGACTGCCGCTGGAAACGGCCCCCTCATACCTGAGCGGGCTAAACCGCAGGACGCAAAGCGGCCCGACTAGCGACCAGATGACTAGCCAAACAAACACGTCGGCGCGCGGTAAATGCCGATCCCTTCCCAGCGGCTTGCTCCAACCAGCCCAGATTTCATCCAGGGGGCCCTTAGGTGGGCTCTGAATGGCCCTCCGCGGAGCCATGAGGACGAGGTATTTTCGAAATCCTTCGCGGCTTTGTCTTGTATGCCGGCCAAGCCGGCTTATGTTCACAATGGTTAGCACTCGCTAGCTTCGAGTGCTATTCGATCCAAAATAAAAGCGACAAAGGAGGACTGCATGAAATTCCGTCCGCTTCACGACCGCGTCGTAGTCAAGCGCATCGACGCAGAAGAGAAGACCTCTGGCGGCATCATCATTCCGGACACGGCCAAGGAAAAGCCTTCCCAGGGTGAAGTCATCGCCGTTGGCCCGGGCGGCCGCGACGAGAGCGGCAAGCTGATCCCGATCGACATTCAGGTCGGCGACCGCGTGCTGTTCGGCAAGTGGTCGGGTACCGAGGTCAAGATCGACGGCCAGGAGCTGCTGATCATGAAGGAAAGCGACATCATGGGCGTTCTCACCGACATTTCGGCCAAGAAGAAGGCCGCCTAATCACCGCTCGTACCGCTCACCGCCGAGGAGCGCCTGCCGGGCGCCTTGCCGAGGGTGAGTGAGACTAAGCAAACCCAGGGAACCAACATGTCAGCCAAAGAAGTCAAATTCGGCGTCGACGCCCGCGACCGCATGCTGCGGGGTGTCGACATCCTCCACAATGCCGTGAAGGTCACGCTCGGTCCGAAGGGCCGCAACGTCGTCCTCGACAAGTCGTTCGGCGCCCCTCGCATCACCAAGGACGGCGTCACCGTCGCCAAGGAGATCGAACTCGACGATAAGTTCGAGAACATGGGCGCCCAAATGGTGCGCGAAGTCGCCTCCAAGTCCGCTGATGCGGCGGGCGACGGTACCACCACCGCGACCGTGCTCGCCGCTGCGATCGTCCGTGAAGGCGCCAAGTCGGTTGCCGCCGGCATGAACCCGATGGACCTGAAGCGCGGTATCGACATGGCTGTGGAAGCCGTGGTCGCCGACCTCGTTAAAAACTCCAAGAAGGTCACCTCGAACGAGGAAATCGCCCAGGTCGGCACCATCTCGGCCAACGGCGACGCCGAGATCGGCAAGTTCATCTCCGACGCCATGAAGAAAGTCGGCAACGAGGGTGTCATCACCGTCGAGGAAGCCAAGTCGCTCGAAACAGAACTCGAGGTTGTTGAAGGCATGCAGTTCGACCGCGGCTACATCTCGCCGTACTTCGTCACCAACGCCGACAAGATGCGCGTTGAAATGGAAGATGCCTACGTCCTGATCAATGAGAAAAAGCTATCCCATTTGAATGAATTACTTCCCTTGCTGGAAGCCGTGGTGCAGAGCGGCAAGCCGCTTGTGATTATCGCCGAGGACGTTGAAGGCGAGGCGCTCGCGACCCTGGTCGTGAACCGCCTACGCGGCGGCCTGAAGGTCGCGGCCGTCAAGGCTCCGGGCTTCGGCGATCGCCGCAAGGCCATGCTGCAGGACATCGCGATCCTGACCGGTGGCCAGGCGATCTCGGAAGACCTCGGCATCAAGCTCGAGAACGTCACGCTCAACATGCTTGGTCGCGCCAAGAAGGTGATGATCGACAAGGAGAACACCACCATTGTCAGCGGCGCCGGCAAGAAGGCCGACATCGAGGCGCGCGTGGCCCAGATCAAGGCGCAGATCGAGGAAACCACCTCGGACTACGACCGTGAGAAGCTCCAGGAGCGTCTCGCCAAGCTCGCTGGCGGCGTCGCGGTGATCCGCGTCGGCGGCGCAACCGAGGTCGAGGTGAAAGAGCGCAAGGATCGCGTTGATGACGCGATGCATGCGACCCGCGCGGCTGTGGAAGAAGGCATCGTCCCGGGCGGCGGCGTCGCCCTGCTCCGTGCTTCCGATCAGCTCAAGGGCCTGCGCACCAAGAACGATGACCAGAAGACCGGCGTCGAGATCGTGCGCAAGGCGTTGTCTTACCCAGCCCGCCAGATCGCGATCAACGCCGGGGAAGACGGCTCGGTGATCGTCGGCAAGATCCTCGAGAACAAGACCTACGCGTACGGCTTCGACTCGCAGACCGGCGATTACGTCAATCTCGTCTCCAAGGGCATCATCGACCCGACCAAGGTGGTGCGTGTGGCGATCCAGAACGCGGCCTCGGTCGCAGCGCTGCTGATCACCACGGAAGCGATGGTGGCTGAAGTGCCGAAAAAGAACACCGGTGCGGCTGGCATGCCTCAGGGTGGAGGTGGCATGGGTGGCATGGGTGGTATGGACTTCTAAGTCCGACATTCACAGTTCAACAGTAGAAGGCTCGGCAGCCATGCCGGGCCTTTGCTGATTCCTGGCGGTCAGCCGGGCCAACACTGCCGCACGCCGGGAAGCCCCTCAACCCGGCGAAGGTGCGCAATTAGGACATTTTGTGTCTGCCGGCTGAGTCTCTGGAGCAGGTGCGGGTAGGGTTTCATCGCCGATCGGCACGAAGATGCCCACCGGTTTTCTCGGAGACTTCCCCTCTGTACGCAGAGTAGTGCGGCGCGCTTACTAGCCCGTCCTATTCGTGAGAGTGCGGTTTTTTGGTCCGATTGATGCGGCTGCAACACCTCCTTTGACGAGGCGCACAGGATTGCCTTCGGCTTTTCACCGCCTGACGACCCGTACTTTGCAACGCGCTTGAGGGATGGGTTGGGCGAACGGAGGCGGAGGCCCCGCCGGTCAAGGACCGAGCGGCAGCAGCGCGCTGGGCAAGCAGCGGATCAGGTCCGCTTCCCGGCATGCCGCGGCGAACGCGAGGCGAATGCGGCTCGCGGTCTCGACGACCCGGGCGGCGATTTTCAGGAGACGAAGACGCAGCGTCGCGAACTCGGCAGTGGCCAATTCCCGGACTTTGGGAATGGCGTCGCGCACGGTCAGCATCAGCCAATAAGCGGCGGTATGGAGGACGAGACGGACCTGGTTGGCGAGCGCCGAACGGCAACTGGTGCGATCGGAGGCAAGCTGCGTCTTATGCAGCTTGATCAGATTCTCGGCCTGGCCGCGCGCGCAATACAGGCTGTCGTAGATCCACTCGGCCGAGCCGACATCGAGGCTGGTGACGACGAAGCGGATGTCGAGGCCGAGCATCGTCGCCTCAATACGGGCGACGGTGCGCCGTTCGCGATCCCAGGACTTTGCCTTGTGGCGCGTCTCGGTATAGCCGCGCAGAACAGGCAGGTTCTCGATGGCGCGTCGGGTGCGGATGTCGTCGGCGACCTCGTCGACTTTTCTGGCGAGCGGCTTGGTACCGGACAGACCGAAGATGTAGTCGATGCCATTGTTCTCGCACCAATTCATCGCCTCCGGCCGAGCATAGTGCCCGTCGCCACGGAACGTAATTCGCGTCTTGTGCCATCGCGTGCGGATGTGCCGTACCAGGCGGCGAAGTCGGATCGCGCCGATCAGGGACCGCCCGGGCCAAATTTTCGGCCAAGCCGAGACGCCGCTCGGCGATCGCCAGAAGCATCACGCCCCCATTCGAGGTCAGGCGCCCGCCATCGAAGGCTGCTGTGACTTTCTTGGCCTGAACGGCTGGAAACGAGAACGGCAGAATCGTATCATCAGTCATGGCGGGCGTGGCGTTCGCGGTTGAAGGTGATGGGGTTGGCTTCAGCAACCGAATCCTACGCCGCATCAGCTCTTTACACCACGCTCGCCAGCCTCTCAGGCGCCCTCTGGCGAATAAGATGGGCTAGGCTTCTCATGGCGGGGCCGCCGCTTGCTACGGCAGCAGCCCCTAGCCGCGGGCCGCGTTTACGCGATACATGCGCACCTCCGCGGCTAAACACGTGGCGTCGACCCGGCGACCACTTTGTGCAAGGTGATCTACTTGTTAGCCTTACCCGATGGCTTGCCGGCGTTCTTCGTGACGCGCTTCTGGATATTTAGCCATCGTTCTGGCGAACGCTCGCCCAGCTGCTTCGCGTGAGCTGCGCTCTCCGGTTCACTGAGATCTGCCACCTTGATTAGCAGCCAATTCAACAGGTAGGTGTTGCGTAGATTTTCCGCATGCCGGGACCGCAGGGCCGTGATCTGCCGGCGCATCTTGGCGAGATCGAGCGCTTCGTGTTTCGACGGCCTTTTCAATATGAAACTCGCGCGTGGCCAGCACACGAGGCCGACGCGCCGAGTATGATGGCACGAGGGCTTCGCCTGCCCCGGACGAGGGCAATGTCCGATGCACAAAGCTATGGACAAGAACCTGCAAAACTTGCGCGTAAAACGGTCAGCGCACGACAGGCCCCCAGCGGCTCGGCCTGCGCCTGATTACAGGCCCAGCAACAGCTCTGCGATCTGCACCGCATTCAGCGCGGCGCCCTTGAGCAGCTGATCGGCCGCCACGAACATCGAGATCGAATGCCCTGAGGGATCGCTGAGATCCTTGCGGATGCGGCCGACCAGGACGTTGTTCTGGCCCGAGGCGTCGATCGGCATCGGAAAGTAGTTCTTCACGCGATCGTCGACGACTTTCACGCCCGGGGCCTGCGCCATGATGGCGCGAACCTGGTCCTCGGTGATGGGCTTCTCGCATTCGAAGGTGATGGCCTCGCAATGGGCACGCAACACCGGCACGCGCACGCAGGTGACACCGATTGCGATCTTCTCGTCCTCGAAGATCTTGCGGGTTTCCTTGATGACCTTGGTTTCCTCGTCGTTGTAGCCGGTCTCGGGGTCGACGGCGGTGTTGTGATTGAAGAGGTTGAAGGCGTAGGGGTGCGGCATCACCTTGGGCGTATAGACCTGCCCGTTGAGGTTGGCGCGGGTGGACTCGACGAGCTCGTCCATCGCAGCGGCGCCGGCGCCGGAGGCAGCCTGATAGGTCGAGATGATCACGCGCTTGATGCGGTTGTTCTGATGGATCGGCCAGAGCGGCACCAGTGCGGTGATCGCCGCGCAGTTCGGGTTGGCAATGATGCCCTTGTGGTCGCGGATGCGGTTGCCGTTGACCTCGGGGATCACCAGCGGCACGTTCGGGTCCATCCGGAAGGCGGAGGAGTTGTCGACCACGACGGCGCCGGCCTTGACTGCGAGCGGGGCGTACTTCTTCGAAATGCTGCCGCCGGCGGAGAAGAGGGCGATATCGACGCCCTCGAAGGCGCGCTCGGTCAGCTCCTCGATGACGATGGCCTGGCCACGGAACGACACCGTCTTGCCGGCGGAGCGGGCGCTGGCGAGCGCCTTGAGCTTACTGATGCGAAAGCCGCGCTTGTCCATGGTGGCGATGAATTCGGCGCCCACTACACCGGTGACGCCGACAATCGCGACGACGGGATCGTTACTCACTGTGTCCTCCATTGAGATCGATTTAGACAACAAAAAAGCCCCGGACCTTCGAGGGCGGGGCTTCGGTAGAGTGGGTTGCGTTTTAGTCGACGACTACGCGCGCGCGCCTCCCCGGGCCCCGAAAGCCGTGGTGGTTTTGGTCGTGCGTCTGGCGGCAGCGAACATGGCGGCGACTTATGCAGTACAGTTGCCCCAACAATTGATATTGAAGGGCCACGGATTATTGGTTTCAAGCATTCGAGATCGGACATTCTCAAGTACGCCTTCATCATTGCCTGAACTTGGCCACCTCCTTTTTAAGGGACAACAAGTTTCTGTTCAGGTCTATCGTAGCCCAACAGAGCGCTGGACGCGGCGCAACCAGACGAAGACGGTCAGATGTAACGTCGATACTGGGCCCTCGGACCGTGCATTTGACTCCTTCGATGGCGCCGCTTGTGCGGGCGAGGCGAACATAACCACGTGAGTAGTGCTCGATGTGAGTAGCCGACTGATGATTTCCAGCTATAAAAACCGCTCATGTAAAACGGGCAGCGGCATGCCCTGAATACAACTAGTGACCAGACCCAGCAAAGACTTGCCGCAGGGTGTCGCATCGCTCGTTGGGGCGAGGCTTCCTTTTGACTTGCGTGTCCCAATCGCCTAAATGATCCTAGACGTTCTGCTGGTCGCGAGCGCATCGAAGGCGCTTACGAGCTCCGATCGTGCATCTCCGATTAACATCTCTCTTCATGTCTCCTCCTGTGGCTGCACCTTGGGAGCTCAAGGAGACTTTTCTTGCGGAACCGAACAAGATCCGCTGCAACAAACGTTCTCGCCCCTGTAGTTGGCCAAGGTTTGTAGCAGCCCCGGCATAAAATACTTTTTCGCACCTTCCCTCATATGGTCCGGCATAGCTTTTGGATGGTCTAGCCACGTCATTGCCCGCTCGATCAGCTCGATAGCGCGTTGCTTGTCACCACTCTCGTAGTAGTACTGAGCGACCACCCTATAAGAAGTAAAGGTGAGGCCGCCGAAGGCTTGCTCAGGATTGAGGATATGTTCCGACACATCCCTGCCGATCGCAAAGCGTTCCGCACGCGGAAGGTGGGACTTATCATTGTCCGCATCAAAGAGTTGTCTCATCACGCCAACCAGCGCACGCAAAGCCTCTGCCTGTTTCTCAATCGCATCTCGAACCAGTCGGCGTAAGACCTGGAAGCCGGCCGCCGTGTCGCGCATTTTGTGAAGTAACAGATCCGCATGAATCTGCCGGAAGTTGATATTGTCCGGCATTGTGGCAATGCCCTCTTCGACCGCTGATAGCGCCGTCGGCCAATCCTTTGCTTGCATCGCCAGTCGAATTGTCCGGCGCATTGAGCGTTCGCGCGCTATGCGTTGGTCTTCCGCAATCCGTTTCGCATCAGCGGCTTTAGCTTCATAGCTGCTGCGCCAAGTGCCGTCGATAATTTTCGGAAAGACGTATTCGATGTCGATCGGATCACCGATAAAGGCAATGTGGCCGTCGCGGTCGACGACGAACGATGTCGGAATACTAACAGAAGAACTGGCATTCATCCAAAGCTTGTTCATTTCGCCTGTACTGTCGAACCCGATTCGATAGTTCAGATTTGAGAACTTTTCGGTCAACCATGCGTCCAACTTGGTGCGAGCCTCATCCGCCGTGGGTGCTCTTTCACGAGCTGCGACTCCGACGACCTCAAGCCCCTCGTCTTTGTATTTTGCTTGCAGCTCTATGAGATGGGGCATCGCCTCCTCACATGGGCCGCACCAACTTGCCCAAAATTCAACGATGTACACTTTCCCTGGCTGGAAATTCGTGAGGGGCTCGCCACGCAGCCAGTTCTCGACTTTGAGCGAAGGAGCGGGGGACGCCAAGCATAGCATGATGGTTTTCTCCCAATGTGACTTGTTGCGCGACCTTGTCGGTTCACCTTAGTCAGCAATCACCGTGCCAGGCTGTCCGCGCGCACTAAGCACATGACATCGCTTTGAAAAACATTCACGCGCCCAGTAGGGTCGACTGTATGTAACCTGACATGCTTTGCATCGGCGTCGGATTTCGGGCAGGGATAGCGCCCTTCGTGCCGCCGGAAGGCCGTTTTGCGAATGCGCATCCGTGATGCCGCGCTGGGCCAGTAGGAGGCGCGCGAGAAAGCGGATGGTGCCCGCTGACCGACAAATTCCCAAGGGCCGGTCGTGGACAACAGCGGTCAGCATTGGATAGGCACCAGCTTTCCGAACCGAGCCAGCAAAGCGGCGTGTTCGGCGCGTTCCAGATAACCGCGGAAGCCGATGACCTCGTGCGCGTGCTG
This sequence comes from Bradyrhizobium sp. S3.12.5, assembly GCF_040548225.1. Taxonomy (NCBI): domain Bacteria; kingdom Pseudomonadati; phylum Pseudomonadota; class Alphaproteobacteria; order Hyphomicrobiales; family Nitrobacteraceae; genus Bradyrhizobium; species Bradyrhizobium sp. S3.12.5. The sequence continues at coordinate 60,019 of NZ_JBEPRF010000031.1, forward strand.
TTCCGTCGGAATTAGCAGGCGCGAAAACCAGTGCGAGCCCTGCTTGAACATAGGAAGCCACTTTACCTCCCCAAAGCGGCGCAGTTACTTCTGTCGCCGTGTTGATTTTCCGTGCATTCCGGTTTCGACTAGTCGCGGGTGAGACTAAAGCAACAGGAGGGCTCAACAGGATAGGTCGGAGATTGGAGATGGTACTGACCGCCTCGGGGCCACTTCCGCACATCCGCTGCACGATGGTGTGGCCAGGACAACTTGCGAGCGACATCCTTCGCATTGGTGTTCGCAATAGCGCTAGGGCAAATCCGCTCCCGTCTTGCGTGTTTGGTAATTGACGCAGGGAAGAACACTCTCACAGAATAAGTGAACCGCGCTCGCGAAACACGGCTCAACGATGACACCTAATCAGGAACGCCTGGCTTACAACGAGGCGCCGGAGGCGGAGAATGTTAAATTCGAACCAGCAGCACATTGGCGTCCGCGACCCGCAAATGGGCACCGTGGAGGCGGTCTGCCCGGTTGAAATTCACTCCACATCCTCGAGGACGCGTGGTGCAGGCTGACTGAAGACTCTGTGCGATGAATATGTCGAACGACCTTGAGTTCGCGTGTCAACGCCTTCAGTCCCGCGTGAATAAACCGACGACTTCGCGGCGCTAGACATCAACCATTGACCGTAGAAGAGCCTTATGACTCCATTACCGCTCGCATCGAATCGCCCAATGGAGCCCAGTCCTGCTAGATGCGTGCAGCTGCGCGCCTGGTTAATGTGCCGCTCGCAGGTCGGGTCGATCACTCGCGAGATGCACCTGACTGAGCCCTTGTGATCACGGCCGACTTGAGAACGGCATGACAGTTAAGATCATGAACTTCGGCGCTCAAAGGGTACACACGACTCTGAGGACGAGTAACCGGCTGCCGGGCTGTGAAACCGTACCTGCGCTCGGGAGCCACAACGTGTCAGATGGAAGCACGTCAACGCCGCTCGTTTCCGGACGACCACAACCGGCAAGCCGTCGATCTGGTCGCATGAGATTGCTCGTTTACGGAAGGAACGAGCGGTTGCGCATGGAGTGCCACATTTTGACAGGTCAATCTGTTGGGCGCAGGGCGTCGAGGGCGATGAAGTTACGATGAGAAGGCTCGCCTTGAAGAGAACTTGCAGGCTGGCAAGACGGCTGCGGCATCGCGCGCTGGCACGGGTGGCTCACAGGGTGTTGTTCACTTGAAGCCGACAAGCGCGCCAGAGGTCGGCTGCGCGGCGTGGCGGCTCCGATCTCGAGCGACGCGCCACAAACCGCCTCTTCCCCGCCTGCGCAGCGTGCAAGGGCTGGAATCATCGGGATCGAGCTCGGCGGCGGCTGTCGCGTTTGCGTTGACCGTGGCTGGGACGTTGAGACGCTGCAGTGAGTTCTTGAGCTGCTGCAGCGACGATGGTCCAGATTCCGAGCCGCGTCAGGGCTTGGATCGCCACTGGCCACACCGACATGCGTCGGCATGCGAGCCTGGCTCTTACATTCCAGGAGATTCTGACGCGCTATCCGCGCGCTGGCGATCTCTACATCTTCCGGGGACGTCGCGGCGATCTGGTCAAGATCCTCGGCATGACGCAATAGGCATATCGCGGCAAGTACATCTGGCCGTCGGTCGCCCGGCGAGGTATCTTCTCAGCGGCGGTCTCCCGCAATCCGCGAGCTCGCGACTTCGCGTACGACACTATGCGGATCATGGACGAGGCTAAAGACCTGAGCCACTGGCGCACGGCTTGCGACCTCGTAGCGGATGCGCCAGTCAGGATCATGCTGCAGCAGGGACACAAGCTGCACAGATAGTCGTTGGGCTATTTCCAGTCTTACCGACGCGTCACGATCGTCGATCATGCCGAGCAACCATTCATTTGGAATGCGCCGTGCTACAACACGGCGGACCTCGGCTTCCTCGTCATTCATCATTCGGCGGAGCAGTATAGGCTCGATCCGACTCGCGACGACAAGGCGAACATAGTAATATTCGTCTGAGGCCATGGGTAGCAATTCTTCACCGTCAAGCAGGGTCGCTACCCGCCTCCTCAGCTCGGGAAGCGGATGCTTCCGTAATTGCAACGCGTAGCTTCTAGGCAGGCGAAGTATCGCATTCCATTGCACCTTTTCATTGGGATCATTGATCAGCGACGGCAGCAGAGAGACGTTCGCAAACTTCGCCGCGATTGCCCTTGCCTCACAATGCGGATGGCTGAGATAGCCGTCGGCGAGATGCGGATTCCGCTCGAAGAACCTCTCGATGCTGCGGGGACAACGTTCGTTGACGCAGGCGTGCTTGAGCCGACATCCGCCGGTTTCGCTTAGTGCGAGATGCTCGCACGATGCGCAGTCAAGCCGGTGGCCCTCCCAGTCAAGAGCCTTGTCGATATCATCAATCATTGTCCTGCCCACATAGGTTAGGCACGCCGCAGCAACGGCTTGGGTCCAAATTTTGTCGGAGGTCGCGAGCTCCAGAAGTTTTCCGACCGCCAGCCCTGCGCCTGCATCTGAATGGTGTGATCCTGGAAGCCGACTGTCCCGTCGATCGAACCGCCGACCAGCGCCTGCAGCGCTTTCGAGCCACCGGCGTGGAAGTTCTCGATAGTAACGTCAAGGCCTTGGTCTCTGAATGTACCAAGCTTCACACCAAATTCGAGAGGCATAGAGTTGAGGATCTGTGATCCCGCCGCGATCCTCAATTTCGCCTTCTGGGGCCCGCCGGCATGCGCCGAAATGACCGAGCAAGCGGTTAGCGCCATCCCCAGCATCATTCGTGTCAAAACGTGCATGCGAAGCTCCGTGACTGTTGGGAGAGTGTTACGATCAGGTTTCATGGGCAGGCGCGGGCCGTCAAACCAGGAACTGCTTTTCCGCGCGCTCGACGAGGGCGTCGAGGAGAACAACAGAGGCGGAGAGAACGATGATTCCAGCAAATACCCTGGCAGCATCGAGGAGGCCCTTGGCCTGCGCAATCAAGTGCCGCAATCCTAGCGGGCGAGGAAGATGACCCGCAGCCACCGCCCCCTTTACGGCCATGCCGACGGACACCCGCGGGCTCGACAGAGCCGGTGGTGAACGGCAGGTACACGTGGCGCAGCAGGGAGGATTGGAGGCGCGCAGCAGGCGTGCATTCGCCAGCACGACCGGATTGACCGCGCACGCCTGAACGTGTTGAAGAATGCGACGAAGAGAACCGGCGTCAGCAGCCAGGAAAGACAAGAATCTCTCCAGCCGAATGAACTGCACCGCTTGGGAGCAGCGCAATTATTGTGGGCCCAAAAACAACTACGTCTCGCATCAAAGACCGCCTTACAATCGATCGTTCCCGCCACACTGCAAACCGTCAGGACGGACCAGGCACTGGCTTGCAACTCATCCACCGTACAGTTGTTGTCGCATAGACTTCTTGATCTCGATCAAGGGGCATCAAGTAAAGAATGGTCCGTGAAGAATTCTCAAGTCGTTGATTTGGAATCTGGAAACGGCTCTCTGAGGCAATCGAGTTTGCCGGGAAACGGATGTGGCGGAGGGGATTCCTTGCAAATTTGATTGGTGATTCACTCGCCTTTGAAGCTTTGGCGAGGGACCAGGCGGCAATGCGGACGGCGGGAGACGGGAGAGCAGGATCTGTTCCGCTCACGGCTCGACCAGATCATCGACCTGAAACATCCGCTGGTGGCGCTGGGCCGCACGGTGGATTGGAGCTTCCTGGAGGAACGGTTCGGCGAGGTCTACACCGATGATCCGGGCCGCCCGCCGCTGCCGACGCGATCATGGCGGGGCTGGCGATCCTCAAGCACTCCTACGACCTCTCCGACGAGGTGCTGTGCGAACGCCGGGTCGAGAGCCCTATCACCAGTTCTTCTGCGGCGAGGAGTTCTTCCAGCACCGGCTGGTGTTCGATGGCTCGTCGCTGACGCGCTGGCGTAACCGCATGGGCGAGGCAAGGCTGCAGGCGCTGCTGCAGGAGCGCCTGTCGGTTGCCACCAGGACCAAGGCGATCAAGCCGTCCGAGCTGCCACGGGTGATCGTCGACACCACGGTTCAGCCCAAGAACGTGACATTCCCCACCGATGCCAAGCTTCTGAACCGGGCCCGTGCGAAGCTGGTGCGGCTGGCGCAGCTGAATGGGGTGGATTTACGCCAGTCCTATACGCGGGTCGGCAAGTTCGCCCTGATCCAGCATCACCGCTATGCCCATGCCAAACAGTTCAAGCGCGCCAACCGGATGCTGAAGAAGCTGCGCACCTATCTCGGCCGCTTCATCCGCGACATCGGTCGTAAGATCGAGGGCAATGGCAGGCTCGAAGCGGCGTTCGCGCGGCTGTTATTGCTGGCACCGCGCGTGCGCGAGCAGCAGCAACGTCAACGCGGGCCGAAGGTCTATTCCCTGCATGCGCCGAAAGTCGAGTGCATCGGCAAGGGCAAGGCCCATCGGCCTTACGAGTTCGGCGTCAAGGTCAGCGTTGCCACCACCCTCAAGCACTGCAAGGGCGGCCAGTTCGTCACCCATGTGAAGGCGCTGCCCGACAATCCCTATGATGGCCACACCTTGGAAACCGTGATCCCGGACATGGAGGCGCTGGTTGGCAGCACCATTGCGCGCATCCTCGCCGACAAGGGATACGCGGCCACAATGCGCCGTCCGATCACAAGTTCAGGGTCTTCATCTCCGGCCAGAAGCGAGGAGTGTCGCCGTCTTTCCGACTGTCCGCTGCTGTCGCGAAACCGCGCTTGCCGATAAACGAAGTCGGTCAGCGTCTGAGAAGATAGCGACCGGTCCTGGGACTGGCCCACATCGCCGCGTCCCGACTAGCTCGAATTCCTCGAAGCGGGCGAAGTCCACCCCGCCGCGAAGTCAGACGGACATTCCGAACGTACATCTCACTCTCGAGGAGCTTGCACGATTGTCATCTGCGTCAGTCATCTGTGCAGAAGAAACCACCGGCTAGGCAGCTTGCGCGATCAGTCGAGATCGTGCTTGAGATTCTCTAGCCGCTTGGATCCAAAGATCGTGGATCGGGGAGCGCGTCTTGTTCCTGACTACTCGGTCGAATTTGGCCATTACTGGCGACCACGATCGGCGTTCGCCGCGTGGACCGATGCGGTGCGATCTTTCGATCACAATGCCAATCCTGGTTGCACACTGAAGAATGACCTTGAATATATCCGCAACTGCCGCTAGTGCCGACTGGTTGGTTGAGTACAATGACGGGGCGTGAAGTGGAAATCAGGCAGGACGATCCGACGGCGCCATATGTCGCCGACTTGTTAGCATATCACTTAAGAGAGCTGCGCAGCGTCATGGGCGAGCACGCGCGAGCGCTGGACGCGACTGGCCTTTCGGGCGCGGCCGTTACTTTCTGGACGGCCTGGCAGGGTCATGTGCTGGTTGGATTCGGTGCTCTCAAGCAACTGGATCGCACGCATGGAGAAGTGAAGTCGATGCGCGCTTCGCCCGCCGCACGGAGGACCGGGGTCGGTCGCGCTATTCTGCACCACATCATTGCTGAAGCCCGCAACCGAGGGTATGCACGCCTCAGCCTCGAGACCGGTACCGCAGCGCTGCACGCTCCTGCGGTCGCGCTCTACCGCAACGCGGGCTTCCTTTCCTGTGAGCGGTTCGCGGACTATCAGGAAAGCCCGCACAACCAGTTCTTGAGCCTCGACCTCTCCACTTGAATGCCCTCAGGTTGCAGGTTGGTCGGGAGCTTGCCCGTGCAACTGAGGAGTGGTCGCGCAGCCTGATTCGACGTGCTGACAAGGGATCGAGGACCCACGACGAGAACCCGATGCCGGTGATCCCTCATCCCAGGATGAGGTCGATGAACGTACGCTCTCCTCAGAGAGCAACGGAAGCGTTACAGATTGATAGTGCCTGAAATACCAGAGGGAGATAGGAAGTGTCACAACAGCCGAGGGCAACCAGCGAGCAAGCGCCAACCACGTGATCGCCCTCGTCAGCGTTGAGGGATCAGTCCTTGGTGAACGCGACGACCAGCACGTCACGGTAAGCAACTGATTTTTTCCTGTTAATCATTTGGATCGGGCTCACACCGTGCATGACGATGTTGTCATCACCAATCATAATATCGCCCGGCATCTCCAGCGTGAAACGGACCAGTTCATTTTCGTTCGCATCAGTTATAACTGTTTCGCCGCCGTTGACATTGCATTTCCGCACCATGAACGAGCAGATGTAGTCGACGCCGTCGCGATGCAGACCCTCGGGACTCGGCTCGCCAGGCCTCTCGGTCGCGACAATACGGTACGGGTGCAATTTGATATTCCAGTTGAGATGGCCGGAGGCCGCACTGTAGCTAGAGCCCATCCACCGCATCAGACCTTGGAAAAACCTGTTCTCCAGAAATTGCCCGTCGATCGCCTCGAAGTGCCGTTGGAAACCTCCGTTGAGCCGATTGATCATCGCCGACTGTTCGTAGGGAGCGTGAGGAAGCAGAGCTAGATGGCCGTCATTCGCGCTGTAGAAAAGCTGACTATAGCGGCGAAAGCGATATGTTCCCCCGTCTCGCATATACTCGTCGAGCAGAAGATCATCCCAGCACGTCGCAAAATCATGCCAACTCTGAGGATCGTAGAAATCCCAGCATTCGAAGTTCTTCGCGCCGCGTTCTACCCAGTACCCATCGCTAGTCAATGCATCGACAAGCGGGGTGCCAACCTTTTCGGTAGCCATAGAAGCCGATATCAAGCGAGTTTCGATTGAGCGCGACTTTTGGTTTCTTTTGGGAGTCTCGTCGAAGTAATTCCGCAAAAAATCAGCCCGCGAACGCGTGCCGCGCTCGCGGGCCTTTTCGATTTCCCAAGTATCACGATTAGTGAGGTAAAGCGGGCGGTCAGCGCGAATTGAGCTTGGCAGGCACGATTGATGATTGATGTCAAAGCGGACCGTTCCGGTCACGCGTTGAGCCAGCGACAATATGCCTGCTTCCGCGGCCGCCTTTACGTCCGAGTTCCATCTCCCTTCCACGGCTTCGAGCGTCCAACTTCTCTCCAAAGCTTGCTTCAGAATGATGGAGTTCGCAGACAAGGTTGCCGTTTCCAAGTGCCGAAGGGCCTGCATCAAAATGAACGCAGCTGGGGCCTCACGCACCTCCAGAACCTTCTCGCCTTCATCAAGGTGCTCCAATCCTAGAAATCGGCCAAAGCCGTAGGAGCCGACCAGCGCATTCAGGTGAGCAATTGCATCCGCAAAGGCCACAGCTTCGCCGTCGACCTGGACGAGTTCACCCTCCTGGATGCCGAGGGAAACTGAGCACGGGCCAACGTCAGGTTGGCGCCGTGACCAAGTGAAAACTTCCTCCGGAAGCGTAAAAGCTTCGGGGTTGTCCAATGGGCCCGATTCAAATTCTCGGCACCAGATGTTCGCGTCACCGCTAAGCTTTCGATCGGCGTAATACGTCAAACCGTAGCCCGCCAACGCCCTCGCCTTGTCTTCGCGCGACAAGGCGCTGTATTCGTAAGGGCTGCCGAAAAGCCCTAAAAAGTCTTCGGCAGATATCGCCGTATTTAAGCGCCGCAGGCTGTTCTGAGACTGGTTCGCGGTGTGCAGCACGGCGCCCGCATTGCGCTCCAACGCGACGCAAACCGCGCGTTGCGCGACCAAGGGGCGAGAGAGAGATGAACTCACGGGGTAGATGTCGAGGTATTTCGCGTGGGCCTTAAGGGCTGGCTTTACGTATCGGTCTGCAAACTGCACCCTACGGTCTTCGATCAGCAATTCCGCGCCAAATCGCTTGGCGGTCGTCTCCAGCGCCTCAGCTTCGACAGCCTCGCCGAGGTCAACACAAAGCGCCATTACACTCGTAAAGCCCGCCTCATACAAGAAGCAAAGGAGGTACGAACTATCTAGGCCGCCGCTGAACAATGTCACGACTGGCGCGCTCTTGTCGGGAATAGAGATGAGGTCTTGGAAACATCGAATTTTTCTGACGGTCATCTGTGATTGCTCTCATCTTGACCAGCAGCGCAGCAGCTACAAGGGCTGTTCTGGTGTGGAACGTCGTTGATCGAGGCAACGAGCCAAAGCTCCAAACATCGCAGCCCTTGGCTATATCGCACGACAAACGTTAGAAATCATCTCGCAGCGAACCGCACAATCTCAGCATCCCGCTTCTTCTGCGCGCCGATCGACGTAGGAAAGTCTCAGTCGAGACTCCACTGAGAAAGAATATCTGCCTTGTATTATTGTCATGCAACCTACCAAAACGCGTCGTTTGACTCGAGAGGTCATCTCTCGTCAACATGCATCATTCAAAAACGAATGCACGACGCTTCTATGACAGCCGCAATCGACATATCATTTCCTCTCGATGAGGAATTGTTTATAGACCATCGCCTCAATATGAGCAGACTGCAAAAGCGCTACGTCAACAACAGGGACTGTTCAGATTGGCTAATAGGGCGAGTTCGGGCCGCAGTTATGGCGCGATCTACGAGCACCGATTCCAAACGGAGAAGCGATTTACTGAGGCAGTCCGTGCTTGAGCTGTTGGAAGGCTTGAAGGTTGAAGTCTTTACCTGCGTACCGATTCGGTCTCGAGCCAACGCCGAGTATCGCACGACCGCTGATCTTTCCGCTTCGGTTGCCTTGCGCTCGCAGGAGGTGCGAACATGATCCTCAAGCGCAGTGCCTATGCAGGCGCGATTGGGGCTGCTGGCTTGTGGGGCGGCAATTTCGTCGCGGTACGACTTGCACTTGACCACTTCGATCCATATCTGCTCACCGCGTTGCGGTTCTCGATCGTAGCGATGCTGGTCCCTCTTGTCGGTTGGCCGCGTGTGCCTGCGCGAACCCTGCTCACGTACACTCTAGGTTCTGGCATCGGCCAATATCTGCTGTCGACATTGGCAATCGATATGGGCTTATCCCCCGGCCTCGCGGCGTTGCTGATCCAGTTTCAGGTCTTCATATCCTTGGCTCTCAGTTTCCTGATGCTCCGGGAATCGGTGCGAACTACCACGATTGTTGGAAGCGCCTTGGGCGTAGTCGGCCTTATCGGTGTGCTGGCCACGGGTGGCAGCAAGGCGCCTTTGGTCGCGAGTGCCATATGCCTGCTCTCGGCTGCGGGCTGGGCCATCGCAAACATGACGCTCAAGCAAACGTCTGAAACGGTGATCCGTCTGCAGTGTGCGAGTGCGTTGATCTGTCTGCCTGCCGTCTGGGTTGCGCGTGCGCTGATGCGGCCCGCTGCCCCAGCGGTGGGCGAAGCGCTGACACAAGCGCCGCTCGCCGGCTGGTTGGCCGTGGCTTACGTGGCTATTGCGTCATTCGCCATGGCACAGATTCTTTGGGGCCGAGCCATTACTTCCATTGGTCTGGCTTCGACCGCGCCCATCGCACTCTTGATCCCAGTGTTCGGGGTCGCTCTGGCTGCGTTAGTGCTAGGAGAACATCTGAATTTTCAGGTACTGACATCGGCTGCGATCGTTCTCGTGGGCGTAGGCCTGCATGTCGTGCCAATGGCGTTGAACAGAGCGCCAGTCGCACGCGATGGAATTGCGGCGTAGCGGCTTCGCCCTCGACCTCGGCTGAGCGACCCGCGCGCGGTGCTGCCTAAACGTCGCGGGGAGATCGGCGAGATCGAGACGCCAGGAACAATGATCCGCGTCGTAACGCAGCCTTTTTGGTGGGCGGACGAAAGGGGTCTCTGGATAAGGCTTGGGCCACGTCGCGGGTTGACCAGGGGATCTGGTAGCGAGCACCCCATGAATGAAATCATCGCTTCCGGTCAACAGCTGACCAGTCTCAAGCTTCATTGGCAATTTGCGAGCAGGAACGCTCGGCTCGAACAGGCGATCGCGGACGGTTCGAACGGGGTTGCCGAGGATTTCTATAAGGAGCAGGGTGCGTACCTGAGATCCCTTTCGACATCGAAGATTACCAGTCGCTCCTCATCCCGCTGATTACGTTCATGGCGAACCCCAGGGAAGCATTCAGGTGCTCGTCGGGTTTTGGCAAGCGATAGTCGCGGTGATGCCGACGATGGGCATGTCGATGACCATCTAGCAGGTGCTGGTGCTGCTGTTGGCCATCATGGTTGTCATTCGGCTTGCAATATTTGCAAGCCGATTGAGAGGATCGCCGCACCTCGTCAATTCGCGAAAACGTCAAGTCATCCGCGTATCTGGTGTAGGTCCAGCCCAGCTTCCTGCACATGTCGCTCAGGTGCAGATCGAGCGCGCTCACTGCGAGATTCGCGAGCATCGGACTGGTGGGCGCACCCTGTGGCAAGTGTCCTTGTGGCAAACGCCGATAAGGCAATTGGCCGGGCTTAGAGGGCGGATGAGGTTTTCCTTCGGGGGAAAATCGGGTGCAGATGCGCGCCAGCTGGAAGCTTAGCAACGCCGGATAGCCCAGTCTGCGAAAGACGAAATAGACCTGCCGCTCGGAAATCGATTCAAAAAAGCGCCTCACATCGATCTTCACCAGCCATCTTGCCCCGGCATGCTTCATGGCCGCCTTGACGAGGTCACGCTTCTTCGCAAAAGCGAAGCTCGCATCGTGAGGCGTCACGCAATTCAGGATATGTTGAGCAATCCAGCGCTGCGCCTGCATGAGGCGCGGTTCCGGAACGGAGATTGTCCAAAATTGCCTTGCGGGTGCATTGGGTCTTCCCCGCTTTTGCAGTCTGAATGTCCGGTAGGGTTCAATTTTACGGAAGATGACGTCCTGAAGGAATTCCGCGGAAACGTCGCAGAGATGGATGACGTGATGGAGTGTCAGAACAACGGGGAGATCGGAATTGGCTTTCTTGATGTTGCGCGCAATTACGATCGCGGTTTCGATGGTCTCTTTCGATCGACCAGCGGCCTTGGCGCCGGCATGAAACTGCTGAGAATCCCACGGGTGCAGCATCTACTTTAGTCCGGCCCCGAAGGGGCGTCCGGCGCTCCACGGTAAGCCTCCGAACGAACCCGCAGGGCAGGAGCGTTGGACGCCTGGGTAATCAGGAGCTCGTTCGGAAGCCCGGACGCCCACGATGCGTGGCTTAACCCAACATCTAGGCCAACCACCAGGGTTGGCATCTGCTAGATCTACTCCCGCGGGATTCTCAATTTTTGAGGATAGTAAGGTTCAGAGTTGGTCGCAATTGTCGACTTGCGACGATCCCCACGGCGATTGGCCTTAGGAAACTCCTGGCCGGCCTCTGTGAGCCGCCATTTCGGCGTTAACAACCTATCGGTGACGGCCCGCAAAATGATCCGCTCGACCTCCGAGCGCGACAGCGTCGTAGCCGCAGCAATGGCGACGATATCCTGGCGGCGCAGCAATGATGGAGGTGCACTGAGGACCACCACGAGCTTGGCGTCATTGGCACTCAGGTCTGGCGCGAGATCGACGCCGATTGCCTCGGCAGCCTGTTTGATCTGTTCCGGCTCATCGCGCATCCGGAAATGAGGCCTAAGATCAGCAGGTGCCGGGCCCTCGTAGAGAGCGCACCAGCTGCTTCCGTCTGACTGGTGTATGATGGCGTGTATTGTTGGGTATGCGGGAGCTGAGCGCCACAAGCGCGGCGTTGTCGGCATAGCCTGCGCGCGCCACACCTCCGCGTCCCTGACTGGGCCCAGATCTCGCAATCAACTGTCGCCACTGATCTGCGAGTGTCTGGTCTTTCCAAGTCCCGATAGTTGGAACGTTTTGCTCAGCGATTACGGTTGGGCGAACGTGGTAAGACTTCACGGTGGCAATGCCCTCGGGCGTGCCGGCGGCAGCGATCACGATGAATTCGATCCATTTTCCCGACACCCAGGACTTGACACTGGGGACCCTCCAGAACTTGTCGAGCATTTTGTTGGCCCGAGTCCCGCTACCAATCAGATCCGTCACGATGACGATCGCACCGACAGGTACGACTTGGCACGGATACCTTTCGGCCCCGGATGGTTTTTGAGGACCTTCGGCCATCTTTCGACCAGTTGCGAGATGAGGTAAGCTACCATCCCCTCGCTTCCGACCCGCATCTTGCCCCGTGTCGGCTTGACCGGCCCGGAATAGCTGACGGCACGTCTGCGGACGCGCCCCGTCGGGTCGGGGACGTCAAGGCTTCCGTACGCCTCCCCCGAGTCAAACTCACGTTCGGCATAAAGCGCCAGCGAGCGACCGCGCCCCTGCCAATCGTTGGCCAGTTCGTCGATACTGTCGCGGATGGCATCGGCCACATCGTTGTCGTTAAGCAGTAGCATTGCATCCAGAAGCTCGCCGGCAGCCTTCATATCGTCGGCCGACCGGAACTGAGCCAGCCAAGCCTTGCCTGTCTCGCTTTGCGATAGCAGAACTCTTGCTGTCATCACTTATCCTCCGGCTGTTTACGGCCCCTAGCCTGTCAGGACCAGATCAGCTGCCTTCGGCCCCCTTCATGAGGGCCGACAGCCAAGGCTTCACCGTTTCGAGCGTTCGGACGTCGCCCAGCCCATCAAGATCCTCTTGGGAAAGCTTGCCGGCTCCGTTCAACGTATTGGTGAGCGCGGTCGCTGCTCGAGCCGGTAATAGTTCAATGATTTCGTGGGCCGATGCGCGGTCGCGAGCAAACGCCGCAAGCGCCAATGGAATAAGCAGCGCTCGTCGCTCCTGCTTCGCGGCCAAGGACTGGGCTGCGGCCAGGACACGCGAATTGTCGGCAGAAGCTCCGACGACGAGCGTCAATGGGAGCGCAACCGGCGCCGTCCGAACCAAAAGCTGCTTGTCTGGAATTTCAGCGGCGAGCGCTGCATTGACGCATTGCTGTTCGAGGGACAATGCCTCGGCCGCCAACCGGTGGTGAGGTGGTTTGCCGGTCTTCAAGGCGACCCTCAAGACCCTCTTCCGCGCCTCGGCTGAACCATTGCGGACGAGAGCTCGCATCAACATCAATTTGACGTCGTAATCATCCGTGTCGAAGAAGACTTTTCCGATGTCGGAGATGTACCGATCATCGATTTGCGGCGGCTCGCACAGGAGCTGCGCCGCGCCATGGGCGATCGGGAAATACCTTTCCTGCTCGTAATGGGCTTGCTGGGACTCCCAGGTATCGGCGGCCAATTGCAGGATCGCATCCATGTTGTCGACGCTCGGGCGCTCTTGCAAAAGGCGAAGCACGGTCTCGCGAACCCGGTGCCCCTTGTCACGCGCCATGTTACGCAACTCAGGCGCAAGCGGACCGCCCGATCGCTCGGCAAGGCAAACAAGAGCCGCCTGGCGCACGTCGGCGAACCGATGGCCCAGGCCTGCCTCGACGATCGGCCACAACTGGCAGCGGGCGGCGATGGAAACAGCGTTCACTGCAATCCTGATGGTCTCACCGTCATTCTCGGGTGAGGTGAGGATATCTTCCAACAACCGGCTCACGTCGCGACCGGCTCTGCTGAGCGCTTCCGCCTGAACGAATTTGAGCTCGACGTTGCCTTGCGTCTCCAACCGTTCAATGAGAAGCTGCCCGTCCCGGCTCAACCCTTCGAAATTGGACGCGAACACGGCGCTGATCGCGTCCGCCAGGGCGCTCGGCAGAGCTGCCAGAAACCGAAGGCGGATGGCTTCGAAATGAACTCGGGTCTTTTTTTGCGTTGGCCTCCCTCACGGCCGCAAACTCAAACGCCAGTTCGAATATCCGGCGCCCCTGATTGGTTGACGCCAGACGGTGGACTGCCAAAAAAAACTCCGCGGGTGCGGCGCGAAGCGCCGCTTCCAGGGCCCTCAAGCCTGACCTCACGGATCGCATTGCCTGTAACAATTCGCTCCCTAAGCGCGCTCAAAAATTCGACGGGCAATGACTTCTGCATGGCCTGCCAGAAGTCCCGCTCTTCCGGTCTGTCCAGCACAGCTCCTCCGATCGCGCGCCATTCTTCAATCGTGACGTCGGCTGCGCGCTCGGCAAGCCGTATCCAAAAGTAGAGCAAGTCCACAGCATGCGCATGATCGCGAATGGGGGCCCAACCGTCTCTCTCCCGTCTCATCGCAACATAGCATTCGAGGAGTTCGTACGCCGTCCGGCCATCTTCGCCGATGCTCTCGTAATAACGGTCTTCTGCGTCACCGTCGTACTCGCCGTTCGCGAGCTTGAGCTTGAAATCGTCATCTGGCTTTCTGGACAGTTCCTGTCGATATGAAACTGCCCGCGTTACAACCGCCTCAAAGCCACTGATATCGGCAATCGCGCCCTCAGCAATTAGACTGGCATTCGGATTGTAGCTGTCTTGAACGATGGAGAGCGCTGCATCGATGAAGGCCGGCGTTAGATTTCCGCACAGCTCCGTGACTTGGTCGGCAAATTCCGCCGGGTAAGACGGGTTGTGGTGAGGCAGTTCGCGTGTGATGAACGCGATGCAAATCGCTCGCGTCCTGTGATCGGCCGCGACCCTTTGGAACCACTCCGGCGATCGAGCAGGTGCTGTCCAGCTAGCGAAGAACCAGTGCTCCTCGTTCCTATGTTGATGTGTAAGCCATCTGGCAACCTCCGCAGGAATGGAATCTGCGGAGCCCACGGACGCGGCGAGCTTCAGGTCCTCCCTGAAGTCAAGCCCTGTGCCTGCCAATCGGGAACCGATCCAGACATCGAGCTGCGACTGCCGTGCAGCGGGAAGTTCAAGTTGAACGATCGAGCGCTCCCGTACGGCGTGGACCAGATGCGCCGCGCCCTCCGTCCCCCAATCCGTATCTGTTCGCTTGTCCAGGTCGATCAGAACTTCGACCAGATAGGACAGGACCCGAGCCGACAGACCCGGCTTTTCCTTGAGAGACTCCTCGAGCCCCAGTTCAACGCGCGGATGCTGATAGGTCAGAGTCGCCTCTGACTGGCGCAGATTTCGGCCGGCGATCAGGAAATTCAGGTAGGGTTCGAGGCCGTCTTCGAAATCACTCTGGCGTTTGGTCAACCCCGCCTGAATGGCGGGCAGAACATTGAAAGTCTGACGTGCGCCCGACTTGAAAAGACCCCATGTAATGGCTGCCCATGCCCATGTCCTACGTTGGCGAACGTTGTGAATAAGCGCGGCCTCTATCGAGGACTGGTGCGCATCGGACAGGCACCGCGCGATGTATTCGCCTGTGTTCTCGTCTTTCTCAAGCCCGTCGGCGAGAACCGCGAAGTAGCGGTGCATCTCAAGCGGCGTCGCAAGCCGCTCGACCGCGTCATTTCGAGAGCGCAGCACGATGGGTTGAAGGTTCGGCGGAAGACTGGAAAGCCGGTTCTCAAAAAGCTTGGTTCGCTCGGCAGGGCCGTAATTTTCATCTTCGAGACTGACGACCCATTTGTCCTTCAACCGCAGCTTGCTTTCATGCAGCACATCCGACCGGCTCGTGATCACGAATTTCCTGTCGGGAGCAGCCGACTGCAGTATCTCGGCAATCGCGCCGTTCCAGGGCGCGGAGGTTGGCTCCAGCCGAAAGCGGCCCCAAGGGTCCTCGATCTCGTAGACCACGGGGCGAGAGTTTGGATCATCGGCGATTTTCTCTGGGCCGCCCTGGACGACGACATGCTTGATGCCGGGTATCCGGTCGCGCAGGTGAGCGATGAGTGCTTTGGCTACGCGGGTCTTTCCCGTTCCGGATGCCCCCGTGATGACGACAGCGTGTTTCGTCTCGATCGCGGTCTTTAATTCATCCCAGTTGGTTGGAGGAACGAAGCCTTCCAAAGCCGTCGATTCTTCAACATAGCCCTCCGCCGCCGTGATCAGGCGTTCAACGTCAAGACGCGTCCATACGCCTTGCGCGGCGCCGCGCATGCGCAAGAGGGCTTCAGCACGCAGGGCCTCCCGGCAGCTTTGCAGATTTGAATGCGGTACGCGAAACCGCTGGCTTAACAATCGTTCGGTGCGCGCGTTGATCTTTTCCTGGTCCATGGCCCCAAGAATGGCAATTCTGCCGCCAGCGTCGGCCGGCAAGTTCTTCGCCATATCGGGTGGCATGTCGCTGGCGGGCGGCCACACGCCGACGGCTTCTACCTTCAAGTGACGAGCGGTGCCGTCGAGGTCGGCACTGGTAGCCAGGAGATAGCGGATGCTGGCGTCGGCCAGCCGGTCGCGAGCAGACTTGCGTCTTTTGCCGTGGGCGAGAAGGCGGATTAGATCGCCAGATTTCCAGGGACCGGTATTCCGAAGCTTGCACTGAAGAACCAGGCGGTAGCCGTCGAGCGCAACGGTTTCCGATAACGCGCCAGGCTCATGTTCGATATCGGCTTCAAGGTCTTCCTCGGTCGCCGGCTCCAGCACGATCTCGTGCGCCACTTTCCTGGCAAGAACGAGATCGAGCGCCACAAGTACCGAGACGTCGAGCTGGTAGACATAGCCTTCGAGCGATCGTCCGCCGCTGGAAGGAGAAAGCGCATCTGCCGCCTGTGGGGAGGAAGAGGATTCATCCATGGGATGGCTCGCAGGCCCCGAAGGTCGCGCCATACAGGTCCTCTATCTGCGTCACCTCGTCCGCGGTCAGTTCAGCAAACTCGCTCTCGCGCGCACGCTTTGACAGCCGGCCTCCATTCTGGCGAAGGAAGCCCAATAGATTGTTGAGCGTACGCTCTGGCATATCGATCATGTTCTCGATACCTGCGCGGAAGGCATCGAAATTCTTCAGAAAAGCCGTCTCGTTCGGAAGGTCTTCGTCGATCGTTTTGCGTACGCAGGCATACAGGAATTCCGCATGCGGTGTCGCATCGAAGAAGCGATAGAAGTCGCCCGTGTCGTTCAGGACCTTGATGTTGTTCTTCTCGGTCGCCTCCCAGCGGACAAGCGGCAGCAGTCTGCGGGAGTAGCTTTCGAGCACATTGCGATAGTCATCGATCCTGTCGAGGATTGCAGCCGATACTGGAAAGTGAACGCCAGAGGGGTTGAACCCGCGACGGGCGAGAACGTGATGCATCAGGTAACGGTGGATACGTCCGTTTCCATCTTCAAATGGATGGATATAGACAAAGCCAAATGCCAGCACGGCCGCTGCGATAACCGGGTCGAGGGCGCTTTCTGCGGTGTGATCGAAGGCCATGAGTCCGTCGACGAGGCATGAAAGGTCCTCGGGACGCGCGCTAACGTGGTCCGGGATGGGACGGCGCGTCTCACGGTCGTGTTCGCCGACGAATCCGCCTTCGTCGCGAAGTCCAAGCCTGACGAAACGCTCGTCACCGATCACGATGCGTTGCAACCGCAGCAATTCCGCCTCATCAAGCGGGACGCGACCCGCTTCGCCGATGACGCGACCCCAGCGCTGGATCCGATCTTGGGGTGGCCTTTCGCCTTCAATGACGTAGCTCGACTTGGAATCCTTGAGGAGCAGGAACGCCGCCGTGCGGGCGAGCAGGTCCTTTGGCATGTTATTGACGACGGCCTGCGCGCGCGCCTTGAGATCGGCCGCGATAAATTGCTCCAGCGCTGCCGTTCTGAACACGAGAGGGCAGAATTCCGGGGTTCCCGGCAGATTGTTGCGGACGCGGTGCCGGGTTGAATTCTGGCCGTTTCCCGCAAACTGGAGCTTGGCATCAACGGCATCGACATAGGAGACCTTGTCGGCGTCCGGCAGATCGAGCTTTCGGCCGAGCAGCCATTCGTAGAGGAACCAAATGCGGCGCGTGTAGATGCCGGTCGGCTTGACGCGAACGAGGTCCACGATCTCGCTTGGCGTCGCGGCGTTGAACAGCCGCTTCAGGACGGCAAGATCGAGCCCCTCATACTTGAGCGCGAAGGTCAGGTGTCCTTCGAGGGTCGCTTCGGGTGCATGACGTGGCGTGTAGAGTCGCCAGCCGTCAGCCTCGATGATCCGATGGCGGGTACCGATGGCGCAGAGGGTTCGGGGAATGGGAACCGGAAGGGAATAAGTCTGGATAAGCGCTGCATAGCCGACGGGGGTAGCCATTTCGGGCAACCGCCGTTCGTGAAAAACACTCACCGGTCCTGAAAAATCGTACTCCACGGGACATCTCCCTGAAAAGTCCTGCAGCCCGTGAATTTCCCTCTTGAATTCCAGCTACTGCCGAAAAACTATGATATCTACCGAAAAAGCTTCACTCAATAGAAATATCATGAAAAATCTATTCGGACTCAAGTTTTTAAGCCAAAACGGGGCTCGAAACTGGACATAATGCTGAGAAAGCCGCAGCTGGGTACAGATAGCCGGGCTGCGGGGATGGTACTCGTGTTAGCGACCGGATCCCTCGATTTCCTCCTCGTTCCATCGCCAAGCTCGTCACTTTCGCTCCGCGGTATCCCGATCTCGCCGCGAATGCCTTGCCCGTCTCCGTCGCCGAGCCGGTCGTGGTTTGTCGCGTCCACGCTATCCTTGAAGTCTCGCTATAGCCCGCGCCGAGAAAGAGGGCGAAGGCGGAACCTAATTGCGCCACGTCTGCTTAGTGAGCTTGTCGAACCGCGTCTCCGCAACGTAGCGGGCATTCGGGACCGCCCGAAACTGCGTGTAGAGACGATGGTTGTTTTCCATCCACGTCCGAAAACGAACCGAAGCTGTAATGGTGCAGCCCGTTGGGCGGCCACGGAGCTTTTATCTCTGCAACCCACTTGTCGAGCAAGTGCGGGATCATCTTTGCCGCTTCACCTTTTTTCATTGCGCTCATCTCTTGAGGTCGGGCGGCCCTTCATTCCACCGCTCGGGCCGGCTGATCTCTTTGATGATCGGCAGATTCGCGGGCCGCTCAAGATACGAGAACTCCTCTCCGAGCAGCCAGCGACCTTTGAACCCATCCCCAGAGATCATTGCATCGAGCTGCTAGCCGTATGAACTGGACCCAATCGCATTTTTCGTACCCCCACCCGCAAGTATCTTTACTCCGCCTTATTTAGCAAATCCCCCTCCAACCTACGATCATCTTCGCAGCAACACGCTAGCGCCTGACACTTGAGAACTCCCATTTTCATTCTCGACTGCAGCAGTCAACATGAACGGACTCGCCATTGCAGATCGAGACTTCCATGAGCGGCACAAAAGCAAAAGTCATCTGTAGCCTTGTCGTGATTCTTATCGGGTCACCGCGCTTGCCGACGCAAGCTGCTGCTGGACGACGATCTAGACCCTCCGAAAAAATCACAGAGAAGCTTCGATCGAACCTCCGAGTGAAGAATGCGAACGCCGCATGTGATCCCTGCTACCTGGCCGTAGCGCAAGACGGAAAATTGCGTTAACTTGTGAAGGCTTTTCTGTAATGCGTACCCGAATCCGATCGCCTCGGGGGCAAAAGGCGATCATCCGACCGCTTGATCCTTCCCATCCTCAAAGTTGGGATAATCCCGGCAATGAGGAAATTTGGCTTGAGTTGGCGCGCGCCATCGGACGGCAGCTTGCGCGGGATGAAAAAGAAGGTTTGGGGCAGCCGATAGGGGAACGGGATGTCGACACCGTCACCAAAAAAGAGGGCCGTGATATACGCCCGCTATTCGAGCGACATGCAAAAAGCGACGTCGATTGACGGTCAGCTATTACTCTGCCGGAAGGTCGCCGCACGAAACGACCTAGATGTCGTTGGTGAATTTGTTGACGCTGCAAAGTCGGGCCTTACCGAAGATGCGCGCGACGGCTATCAGCTACTGCTCAACGGTGTGCGAAAGCATGACTTTGACGTGATCGTCGTCGAGCATTTCGACCGCCTGTCGCGCGATCCCGCGACCATCCAGCGCCTCAAGCAGGTGCTTGAGTTTAACCGCGTTGAGCTGATGGATCAGAAAGGCATTTATGCGACCGCAACTGACATCAGTATCGCAAGCCTCTATAATACGATCTATAAGCCGCAGCTCGCCGACAAGGTTCGGCGCGGGCATGATAACGCTGTCACCAACGGAAGAATTCCCGGCTCATACGCCTACGGTTATCGGCCAAAGCCGGGCGCGCCTGGCGAGCGGATGATCGATGAGAGCGAAGCGAAGATCGTGCGCCGTATCTTCATCGAGTACACGTCGGGCCGTTCAACTCGAGATATCGCCGCCGATCTCACCCGCGAAGGCGTGCTCTCCCCTGGGGCTACGCGTCACAAGAACAGGGCTGGTCGCACAACCTGGAATCATCAGTGCATCACTGGGGGTCGCCATGGTCGCGGCATTATCGGCAACGAGCTGTATATCGGCGAGATACATTGGAATATTCGCTCAACAATTCTCAATCCGGAAACGCAGAAGAAGCAGAAGCGCCGCAATCCGGAAGAACGCCACATCATCGTCAAAAACGCCGAGCTGCGGATTGTTCCGCAAGCGCTCTGGGATAGCGCGCAGAAGGTTCGCAGTGAACGCGCTATCCATATGTTCGGGCCGACCGGCAAGCCGCGGCGCCGGCCCGTAGTCCCGCGCAACAATGAGCATCCGCTTGCGGGAGCTCTTCGATGCGGCGTCTGCAACGGCCGTATGCGAATCGCTCAATCCTCCCGGAATGGCGGCCCGCGCGCCGCATGCGTCAACGCGCATCAGCGAGGCACCTGCGAGCATACCCGCAGCTTTGATATGGACGTTCTGTTGAACGATGTTGCCGAGAAAATGGAAGTAAGATTGCTTTCGCCGAAAGCCATTGAAGAGGCGATGCGTACTTGGAAGGAGGAGCAGAAGAGCGATAAGCGAAAAGACAGCGAACACTCTAATCTCGAGCGCCGTCGCTATGCGCTCAATACTGAGATCGAACGGTTGTCATATGCGATCGCAAACAGCCATCGCAAACCGGACGAGTTGATCAAGCGGATAGATGAATGCGACGTGGAACGGGAAACTGTCGAGGAGCGCTTGCGGTTGTTGGGCAGTGGCGGCGAAAACGTGATCCCGTTCGATCATCCGAAGTTCAGTGACCGATACCGTTCGGAGGCTAAGAGACTGGTCACCGCGCTCAAGATAAATCCTAAGGCGATCGAAACCCGCATCGCTTTCCGTAACTTGGTCGACTGCATTATAGTGCATCCAGTGCGCAAGCGGATGCCTTACGAATACACACCGTACCTGAATGCCGCTGCCCTTTTCAGCATGAAACTCTTCTCAGAAGACCGCGACAAAACAGGAACGATCAGCACGGCCTGCTACGACAACGTCCAGTCAGGGAAATCCGTGTCCTCGTAATAGACGCGGACCTGCATGTGGTGGCGGCCGTCGCGGATCTCGCCGTCGAGATGAGACATCAAGCTACAACTCGCTGAATATCAGGGACGGCGCCGTGGCGAAGCATGGGCATCAGACTGGGCCCCCCGGCGCGCGCAAAACGACAACGGCAGATGTCTCTGCAACGCCGACAAACTGTCGTGCCTGTGCGAAAAGCTCATCGTCAATTGAAATCGTGGC
This sequence comes from Bradyrhizobium sp. S3.12.5, assembly GCF_040548225.1. Classification (NCBI taxonomy): domain Bacteria; kingdom Pseudomonadati; phylum Pseudomonadota; class Alphaproteobacteria; order Hyphomicrobiales; family Nitrobacteraceae; genus Bradyrhizobium; species Bradyrhizobium sp. S3.12.5. The sequence continues at coordinate 81,276 of NZ_JBEPRF010000031.1, forward strand.
TATCATGAGCGCTCCTCTACATCAGATGTAGCATTATCTGATGTAGGTTTCACGCCCCGTCGTCACGCCACCACCGGCGCCCGCCCCAGCGTCACCTCGACGATCTCCGGCGGCACGCCGACGCGGACCGGCATGATGCTGCAACCGAGGCCGCCGGAGATGATGACGTCGCACTTCAGCCGCAGATGGCCGTAGGCGAGCGGAATGCCGTGTTGCGGCGGAAGCGCAGGCGACCAGCCGAACAGGCGGACCTGACCGCCATGGGTGTGGCCGGAAAGCTGGAGCGCGACACGCACGGGCACGCGCGTCGCGATATACGGCTCATGCGCGAGCAGGACGATTGGAGCGTCGTCCGTAACCTTTGCGAGCGTCGCGGTCAGATCGTCGACACCGAAGCGCTGAGCGCGGCCGTAGCGCTGCGACGGCGCATAGGCGAGCTGATCGCCGAGGCCGGCGAGCCAGAACGGGCGACCATCCTTGGTGAGACGCACGACGTCGTTCTCGTAGACGGGAATGCCAGCCGCCTCCAGCGCACGATGGGCGACCGTCGGCCCGCGCCCGGCCCGCTGCACGACCTTGTCGTCCCAATAGTCGTGGTTGCCCATGACGGCATGAACGCCGAGTGGCGCCTTGAGGCCAGTCAGCACCCCCGCCCATTCATCGGCCGGGATGATGCGCGTGACATGGTGATGACCGGCGACATAGTCCCCGAGCAGCACGATGAGATCGGGACTGAGAGCGTTGGTGCGATCGACGATGGCCTCGATCCGATCCAGCGACATCCAGGGATCGCAGGCATGGATGTCGGCGACGACGGCGATCTTCAGCGGAAAATCCGCTGGCCATTGCCGCGGCATTGGATGATAGCGAGTAACGCGTAGCCGCAACACCGGCTCGACACCAACGCCGTAAGCCGCGGTCGAGACGCCGAGGGCGGAGAGACCGCCGATGGAACGGATGAGATGACGCCGATTGATCATGGAAGTCCGCTTCTGATGCGCCTCCTCGATGCAGTCGGATTCGAGCGGAATTGCGGTACGCTTGTGCAGATCATCTGCACAGAGATGACTGAAAGTTCATGACACCGGGGCAATGTGCGCTGGCGCAGATCACTCGTCGCTTTCGTCCGTGCCGAATAGGCCGAACTGAGCCGCCGCATCGCGCGAAGGCTCTGCGATGCCGAGATGGCGGAAGGCGTGCGAGGTGAGCAGGCGGCCGCGCGGGGTGCGCTGGAGATAGCCGCACTGAATGAGATACGGCTCGATGATGTCCTCGATCGCATCGCGCGGCTCCGACAGCGCGGCGGCCATCGTCTCGACGCCGACCGGGCCACCACCATAGTTCGTCGCGATGGTCGTGAGGTAGCGGCGGTCCATGGCGTCAAGGCCGGCGGCATCGACCTCGAGCGCGCTCAGCGCGTGATCGGCGATCTTGCGGTCGATCCGGTCGGCATCGGCGGCCGAGGCGAAATCACGCACGCGACGCAACAGGCGGCCGGCGATGCGCGGCGTGCCGCGGGCGCGCCGCGCGATCTCGTTGGCGCCATCCGCGCTCATGCCGACATTGAGCACGCGCGCACCGCGAGTGACGATGCTCTCCAGCTCCTCGATCGTATAGAAATTGAGCCGGATCGGAATGCCGAAGCGATCGCGCAGGGGATTGGTGAGCAGGCCGGCGCGCGTGGTGGCGCCGACGAGAGTGAATTTCGACAGCTCGATCTTGACCGAACGCGCTGCCGGGCCTTCGCCGATGATGAGGTCTAGCTGAAAATCCTCCATCGCGGGATAGAGCACCTCTTCCACCGCCGGGCTGAGGCGATGGATTTCATCAATGAAGAGCACGTCCCGCTCTTCGAGATTGGTGAGGAGTGCCGCGAGATCGCCGGCCTTGGCGATCACCGGGCCTGACGTGGCGCGAAAACCGACGCCGAGCTCCTTGGCCACGATCTGCGCCAGCGTGGTCTTGCCAAGGCCCGGGGGACCTACGAACAGAACGTGATCCAGCGCCTCGCCGCGCTTGCGCGCCGCCTCGATGAAGATCGAGAGATTCTTGCGCGCCTGCGCCTGGCCGACGAAATCGGACAGCGATTGCGGCCGCAGCGCGATGTCGCCGACATCATCGCTGCGGCGCTCGGGCGTGACCATGCGGTTGGCCTTGGGATCGCTCACTTCGCGAGCTCCTTCAACCCAAGCCGGATGAGCTGCGCCGTTTCGGCGTTCTCACCCGCGCTGCGCGATGCCGAGGCGATGGCCGCGGCGGCTTGCGGCTGGCCGTAGCCGAGATTGACCAGCGCGGAGATCGCGTCCGCCACAGGTCGCGGCGCGCGCTGCTCGTCGACGGCACCGGCGAGATGCACGACGGCGGGGTCGACATTGGCGAAGGCCGGCGCCTTGTCCTTCAACTCGGTCACGATGCGCTCGGCAACCTTGGGCCCGACGCCGGGGGTGCGCGCCACGGCAGCCTTGTCGCGCAGAGCAATCGCATTGGCGAGATCGGCTGGCGCGAGCGTGCCGAGCACGGCGAGCGCGACCTTGGCACCGACACCCTGTACGGTCTGGAGCAGGCGAAACCATTCGCGCTCCTGGTCGGTGCGGAAGCCGAACAGTTTTATTTGATCCTCACGGACATAGGTTTCGATCGAGAGCACCGCTGCGTCGCCGGGCGAGGGAAGATGCTGCAGCGTCCGCGCCGAGCAATGCACCTGATAGCCGACGCCGCCGACGTCGAGGAGCACATAATCCTCGCCGTAGGAATCGATCAGGCCCTTGAGCTTGCCGATCATAGTCCCACCACCTTCAGCCTGAGCGCCGTGCTCTGGCGGTGATGGGCGTGGGTGATGGCGATGGCGAGCGCGTCGGCGGCGTCGGCCGACGGCGGCTCGGCCTTGGGCAGCAATATCTTCAGCATCATCGCGATCTGCTGCTTGTCGGCGTGACCGGCGCCGACCACCGTCTTCTTCACCTGGTTCGGCGCGTATTCGGCGACAGGGATGCCGAACATTGCGGGCGCCAGCATGGCGACGCCGCGGGCCTGGCCGAGCTTCAGCGTCGCGACGCCGTCCTTGTTGACGAAGGTCTGCTCGACCGCCGCTTCCATCGGATTGTGATTGGAGAGAACCGCCGTGAGCCCCTCATGGATCGCGAGCAGCCGGCTCGACAGCGGCAAATCGTCCGGCGGTTCCACCGAACCGCAGGCGAGATAGATCAGGCGATTGCCGTCGGCCTCGATCACGCCCCAGCCGGTGCGGCGCAGGCCGGGGTCGATGCCGATGATGCGAACGGGTTGGCGAATCGGGAGCGCGCTCATGGGCCAGTGATAGCGGTTGGCCCATGATAGCGAAACAGAAACAGAACAGAAGTCCCCGGAGAAAGGCGGTCTCGCGAGGTGAGCGCCGCTCTGAGGCCTCAGCCGCCCATCTTCGCGACCAGCGCGTCCGAAATCTCGAAATTGGCGTAGACATGCTGGACGTCGTCGTGCTCGTTGAGGAGGTCCATCAGCTTCAACAGCTTCTCGCCGGTCTCGTCGTCGACCGCGACCGTATTCTGCGGCTTCCAGATCAGCGCGGCCTTGCGCGGCTCGCCGAACTTGGCCTCCAGCGCTTTCGCGACGTCGCGATAGCTTTCGGTCGAGGCGTAGATTTCGTGGCCCCCCTCGCCCGAGACCACGTCGTCAGCGCCGGCCTCGATCGCGGCATCGAGCACCGCGTCGTCATCGGCGACGCTGCGGTCGTATTCGATGATGCCGGTGCGGTCGAACATGAAGGACACCGAGCCGGTTTCGCCGAGATTGCCGCCGGATTTGGTGAAGAAGGAGCGGATGTCGGAGGCGGCGCGGTTGCGGTTGTCGGTCAGCGCCTCGACGATAACGGCGACGCCGCCGGGGCCATAGCCCTCGTAGCGAATCTCGTCATAGTTCTCGCCATCGCTGCCGAGCGCCTTCTTGATGGCACGCTCGATATTGTCCTTCGGCATGTTCTCCTGGCGCGCCGCGATGATGGCCGCGCGCAGGCGCGGGTTCATGTTGGGATCGGGCGTCCCCAGCTTGGCGGCAACGGTGATTTCCCGCGCCAGCTTGCCGAACAGCTTCGACTTCTGGGCATCCTGCCGCCCCTTGCGGTGCATGATGTTCTTGAATTGGGAATGTCCGGCCATGCGTGATCTTCTCTAGAGAATCGTGCGCCAAAGGTGAGCGTGGGGAAGCGCGGCCTTATAGGCCGCCAACCCACCGGAATGAAAGAGCCTCTCATACTTTAAGGTAATAGCGTAGGGACCCGTGCCCGGAAGTCAGGCACCGTTAACCCTGATTTCATTCCGGCCTGGGAAAATAGCGTCCGCCCATCTCCCGACAAGAGTAGATCCAATGGCGTTCGCATTATTTCGGAAGCGCCGGCCGGACATGGCCGCACCAGCGGCAGCCGCGCAGGCCGCGCAGCCGGCGGCAGCGCCCGCTCCGGCCGTCGAGGTCGATTCGGCCCGGGAAATCCTGGAACTGCTGGAACTCGAGCTCGGCGCTATGATCCGCCAGCTTGAGCGCGCCGCCAATTCGGTGGCGGGCGGCGCCGAGGCCACCGCGGCGACGCTTGCCGATATCCGCCAGCGGACGGACGCATTGACCGGGCGGACCAATGCCGCCCAGTCGAACGCCTCGGGCTTTGCCCATGCCGCCGACAAGTTCACCCAGTCCGCGCAAGGCATCGGCGCGCAGGTCCGCGAGGCCGGCAAGCTCGCCGACGAGGCCAGCGCCGCCGCGCAGGAGGCGCGCGCCAATGTCGACCGCCTGCGTGAATCCTCCGCCGCGATCGGCAATGTCGTCAATCTGATCGCGCAGATCGCGCGGCAGACCACCCTGCTCGCGCTCAACTCCACCATCGAGGCCGCGCGCGCCGGCGCCGCCGGCAAAGGCTTTGCGGTCGTCGCCACCGAGGTCAAGGCGCTTGCGGTACAGACCCAGGGCGCCACCGAGGAGATCTCCAAAAAGATCGACGCGCTCCAGCGCGACGCCGCCGGCTCCGCGGACGCGGTGCACCGGATCTCGCAGGCGATCGAGGCGATCCGCCCGGTGTTCGACACCGTCAATGGCGCGGTCGCCGAGCAGAACGTCACCACCAGCGAGGTCTCCGGCAACGCGGCCAGCGCGTCGCAGTTCATCATCTCGGTCGGCGAAAGCGCGGCCGAGATCGACGCCGCCACCAAGGCGGCCGAGACCCATGGCGAGAACGTCGCCAGCGCCGGCAAGGCCGTGACGACCTTCGCCAGGAAGCTGAAATCGCGCTGCGCAGTGTTGCTCCGTCAGAGCGAGCACGACGATCGCCGCAAGACCGAGCGGCTGCCCTGCCACCTCAAATTCGAGAGCGCGCGCGGCGTGCTGCCGGTCTATGAGATCGCGATGGACGGCGTCTTGATCGGTGGTGCGGAAGCAAGCCGGCTCGCGCCGCAGGCGATCATCGACGGCACCCTCGAGGACGTCGGGGCCTGCCGACTGCGCGTGGTCGAGCAGTCCAAGGCCGGCGTCCGCACGCAATTCGTCAACCCCGACGCCGCGCAGCGCGAGAAGGTCGAAGACAAGCTCTGGTCGATCCACGAGGAGAACACCGAGTTCGTCACCCGCGCGATGGAGGCCGGCACCGCGCTGACCCGGATTTTCGAGCAAGCGGTCGCACGCGGCGAGGTCAAGATCGATGATCTCTTCGACACCGACTACGCCGAGATCGCCGGCACCAATCCGCAGCAATACCGCACAAAATACCTGGACTGGGCCGACCGCGCGCTGCCGTCGTTCCAGGAAGCTTTTCTCGCCAAGGAACCGCGCATGGCGTTCTGTGCCATGGTCGACCGCAACGGCTTCCTGCCGGTCCACAACGAGATCTATTCGCATCCGCAGCGGCCGGGCGATGCCGCCTGGAACACGGCCAATTGCCGCAACCGCCGCATCTTCAACGATCCGGCGGGGCTGGCCGCCGCGCACAATTTGCGCTCGTACCTGATCCAGAGCTATGCGCGCGACATGGGCAACGGCAACACGGTGATGATGCGCGAGATCGACGTCCCGATCCGCGTGCAGGGCCGGCACTGGGGCGGGTTCAGGACGGCTTACAAGCTGTAGTGCACGCTCAGGCAAGACGCCGGGCGCGAATCACGTCTTTAAGTGAAGTTGGAATGGGAATGCCGCGGAGGGCCGGCGAACGGCTCTGACTGGAGAAAGCCCGTACATGTCCCTCGCCCAGCTTGCAGTCATGGACACTGGATCCAGCCGGACGCTCGCCGAGCGGCTGATCGACCAGCTCGCCGACCGCATCGGCGGCCTCGGTGTCGAGCTTGCCGACATCGCCGGGAACGTCCAGGAGGTCGCCAACCGCGTCGCCAACCAGTCAGATCGGTTCCATCATCTCCAGAAGACGGCCGAGACCATGGTCTCGGCCAACCACGACATCGCCAACGCCTCACAGGCGGTGCAATCGACCGCATCGGCCGCGGTCGGCGAGATCGCGCAGTCGCGCGGTGCGGTCGACACCGCGGTCAGCCATATCTCCGAGCTCGTTGCTGCCGTGGAGCGGATCGAGGCGCGGCTGAGCGCCGTCGGCTCGGCGCTGGCGCAGGTCGCAAAAGTCTCCGGCTCGATCGAGGCGATCGCCAAGCAGACCAATCTGCTTGCGTTGAACGCGACGATCGAGGCCGCGCGGGCCGGCAATGCCGGACGCGGATTTGCGGTGGTCGCAAGCGAGGTCAAGAACCTCGCGGAGGCCACCCGGCAGGCCACGCACCAGATCGCCGACACCGTGCGCGATCTCGATGGCCAGATCGAAGGCCTGATCGGCGAGAGCAGCGATGCGTCCCAGCGCGCCAAGACCGCCGGCGAAGGCGCCCGGCGGATCTCCGGCATCATCTCGCGCGTGCAACAAGGCTTCGCCTCGGTGGAAGCGGAGATCGACAGCGTCACGCGCGCGGCGACCTCCAATCTCGGCCACTGCGACACCGTCATCAACGAGCTCAACGAGCTCGCCAAGGGCGTCGACCTGTCCTCGCGCGATCTCAAGAATGCCGATCAGCGGGTGACGAAGCTGCTCGACACCTCCGAAGGCCTGATCGCGCTGATCGCCGACAGCGGCGTGGAGACATCCGATGCGCCGCTGATCCGCGCCGTCGTCGACACCGCCAAACGCATCTCGGCCGAGTTCGAGGCCGCGGTCGATCGCGGCGAGATCACGCTCGACCAGCTCATGGACGAGAGCTACCGCGAGATCGCCGGCACCGACCCCAAGCAGTATCTCACCAAATATGTCGAGTTCACCGATCGCGTGCTGCCTGCGATCCAGGACCCGATCCAGAAGTCCGATCCCCGCATCGTGTTCTGCGTCGCCTGGGCGAGGAGCGGCTATCTGCCGACGCACAATCCGAACTACCGGCTGCCGCAGGGCAAGGACCCGGTCTGGAACAACGCCAATTGCCGCAACCGCCGCCTGTTCACCGATCGCGCCGTGAAGAAGGTCGCGGCCAACACAAAACCCTTCCTGCTGCAGACCTATCGCCGCGACATGGGCGGCGGGCAGTTCGTGCTGATGAAGGACCTGTCCTCGCCGATCATGGTCCGCGGCAAGCACTGGGGTGCATTCCGCATGGGGTTTCGTCAGGGCTGAATCAAAAACCTCGAAAACAACCCCATGCACAGTAGCGGGGCTGCGCGGAATCAATGGCTTAGCGGGATGAAATGAGGCTTGGCTGCTTGCCAAGGAGAACGTGCGCGACCTCTCCCGCTTGCGGGGGACGTTGAGCAAATTCCGAATGTCCCAGTTGACCCGTCGGGCAAAACAGGAGCACGATGCCATCATCGGGCACGTCGGCTTTTGCGCCATTGGAACTGATTCCTTCAGACGCGCACCGTGCCCGCCCTCACCCGACTTTCACAATCGCACGACTTTCGTCTTGGCATGGTTTTGCGCATTCGCACGCTGATGCGCGGAGGTCGACACCGCATAGGATGCAAAAGCGTCAGAAAATGATGCTTATCATATCAATTAGCCCAAAAGCGCCGCAGCGATCGCCGCACAAATTCGTGAACGTCATGGCCTGATGCTCGAGCCACGCAAATATGCATCGCCAGAAATTTCGACGCTTCATCGTTTCACATCGGTATGATTATTGTCGCGCACGAGTTCGCCAACTAGATCGCCGTAAGCAATCTGGCGAAGAAGGGAATGCATATGGCAACTGTTCTCACCATCAATGGCGAAACGAAATCGTTCGATGCCCCACCGGAAATGCCGCTGCTGTGGGTGCTGCGCGACATCCTCGGCATGACCGGCACCAAGTTCGGCTGCGGCATCGCGCAATGCGGCGCCTGCACGGTGCATGTCGACGGCAAGGCGGTACGCTCCTGCGTGCTCCCTGTCAGCGCGGTCGCGAATCGCGCCGTCACCACCATCGAACATGTCGGCGGCACGCCGTCAGGCGCGAAGGTGCAGAAGGCCTGGCTCGATGCCGAGGTTATTCAGTGCGGCTATTGCCAGTCCGGCCAGATCATGTCGGCTGCGGCCCTTCTGGCGGCAACGCCCAATCCTGACGATGCCGACATCGATGCGGCAATGGCCGGCAACATCTGCCGCTGCGGCACCTATGTGCGCATCCGCGAGGCCATCAAGCAGGCCGCCAACGGCCGTCAGTCGTGAGGTCCGCCATGATCACAGACAAGACCCTTCCTGATGTCTCCCGCCGCACGCTTCTGACCAGCGGCCTCGCCACCGGCTTCCTGCTCGCCTTTCATCTGCCGCTGCGCGCAGCCGCCAACGAACCAGAGCAGAAGGATACGACCGACGGCAGGTTCGCCCCCAACGCTTTTATCCGCATCGACGAGACCGGCCGCACCGTGCTGATGATGCCGCAGGTCGAGATGGGCCAGGGCGTCTATACCTCGATTGCGATGATCCTGGCTGAGGAGCTCGATGCCGACTGGGCCAAGGTCGAGGTCCAGCACGCGCCGCCCAACGACAAGCTCTACGCCAATCCCGTGTTCGGCTTGCAGGCAACCGGTGGCTCGACCTCGATCCGCGCCTGGTGGAAACCGCTGCGCGCCGCCGGCGCCAGCGCGCGGGCCATGCTGGTGCAGGCCGCAGCGGCGCAATGGCAGGTCGATCCTGCCAGCTGCACGGCGTCGAAAGGCGAGGTCGTGCACGCCGCGAGCAGCCGCAAGATCGGTTATGGCGAACTGGCATTGGCCGCACAGGGCCAAACGCCGCCGAAGGACGTTGCGGTCAAGGACCCCAAGGACTTCGTCATCATCGGGCAGCCGCTGAAGCGGCTCGACACGCCGGACAAGGTCAACGGCAAGGTCGTCTACGGCATCGATGCGATCCTGCCGAACATGAAGATCGCGGTGATCGCCAATTGTCCGGTGTTCGGCGGCAAGGTCGGCAAGGTCGACGACACTGGGGCGATGAAAGTCGCCGGCGTGCGCAAGATCGTGGTGCTCGAGGATACGGTCGCGGTGATCGGCGACCACACATGGGCCGCCAAAAAAGGTCTCGAAGCGCTCAAGATCGAATGGAACGAGGGACCGAACGCAAAAATCAGCACCAAGGACATCTGGCAGGACCTGCGCGCCGCCAGCGAGAAGGATGGCGCGATCGCAAAATCAGTCGGCGACATCGCCAAGGGGCTGGCGAGCGGCGACAGATTCGAGGCGAGCTTCGAATTGCCGTTCCTGGCGCATGCCTCGATGGAGCCGATCAACGCCACTGTCCACGTCCGACCGGACGCCTGCGAGATCTGGACCGGCACGCAGATCATGACGCGCGTGCAGGCGGAGGCGGCGAAGGCCGCCGGCGTTCCCGTCGACAAGGTGATCGTCAACCAGCATCTGCTCGGCGGCGGCTTCGGCCGCAAGCTCGAGCCGGACATGGTGGTTGCGGCAGTGAAGATCGCAAAGCAGGTCGATTATCCCGTCAAGGTGATCTGGACCCGCGAGGAGGACATCCAGCACGACGTCTACCGCCCGGTCTATCGCGACCAGGTCACCGCGACACTGGTCGATGGCAAGGTGTCGGCCTGGAAATACAAGATCGCCGGCTCGGCGGTGATTGCACGCTGGCTGCCGCCGGCGTTCCAGAAAGGCATCGATATCGACGCGGTCGATGCCGCGGCGGACATGCCCTACGACTTTCCCAACTTCCAGGTCGAATATGTCCGCGCCGAACCGCCTGCTGTGCCGACCGGCTTCTGGCGCGGCGTCGGCCCGAACAACAACGTGTTCGCGTTCGAATGCGCGATGGACGAGCTGGCGCGCAAGGCCGGCAAGGACCCGGTCGAATTTCGCCGCGCTCATCTGACGAACAACCCGCGCGCGCTGGCTGTGCTGAATCTCGTCGCGGAAAAATCCGGATGGGGCCAGCCACTGCCGCCGCGCGTCGGCCGCGGCGTTTGCGTGCAGCCGTCGTTTGCGAGCTACCTCGCGACCGTGGTGGAAGCGGAGATCGACGACATCGGCGAGATCATTGTCCGCCGCGTCACGTCAGTGGTCGACACCGGCATCGCCGTGAATCCCGATACGGTGAAGGCGCAGATCGAGGGCGGGCTGATCTTCGGCCTCACCGCCGCGCTCTACGGCGAGATCACCATCGAGAAGGGCCGCGTGCAGCAGTCGAACTTCCACGACTACCGCATGATGCGCATCAACGAGACCCCGAAGATCGATGTCACCGTGGTCAAGAGCGGCGAGGCGCCCGGCGGCATCGGCGAAGCCGGCGTCAATGCCGGACCGCCGGCGCTGCGCAACGCAATTTACGCCGCAACCGGCGTGGCGCTGCGGCGCCTGCCGATCGATCGGAAACTGCTGGCTGCCGGGAGGAAGGCATGAGCCGGACAATGCGTATCCTTGCAAGCCTCGTCGTGATCGCCATCGTCGCGGTGGCGCTCGGCGTCTTCATCATCCGCGGACCCGGCCCGCTCGATTTCGCCGGCGGCACCAAGGTGGCGCTGGCGGATTACCGCGCCGGCAAGCCCACGGGCGTGCCGGCCAAGCTCGAAAAGGCAAACCTGGTCGAGCGCGGCGAATATCTGGCGAAGGCGGCCGACTGCATGGTCTGCCACACCAGTCCGGGCGGGAAGGAGTATTCCGGCGGGCTCGGCTTCAAGCTGCCGTTCGGCACGCTCTACTCGACCAACATCACGCCCGACAAAGCGACCGGCATCGGCAATTACAGCGACCAGGATTTCCTCGACGCGGTCCAGCGTGGCAAGCGGCATGACGGCGCCCGGCTCTATCCGGCGATGCCCTACACGTCCTACACCTACATGAGCGACGAGGACGTGCTGGCGGTGAAGGCCTATCTGTTCAGCCTGCCGGCAGTGCGCGCCAAGCCGCCCGAGAACACGCTGTCGTTCCCGTTCAACCAGCGCTGGGCGATGATGTTCTGGTCCGCCGTGTTCAACCCGGACACCCGCTTTGCGCCGGATACCTCGAAGAGCCCGGAGTGGAATCGTGGTGCGTATCTGGCGGAAGCACTGGCGCATTGCGGCGAGTGCCACACGCCGCGCAATCTCGGCTTTGCGCTGGACAACCGCAAGAAGTTCGCCGGTGCCATCACCGCCGGCTGGCACGCCTTCAACATCTCCTCCGACAAGGCCACCGGCCTCGGCAACTGGCGTGACGAGGATCTGATCTCGTATCTGTCGCTCGGCCACGCGCCGGGCCATGGCGCGGCCTCGGGTCCGATGGGCGAAGCGGTCGACCACAGTTTTAGCCAGTTCGCACCCGAAGACATCCGCAGCATCGTTGCATACTTGCGCAGCGTGCCGCCGGTGCCCTCGCCCGACCTGCCGGCCACCACGGCGCCGATTGCACCCGCCTCGCACAAGGACGGCGTCACCGCGGATGCCCGCGGCAAGAAGGTGTTCGCCAGCGCCTGCGCCAGCTGCCACGGCTGGAGCGGCGAGAGCCCGGTGTCGCCGATGGCGACGCTCACCGGCACCTGGGCCGTCAACGACCCCGCCGCCACCAACGTCGCGCAGATCGTGCTGTCGGGCACCAAGCGCCACACGCCGGATGGTGCGCTGTCGATGCCCGCGTTCGGTAGTGCCTATACGGACGATGAGATCGCAGCGGTGGCGAACTACGTGACGGCGCGGTTCGGTGCGAAGGGTTCGGAGCTGACGGCGAAGGATGTCGCGGAGTTAAGGGAGCAGACGGCCGAGTAGGTATCGCCGCGAACGCCGCTGCCTCTTCTCCCCTTGTGGGAGAAGGTGGCGCGAAGCGCCGGATGAGGGGTCTGTCTCCGCGAGTGCGGCTCAGAGTGAGACCCGCGGAGAGAGACCCCTCACCCGTCTCGCCGCTTATGCGGCGAGCCACCCTCTCCCACAAGGGGCTATGGGATTCCCGGATTTTGTTCTTGGTTAGCAAGAGCATATCCCTCGAGCGTAGCAGCGAGACGGTTCCAGCCGTCTCGCATGGTCTTT